>NZ_JBEZDJ010000006.1:0-295904 GCF_040648275.1 Micromonospora sp. NPDC049171
GGGGGGGGGGGGGGGGGGGGGGGGGGGGGGGGGGGGGGGGGGGGGGGGGGGGGGGGGGGGGGGGGGGGGGGGGGGGGGGGGGGGGGGGGGGGGGGTGGGGGGGGGGGGGGGGGGGGGGGGGGGGGGGGGGGGGGTGGGGGGGGGGTGGGGGGTGGGGGTGGTTAGGGGGTGGAGAGGGCTTTGGTGGGGGTTTGGCGGGCGGCTTGGATGGACGGGTAGACGCCGGCGATCACGCCTACCAGGAGGGCGCCGGTGATTCCGCCGAGCACCGCCGTCGGTGGGATCGTGGGGGGCCAGCCCTGGTAGCTGGCGTAGCCGACGGTGGCGAGCACCCCGAGAGCTGCCCCGGTGGCACCGCCGAGCACGCTGAGCAGCACCGACTCGGTGAGGAACTGCACCCGGATCTGGCCCCGGTTCGCGCCGAGCGCCCGGCGCAGGCCGATCTCCCGACGGCGCTCCAGCACCGAGATGACCATGGTGTTGGCCACGCCGATCCCGCCGACCAGCAGGGCGACCGCCGCCAACCCGAGGAACAGCGCGGAGAAGCTGTTCTCCGTGGCCCGTTTCGCGGCGAGCGCGTCGGAGGGGCGGCTGACCTGGACCAGCCCCGGCAACTGCGGGTTGAGGGTGGCCGGCAGCACGGCCCGGACATCCTCCAACGCGTCCTCCCTGGCCCGCAGGTAGACGACCGTGGGGTGACCGTCGAAGCCGAGCATGGCCTTGGCGGCGTCCCACCCGACAAGCACCGAACGGTCGAGATCCGGGGATAGCGGCAACGGGTCCAGGATGCCGATCACGGTGAACCAGCGTTCGCCGATGAACACCTGGGGTGGTTGCCGGGGGTCCACGGTGGCGTAGCCGAGCCGGCTCGCCGCGACGTAGCCGAGGACGGCGGTCGGGAGCCGGGCCGTCCCGGCGTCGAGGGCCCGACCGCTGCGGATCCGGCCGTTGACAGTTCCCATCAGGTCCGGCCGGGACGCGAGCACGCTGAGCCCGGACGTGTCGTACCTGTCCAGCAGCTCGTTGCGGCGCACGGCGGTGTGGGTGTTCGCGACCGCGCTCGCCGTCTCGACCGGCCCGATCCGCGCCACCATGGCGGCGGCGTCCTCGGGCAGGAGGACCGGCGGATCCTGATCCGGCACGGGCTCGGCCCGCAGCAGGTTGGTGCCGAGCGCGTCGAGCTGGTTCATCAGGTCGCGCTGGCTGGACGCCGGGATGCCCACCACGACGACGAGCGTCGCGATACCGATGGAGATGCCCAGGGCGGAGAGGACCGCCCGCATCCGGCGGGTGGTGATCCCGAGCAGACCGAGCCGGAGTACGTCGGTCGGGGCGAGCCGGGGCGCGCTCACGTCCCGCTCCCGCTGACGGTGTCGGCGACGATCCGACCGTCGCGGATCTCCACCTGTCGAGGCGTACGGGCGGCGAGATCGCGGTCGTGGGTGATCACGGCGATGGTGGTGCCCTCCGCGTTGAGGTTCGTGAGCAGGGTCAGCACCGCCTCCCCGTTGACCGTGTCGAGGGCGCCGGTCGGCTCGTCGGCCAGCACCAGCGCGGGCTCGTTGACGAGTGCCCGAGCGATCGCCACCCGCTGCCGCTCCCCGCCGGAGAGTTGCTGCGGCAGGTGGTCGACCCGGTGCGCCAGGCCGACCCGGGCCAGCGCCTCGATCGCGGTGCGGCGGCGGTGACGGCGGGGCACCCCGGCGTAGAGCAGGCCGGTGGCGACGTTCTCGGCGGCGTCCAACCCGTCGGTGAGATGGAACTGCTGGAAGACGAAGCCGAGCCAGCGACCCCGCAGCGCGGAGAGCCGACGGTCGGACAGGGCGGTGACCTCCTGCCCGGCCACGCGTACGCGGCCACGTGTCGGCAGGTCGAGGGTGCCCATGATGTTCAGCAACGTGGACTTGCCGGACCCGGACGGCCCGACGATGGCGAGCATCTCGCCAGCGCGCACGGTCAGGGACACGTCGTCCAGCGCGGTCACCCCGCCGGGGTACGTCCGGCTGACTCCCTCGACGCTCAGCACCGGCTCGGCGATGGCGGTCACGATGCCGTCACCACGTCGAGGCCCTCGGTCACACCGGTGCCGCTGATCTCGACCAGACCTCGGGCGAACATCCCGGTCTCCACGGCCACCAGCCCACCGTCGGGCAGTTGCAGCGCATGCCCGCCCTCGCGGAGTGCCACCAGCGCGCCGACCGGCACCGCGAGCACCCCCTTGTGGACGGCGGTGGTGAACCGGACCTGGACCGCGGCGGCGTCCAGCTTGGCCACGTCCGCCGCCCGGGTCGGTGCGACGAGGACGTCCACCGTCGGCGGGCTGCCCTGCCCGGTGCCGGCGTCCTGCCCACCGCCACGCACCGTCTGCGAGATCGAGGCGACAGTGGCCGGGATCTCGGAGCTGTCCGGCAGGGCGACGACCACGGCGGCGCCGACCGTGATGGCGGCGACCTCGGTGGCCCCGACCGGTACGGTGACCAGCTTGACCTTCTCGGTGACGGCCAGCAGCTCACCGGCGACCGGGTCACCGGGCAGCGCCTTCACCGCGCTGACCCGGGCCGGCCCGGTCAGCACCGCGACCTGCCCGACCCCGATCGTGCCGGTGGGCTCCAGGCCGAGGGCCTGCTGCCATTTCTTGATCGCGGCGACGAGGCTCGCGGTGAGCAGGGCCTGACCCGTGCCGATCCTCGTGCCGTCGGTGCCCCGGGACGGCTGGGCGCCGGTCTGGTAGCCCAGCGCCTTGAGGTTGTCCGAAACGATCCGTACGTCGCTGCCCATCAGTCCGGGCTTGTCGAGGGTGCGAAAGAGCGGAGTTCCGCCGAACAGCACCGGCACCGGTCGGTCGTTGACCCAGTAGAGCGGCTTGCCCCGGGCCACCGTGTCGCCCACCTTCGGCAGCCGGGTGACGACGCCCTCCCCGGCACCCTTCACCAGCCGCTCCGGGCCGTAGCCGAGCGTGCCGTTGAGCGAACGGGTGTCCGACAGGTCGGCCCGGGTCACCGTCGTCGTGGTCACCGACGGCGGGGCGCTCGCCACGTCATCGTCGGCGTGCCGCCGCAGCGCCAGCACCCCGACGCCGGCGCCGACGGCGATCACCAGGGTCACCGTCGCCACCACGATCGCGGTACGCCGGGTGGGGCGCCGACCGGGATCGTCGCTCGGGTTACTTCTTGGCACCGAAGATCTCCATCGTGCATTCCCGCTCGGCCTTGTCCATCGCGGGACCCTCAAGACCGCCGGTCGGGTCGGCGACCCCGTCGTCGTAGGTCCAGCCGGAGCCGTCCGGCAGTGAGTGGATCTTCAGACCGCGCCCGCGCAGGCACTGGACGTAGTCGTTCCACTGGCTCACGTAGTTCGGGTTCTTCTCCGGGTCCAGCTCCGGCGGCTGGAGCGGCAGCTTGTTGGCGCACGCCACGTACGCCGCCTTCGGCTCCCCGCTCTGGTCGAGGGACAGGCCCGTGCCGTCCCCCACCGGGCCGGGTTGTGACCGGCCCTCGTTCAGCTTCACGCCGTTGTCGTGCAGGCAGATGTTGTACGTCCCCCAGAGCCGCTCCTCCTCCTCGTCGGTCATGTCCAGGCGCAGCTGCGGCCGACCGTTGGCGGCACCACCGGCGGGGGTGGCGCTCGCCGAGGCCGACGGGGTGGTGAGCGAGGCGACGTCACCGCCGGCGGTGCCCCTGTCGGCGCTTGACGCTCCGCCGCCGCAGCCGGTGAGGGCGATGGCGAGGACTGTGACGGCGGCGAGCCCGGCCGCGATCCGATGAGTTGGGTTGGTCATGGCGTGGAGCTTCACGCCGATCTGTCAGAGACCTGTCAGGAACCGGTCGTCATCCGGTAGTCCCAGCTCAGCGGCACCGCCGGACCCGGCCGGGGCCACGTACAGTCGCTGCCGTGTGTGCGTACGTGCTGGTAGCCGAGGACGACCAGAAGCAGGCCGAGTTGGCGCGCCGGTATCTGGAACGCGAGGGACACGAGGTGCTCGTGGTGGCCGACGGGCGGGCCGCGCTGGAGCAGATCCGGCAACGGCCGCCGGCCCTGCTGGTCCTCGACGTGATGATGCCGAAGGTCGACGGCCTGGACGTCTGTCGCATCCTGCGCCAGGAGTCCGACCTGCCGGTGCTCATGCTGACCGCCCGGTCGACCGAGGACGACCTGCTGCTCGGCCTCGACCTGGGCGCCGACGACTACATGACCAAGCCGTACAGCCCGCGTGAGCTGGTCGCCCGGGCCCGCAGCCTGTTACGCCGAGGCCAACGGACGCAGCGGCAGGCGGACCCGGTGCTGCGGGTCGGCGGCGTGCACGTCGACCCGGTGCGCCACGAGGTACGCAGCGACGGACGCCTCGTCGACTGCACACCTGGCGAGTTCCAACTGCTCCAGGCGATGGCCGCCCAGCCCGCCCGGGCGTTCACCCGGGATCAGCTCCTGGGTTACCTGCACGGGTTCGACAGGTACATCACCAGCCGGACCGTCGACATGCACGTCATGAACCTCCGCCGGAAGATCGAGCCGAACCCGCGCAAGCCGGCCCGGCTGGTGACCGTGTACGGCGTCGGATACAAGTTGGTCGAAGAGCCGCCCCGTGTCGCGTGAGGTGCCGCTGCGCCGCAGCCTGCTGCTCCGGCTGCTGGCGCTGGCCGTCCTCATCGCCGTCGGCTCGATCGCGGCGACCGCGTGGCTGGCCGTGCGCACCACCACCGGAGCGATCCGGCAGGAGCAGGGCCAGGCGCTCGCCGACGACGCGCGCATCTACGACACCCTGCTCGCGTACGCGGCGACCCACCCGACCTGGGACGGGGTCGACGCGGCCGTTCGACCGCTCGCGCGGGACGTCGGCCGGCGGATCGCGTTGACCACCGACACCGGTGTGCCGATCGCGGACTCCGCACCCGCCGCGGGCCCGTTGCCGACGACGTCGTCCGCGACAGTCGACGCGCTCGCCGTCGACACCGCCCTGATGCCCGGGACCACCCCGCCGGGCGGCGGTGACGGCGGCACCAGCCGCATCGACCCGCGCACCACCGGGCCGTACCTGCTCCCGCCGGAGGAACGCGCGGCGCTGCGGTCCCGGGCGGCCCAGGCGGTGCAGTGCCTGCGGGCTCGGGGGCAGATCGAGGCCGCGGCCGTGGACGGCCCCACCGGCCGACCACGCATCGAGACCCCCGGCACCGACCTCGCCGACACCGGCCTGTGCCTCCAGTCGAGAGCGGACCTCGCGACGCGCACGCCCACCGAGGGCAAGGCGCTCGCCCAGCTCAACGCCCTGGTGAACACCTGCCTGGCACGGCGGCGCCTGCCCGCCGTGCAGGTGGACCTGAACTGGACCTGGACGAGGCAGTCGGCGCCCAGCGCACCCGACTCCCGGCCCACGGCAAGCGTCGACCAGGAGCACAACCGTGCGATCAGCGCCTGCGTCGGCACCAGTCGACGCGAGCAGCTCCTCCCGTACGTCGCCCCGGCCGCGACCCTCTTCGTCACCGACCCGGGCGGTCGCCCCTCCACCACCTTCGACCTCTCCCGGGCCAACCAGACCCGCATCGTCGCGGTCGCCGGTCTCGTCCTGCTGGTGACGATCTGCTTCACCGTCCTCGCCGGCATCCGGCTGACCCGCCCGCTGCACGCCCTGACCGGGGCGGCCCAGCGGATGCGCGACGGCGACGGCGCAGCCCGGGTCCGGGTGACCGGCCGCGACGAGATCGCCCGGCTGGCCGAGGTCTTCAACGACATGGCCGAACGGCGGGAACGGCTGGAGCAGCTACGCCGCGCGATGGTGAGCGACATCGCCCACGAGATGCGGACACCGGTGAGCAACATCCGGGGCTGGCTCGAAGCGGTAGAGGACGGCGTCGCGGCCCCCGACCGCAGGCTGCTCTCCTCACTGCTGGAGGAGGCGACCCTGCTCCAGCACGTGATCACCGACCTGCAGGACCTGGCCGAGGCCGACGCGGGCGCGCTGCGGCTGCACCGCGAACAGGTCTACCTCACCGACCTGCTCGCCCAGGTCGCGGCGGCGCACCGGGCCCAGGCCGACCGGGTCGGCGTCACCATCACGGTACGCACGCAGGCCGACCCGCAGGTGGACGCCGACCCGGTGCGGCTGCGCCAGGCCGTCGGCAACCTGGTCGCCAACGCGGTACGGCACACCCCGTCGGGCGGGCGCGTGACGATCAGCGCCAGCGCGACCGACACCGGGGTCATCGTCTCCGTGGCCGACACCGGCAGCGGGATCAGCGCCGAGGACCTACCCCGGGTCTTCGACCGCTTCTGGCGGGCCGAGAAGTCCCGGAGTCGACAGACCGGCGGCAGCGGCCTGGGCCTCGCCATCGTGCGCAAGTTCACCGAGGCCCACGGCGGCACGGTCAGCGCCACCAGCACCCCCGCCCAGGGCTCCACCTTCACCCTCCACCTACCCGTACCCTCTGCCCGGCCTCCTGATCACCGAGGACGCGCGCGGAAGGGGTGACCGGTGTGGCGGGGCGGGCTAGGCTGCCGCGGCATGAGCAGTGAGATTCCGGCCCGCGTCGACGTCGTGATCGTCGGTGCCGGGCACAACGGTCTGGTCTCCGCCGTCCTGCTGGCCCGCGCCGGCCTGGACGTCCTGGTGCTGGAGGCCGCCGACGTGATCGGCGGTGCGGCCCGCACCGAGACCCCGTTTTCGAAGGTGCCGGGGCTGCGGCACTCCACCGGTTCGTACCTGCTCGGGCTGATGCCCCCGGAGTTGCTCGCCACGCTCGACGTCCGGATTCCGGTGCTGCGCCGCGACCCGCACTACTTCCTGCCCACGCCGGGCGGCCTCGGCTCGCCGTACCTGCTCTTCGGCAGCGACACCGCCGCCACCCGGGCCCAGCTCACCGAGTTCTTCTCCCCCGCCGACGTGGCCGCCGACGACGCCATGCAGGCCGAGTTGGCCGCGCTACGGGAAGACCTCGCCCCGGCCTGGCTGGCCGAGCCGCTGAGCGTGCGGGAGACCGCCGAGCGGCACGTCCGCCCCGCGCTGCGGCAGGTCTTCGTCGACCTCGTCCAGGGCTCGGTCGCGGACTACCTGGCCCGGTTCGAGTTCCGCTCCGAGCTGCTGGTCAGCATGTACGCGGTCACCGACGGGCTGTCCGGGCTCAACGCCGGCCCGGACGACCCCGGCACCGGCCACAACTTCCTGGTCCACAACATGTGCCGGCTGCCCGGCTCCGGCGGCACCTGGATGATCGCCGAGGGCGGGATGGGCACCGTCTCGCGGACGTTCGCCGAAGCCGCGCGGGCCGCCGGGGCGACAATCCGGACGGGTACGCCGGTCAGCGCGGTGACCCTGGACGGCGGCGCGGCCAGCGGCGTGGTGCTGGCCGACGGTCGACAGGTCGCCGCGCGGGTGGTCCTCGGCGCGTGTGATCCGTACCGGCTGATGGACCTGTTGCCCGACGGCGCGCTCCCGGCGCGACTCGGCGAACGGATGGCGGCGGTCCGCCGCACCGGCACCACCCTGAAACTCAACCTGGCGCTCAGCGGGCTGCCGCGGTTCTCCTGCCTGCCACCTGGCACGCCGAGCCCGTTCGGCTCGACCATCCACCTGCTGCCCGGGTCCGCGTCGCTTGTCGGCGGGGACGCCACCTCGCCGATGACCGCCCTGCGCGGCATGTGGGCGGACGTGCGGGCCGGACGGTTGCCGGCGGAGCCGACCATCGAGTGGTACCTGCACACCACTGTCGACCCGTCGCTCTCCGACGCCGCCGGGCACCACTCGTCGGCGCTCTTCGTCCAGTCGGTCCCCTACGAGCTGGCCGGCACCACCTGGGACGCGGCACTGCCCGGCTACGTCGACCGGCTGATCGAGATCGTCGAACGGTACGCGCCCGGCACCGGTGACCTGATCGCCGACGCGGTGCCGCTGCCCCCGCCCGGCATCGAGGAGCACTTCGGCATCACCGGCGGACACATCCACCACGTCGACAACACCGTCTCGTTCACCGACCGGATGCCCCACGCCACCGGCATCGACGGCGTCTACGCCGGCAGCGCCGGCTGCCACCCAGCCGGCAGCGTCATCGGAGCAGCCGGCCACAACGCAGCCCGCCGAATCCTGTCAGACCTAGCGCCGGCCTAACCCCCACCCCGCCCTCCCACCCCCACCCCCGCCCGAGGCGGTTGATCATGGGGTTATTGTCACGACACGCCGCGACGGTCGACTATAACTCCATGATCAACGGGGCGGGGCGGGGTGGGGCGGGGTGGGGTGGGGTGGGGTGGGGTGGGGTGGGGGACGCGTGGGTGGGCGGGTTAGATTGCGGCACCGCCGGCTGGGGCTGGGGTTTCTGCGTCGACTCGGTGGGCTCGCACCTTGTGGCCCACGCTCGTTAGGCAGCGGCCGGACGGCAGGTCGAACTTCCAGCCGTGTAGCTGGCAGGTGAGCTGGTCGCCGTCGACGATGCCGAAGCGGGTCAGGTCCGCCTTCAGGTGCGGGCAGCGCCGCTGCACCACCCAGTCGCCCAACGTGATGTCCTCAGCGTCGGTGCTGCGCTCGTGCTCGTCGTACCAGCCCTCGGCGTACTGGAGTCGCTCCTCGGAGAGGCACTTGAAGAACGCGTAGACGAACTCGTTGTACTGGCCGATCCGCGCCGCCGAGAACCGGCAGGACAGGAAGAGCGAGTTGACCCAGTCGACCTCGTCGATGAAGAGCAGATGCTCGATCAGCGACCGCTCGGTCCGGAACCGGTAGCGCACCTTCTCGTCGGCGTACGGCCGGACCTCCTTACCCGGGAAGTCCACCACGATCGACTCGACGCTCTCGCCGTCGTACCCCACCAGGTCGAAGCGGACCGGACCGCCCACGCCCTTGGCCAGGTAGATCGACTCGTCGAGCAGCGGCTCGATGCGGCGCTTCATCTCGCCGAGGACGTCCACCTCGGGGTGCCGCCAGGACGCCTTCTCCGCCTCGATGATCGGGCGCTTGCGCTCCCGCATCTCCTCCAGGTGGGCGACCTTGTTCGCGAAGAACTCGTCCACCGGCACCGGATGCGTGGTGCTCGCGCCCTCGGTGGTGACCTCGGTGACACTGCCCGGCAGCAGCACGATGCCGTTGGTGCCGCCGACCTTCGCGTACTCGGACAGGAAGACGGACTGGTCGGGGAAGATGTTGCCCTCGTCGCCGTGGATGTCGTTGAACTGCCACAGCGTGTCGTCGAGGAAGCACGGCGGGCCGGCGATCGGGAAGACGTGGTCGGCCTTCAGGTCGTCGATGTAGCGCCACGTCCGGTCGAACTGCCGGTCACGCTTCTGCTTGCCGAACGCGGTCTTCGCCGCCTGCGGCAGCTCGTAGACCATCGGGTACCAGATCGCGCCGGAGAACTGGAGCAGGTGCGCGTGCACGTGCCCCAACTCGGCGAACACGCTCAGGTCGGTGGGGCGGGCGTCGTTCTGGTTGAGCAGCCGCACCCCGTCGTACTCGACCCAGAGCGACGAGTCACCGATCGGCCCGTCGGTCGGGCTGGTCAACGCCTGAATCATGATCTTCAGGCCGCCGGGCAGCTCCACCACCTGCTCGTTGGGGGTCTTCAGGAACTTCGTGAAGCCCAGCGCCCGGAACTCGTCCTCCATCTCCGAGGTCGGGAACTCGGGGAGCAGGACCGTGGCGTCCTTCGAGACGAAGTCGCGCAGGTGCTTCGCGTCGAAGTGGTCCCGGTGCAGGTGGGACACGTACAGGTAGTCGACCTGACCCAGGCTCTCCCAGTCCAGCAGAGAATTGTCCGGGAACGGGAACCACGAGGCGAAGTAGGCCGGATTGACCCACGGGTCGCACAGGATGCTGCCCGCGGCCGTGTCGATCCGCATGCTGGCGTGCCCGGTTCCGGTCACTCGCACCGCACAGTCCCCCTCAAACAGACAATCAGGTGTACGCCAAACGCTACCGGAGCGGGTCTGACCGTTGCCCCGCGACGCCGGTAGTGCCGTTCCACCCGCCCCCTGCGGGCGGGGCGACCTGCTCGACCGCCGGTCAGGAGGCGGTCGGAGGCGTCCAGCTCCGCCGTGCCGGCGCGGCCGAACACCACGCTTCCATGAGCCCGGAGATCTCGGCGGGCGGAGCCGCGACGTTCACCTGCTGCCCGCCACCGACCTGATGGTCGGTCTCCTGCGACACGCTGCCCTCGCTACAGCAGGAGCAGAGAATCCGTACGCCGCTGGCCGGCTCCGCCGCGTACCCGTGCTCGTCGAACAGCGCCGCCAGCGCGCGGACGTCCTCCGGCGTCTCGGCCGTGACGTGGACGGTGGTGGTCGGCAGCTCGGACGCACGGAACAGCAGCAACTCGTCGAAAACGCTGTACGTCCGCCCGTCCACCTCGCGCTCGCCGTTCGGCGCGCCGTCGTGCACCACCACCTCACCGAACCGGCGCCCCGACTCCGGGGTCGGCACGTTCAGCACCCGGGCTCGGGCCGGGCAGAGCCGCTGCGCCCAGACCACCTCGCCGTTGCTGGCCGGGTCCAGCCGGATCGGGGTGACTCCGAAGTCGGCCACGATCTCGCCGTCGCCGTCCGGTACGGGCAGTCCGAAGCCGCGCCAGGCGTCCCGGGCGGTCGACCAGTCCTCCATGATCGTTGCGGCGATGCCGAGGTTCCAGAAGGCCGGCTCCTGCGCGTCCCGGTCCGCTCGGGCGGCCGCCTCACGGCCCAGCTCGTACGCCTTCGCCCAGTTGCGCAGGAACTTGTACGCCAGTGCCGCGTCGTACCACCACACCCCGGCACTGCGGTGATCGGGATGCCGCCGCGCCAACCGCTCCAGCAGCTCTCCCGCCAGCGACCAGTTCTCCGACTCCCACGCCTCGTAGGCCGCCTTCAGCAGCTCGCGATCCTCCTCGCGTGTCATGCCGTCCCCTCAACTGGTCGGACCCTGCGCCGGGGCCGGCACGAGGCGTGCCAGACTAACCAAAGATCCGATCGCGAGGGAAGGACCGACAGTGGCAGGAAGCGAGCCGGTAACGTCGCCAGACCAGCACAAGCCCGGGCACCGGAAGCTCGGGCGCATTGGCGCGGTGGTGTCCGCGCTGGCGCTGCTGGCGATGATCTGCGGCAACCACGAGGGCAAGGTCGAGGACATCTGGCTGGTCGGCCTGGCCGCGCTGCTGCTGATCATCGTGATCGGCGACGTCGTGCTGCGGCGCAACGGTCTGCGTTCCTGACCCGACCCACCGCCGGACGACCGGCCACCATACGCCGAGGGCCCGCCCCCACCCGGGGACGGGCCCTCGTCCGTACGCGTCGGACGTCAGCGCCCGAAGAGGATGTCCTGCACGTCCTTGAGCGCGGCGTCGACCTCAGCCTCGAAGTAGCCACCGGGCACCAGGCCGAACCGGAGCGTGTCCAGGTCCTTCGGGTCGACAGGCATCGGGTTGCGGCGCTGCATGCCGCCGAGCAGGGTGTCGAAGAACCGGTCCACCTGGTCGGGGTCGTACCCGCTGCCGAACCGGCGCACCTGGAAACTACGGCGGATCTGGTCGACCCGGTAGAGGTCGCTGCCGGGCGGGCCGGCCATCGGCGGGCCACCCATCGGCGGGCCGGCAACGGCGGGCGGACCGGCCATCGGCGGGCCACCGATGCCCTGCTGCTGCATCGGAGGCGGACCGGCGGGGCCGCGGCGCAGGTCGCGCAGGTCCCGCTCCGGCATCCGGATCTCGGCGGTCATGTCGGTGCGGCCGTGCCGCCCCGCCTCGAAGCCGTCGAAGCGCGGCTCCTCCGGCGGATAGCCGCCCGGCCCACGCTGGTCGTCCGGACCGTAACCGCCCGGCCCACGCTGGTCGTCCGGACCGTAACCGCCCGGCCCACGCTGGTCGTCCGGACCGTAACCGCCGGGCCCGCGCTGGTCGTCCGGGCCGTAGCCGCTGGGGCCGGCCGGCAGGCTGCGCGGCGGCACACCATGGCCACCCAGCTGGCCGGGACCCAGCTGGCCGGGCCCCATCGAGCCGGGACCCATCGGGCCGCCCGGGCCCATCGGGCCGGGACCGGCCGGGCCTCGCGGCGCCTCGTAACCGCCGCGGGGGGCGTCGTATCCACCGGTGAAGGCACCGGTCGGCTCGTCGTAACGGCCGTAGCGGTCGGCGGGCGGGCCAGCCTGCGCGGGCATCGGCCGCGGCGGCATCGGCTGCGGCATCATGCCCCGGTCATCGCGCATCGGCGGGCCCATGCGGTCCGGTGGGCCCATCCGGTCACCCATCCGGGGGTCGGCACCGCGCCCGGCGCTGGTGCGCTCCTCAAGCTCGGCCAGCTGCCGCTCGACCCGGTCCAGGTGCAGGTCGACCTGCCACTCGTCGTAGCCGTTGAAACGGACCCGGAAGACGACGTCGTGGACCTCCTGGGAAGCCACCGGCGCGCCGACCTGTCGGCCGTCGAGCGTCGCCTCGACCCGGTCGAGGAAGGCATCCACCTCGTCGACCTTGTATCCCCGGCGGAGCGCCTTGCGCCGGAAACGCTGACCCTGACTCGCCACTATGTCTCCTGGTCTCGTTCGCCACGCCCGGTCACGCCGGTGCCTCTCCGGCGCGGTCGGTGAAGGTGTCGTTGTCCTCGGCGGCGGCGAGCTGGCCACACGCACCGTCGATCTCGCGACCTCGGGTGTCCCGTACGGTGGTGGACACCCCGGCGTCGCGCAACCGCCGGACGAACTCCCGCTCAACCGGCTTCGGGCTCGCGTCCCAGCGGCTGCCCGGCGTCGGATTGAGCGGGATGAGGTTCACGTGGGCCAACTTGCCGGCCAGCAGCCGCCCGAGCAGGTCGGCTCGCCACGGCTGGTCGTTCACGTCCTTGATCATCGCGTACTCGATCGACACGCGACGGCCCGTCCGGGCGGCGTAGTCCCACGCTGCGTCCAGCACCTCAGCTACCTTCCAGCGCTGGTTTACCGGCACGAGTTCGTCGCGCAGATCATCATCGGGGGCGTGCAACGACAGCGCAAGGGTCACAGAGAGGTCTTCGCTGGCCAGTCGGCGGATGGCCGGAACCAGGCCGACCGTGGAAACGGTGATGTGCCGCTGGGACAGGCCGAGCCCTTCCGGAGCGGGGCTGACCAGGCGACGGATGGCCGCGATGACCCGGGAGTAGTTGGCCAGCGGCTCACCCATGCCCATGAACACGACGTGCGACAGCCGCGGCGGTGAGCCGGCGACGGCACCGGAGGCCGCCACGCCGGCCAGATAGACCGCCTGGTCGACGATCTCGGCGGTGGACAGATTGCGCGTCAGCCCGGCCTGGCCGGTCGCGCAGAACGGACAGGCCATGCCACAGCCCGCCTGGCTGGAGATGCAGACCGTCACCCGGTCCGGATAGCCCATCAGCACGCTCTCCACGAGCGCACCATCGTGCAGCTTCCAGAGCGCCTTGCGGGTCGCGCCGTCGTCGCAGGCCAACTCGCGCACCGGGTTGAGCAGCGTGGGCAGCAGCCGCTCGGCCAACCGTTGCCGGGTCGCCGCGGGCAGGTCGGTCATGGCCTGCGGGTCGCGGACCAGCCGCCCGAAGTAGTGGTTCGAGACCTGCTTGGCGCGGAAAGCCGGCTCACCCAACTCGGTGACAAGCGCCTGGCGGCCGGCCAGGTCCAGGTCGGCGAGGTGTTGTGGCGGCATGGAGGCCCGGCGCGCGGCGGGGGCGTCCGAGAGGGCGGGGATCAACGGCAGGCTCGTCATGGCTGGTCCAGTGTGTCACGCCCCCGGCGGCAACTGCCGGTCCGGAGGTGCCGAACGGGCTGCGGCCGTCGGGGTCGGATGACCAGGACGCCGTGATTCATACCTCAGCTCACCACCGGCACGAAGATGGCCAGCAACAGGTATGCGGTCGGCACCGCGAACAGGATCGAGTCCAGTCGGTCCATCAGGCCGCCGTGACCGGGCAGCAGGTTGCTCATGTCCTTGACACCGAGATCCCGCTTGATCATCGACTCGGCCAGGTCGCCGAGGACCGCCGCGCAGGAGACGGCCACCCCGAACAGGGCACCCCACCAGGGGGCCACCTCGAACATCAGCCACAGCAGCAGTGCGCTGCCCAGGGCCGCGGCGGTGACCGAGCCGGCGAAACCCTCCCAGGACTTCTTCGGGCTGATCGACGGCGCCATCGGGTGTCGACCGAAGGAGACGCCTGCCGCGTACCCGCCGGTGTCGGAGAGGACCACCGCGATCAGGGTGGCCAGGATCCGCATCCAACCGTCGTCGGGGGCCGCCGCGAGCAGCGCCGCGAAACCCGCGAGGAACGGCACGTAGACGGCGATCAGGGTGGCCGCGGTGACATCCCGCTGGAAGCCGGCCGGACCGTCACCCAGCCGCCAGATCATGGTGCCCAGCACGGTGACCAGCAGCCCCAGACTGAGCGCGTCCGGGCCGGCGAACCAGGCCAGGCCCACGGTCAGCACACCACCGGCGAGCAACGGCACCAGCGGCGGGTGCGCGCCGCTGCGCCGGACCGCCCGAGCCATCTCCCAACTGCCGACGGCGACGGCGGCGGCGATCACCGGCAGGAACGCCAACGGGTAGAAGATCAGCGGCACCACGATCAGCGCACCGAGGCCGAGCCCGACCCCGATCGCCGCCGGGAGGTTGCGGCCGGCCCGCCCGTTGCCCAACTGCTGGGTGGCCGGCCGGTCGGCGCTGGCCCGACGCCGGCCCTTCGACCGTCGACCGGACGGCGGCTCCGGCTCGGTCGGCGGCTCCGGGTCCGGTGCCACCTCGGCCCCGATGGGCGCGAGCTGCGCGGTCGGGTAGCCGGCGTCGTCGTCGTAGCTGGCCGGACCGTCGAACGCTTGCGGACCGTCGGGCCGGCCGGAATCGTCGTGCCAGCCGGGCTCGTCGAGCCGCCCGGTCCCGTCGTGCCAGCCGGGCCCGTCCTGCCGCTCCGGGCCACCGCGGTGGGTCGGGGCGCTGTCCGGACCGGCGGGCGCACGATCGCCGTACCGGCCGGCGCGGCCCCGGTCGTCGTACCTGTCGGGTTGGCTCCGGTCGTCGAACCGGTCGGGTTGGGTCCGGTCCTCGAACCGGTCGGGCTGGTTCCGGTCGTCCTCGAACCGGTCGCGGTCGTCAAAACGATCGTGCCGGTCGCGGTCGTCGAAGCGGTCCCGGTCGTCCGGGCGGACCGCGCGGCCACGCTCGTCGTACGGGTGCGTCGGGTGCGGGTCGGCGTGCGGCCGGGTGTGTGGGTCGGCGTACAGCTCAGGGCCGACGGCCGGACGGCGGGGCCGTTGGCCGGCCTCCAGGTCCTGGTCCGGCCAGGGCAGCGCCACGGGGCGCTCGGGACGGTCCCAGCCGCGAGGCTCGCTGCCGTAGGGGTCGGGGTGGGACATCACGCACCGCGACGCGGCACGAGAACCACCACATGACGCAAGACCACAAGCATCCCCTACACGCGCGATGTTCCTCCGATTGACCGCCCCGACGGTCGGTCGATTCCCGGTGTTCACCGCCCGGTGGCCGGGAATCCTGCCGAGCCTACTGCACCCGCCGGACCGGCACGGCGGACGAGGCACGGCGACGGGCGTCGCCCCTGGCCGGCGGGCCGTCGCGGACCGAAACAGACCCATCCGGTACGCGGATCCGCAGCCATCGATCCGACTCGCTCGCTGCCCGATCAGGTACAGAGCCGGGCCCGCCCGTCGTGGTCCGCTGGGGCCGCGCCGGTCTCCGCCGACGCGACCACGGGGAAAGGGCACGCACATGTACAAGATCAGTCTGGCGGTGCTGGCGGCCGCGGCCATCGTCCTCGGAGCAGGGGCACCAGCCGCCGCGACCACCGCGCCGACCAGGATCACCATCGATCGGCACGCCAGCGAACTGTTCCCGTTCGAGCCGCCCGTCGGTGAGCCGGGTGTGACGTACCCGGCGACCACCGTCACCGCGACCGGCCGGCACTGCCCGGCCGGCATCGTGCTCATGTCGGCCTCGCTGGTGCAGGACGGCCTGCCGACCCTCTGGGCCACCGCGGGCCACGGCGCCGGTGAGATCCTCTGCGACGGCGGCACGGTCGAGCTCGCGATGGCCTTCGCCCGGATCACGCCGGCAGTCCACCCCGGTCGCGCCACCGCCCACTTCTCGCTGCGCGACGCGACCACCAACGAGGAGTTCGCCGCGAGCACCAGGACCGTCTGGATTCCCTGCTGAGATACGACACGAGGCCCGTTCCCGGTGTCGGGAACGGGCCTCGAAGCATGGTTCAGACCTCGAGCAGTTCGGTTTCCTTGTGCTTCACCAGGTCGTCGATGTTGGCCACGTAGCGCTGGGTCAGGTCGTCGAGTTCCTTCTCGGCGCGGCGACCGTCGTCCTCGCCGGCCTCGCCGTCCTTGACGATCCGGTCCAGCTCCTCCTTGCCACGGCGGCGGACGTTGCGGATGGCCACCTTGGCCTCCTCGCCCTTGTGCCGGGCCACCTTGATCATGTCGCGGCGGCGCTCCTCGGTCATCTGCGGGAGCAGGATGCGCAGCTGGTTGCCCTCGTTGTTTGGGTTCACCCCGAGGTCCGAGTCGCGGATCGCCTTCTCCATCGCATTGATCTGCGAGTTGTCGTACGGCTTGATGATCGCCATCCGCGGCTCGGGGACCGCGATCGACGCCATCTGGGTCAGCGGCGTGGGCGTGCCGTAGTAGTCGATGATGACCTTGGAGAACATGGCGGCGTTGGCGCGACCGGTACGGATGGCGCCGAACTCCTCCTTGGCGTGCTCAACCGCACGCTCCATCTTTTCCTCGGCCTCGAGGAGGGTGTCGTCGATCACCGGTCTCCTCGCCTCCTTCTGTGCTCGTGGTGGGCTCTGCTGAAAGTCGTCAGACCCGCTGCTGCCGTCGCCGTCGGCGGGGCTCAGGCGGTGATCAGGGTGCCGATCTTGTCGCCACCCACCGCGCGGATGATGGTGTCGTCACCCTGCGCGCCGAAGACCAGCATCGGCAGGCCGTTCTCCATGCAGAGGCTGAACGCCGCCGCGTCGGCCACCCGCAGGTTGCGGCGCAGCGCCTCGGAGAAGGTGATCGAGTCGAGCTTGCTGGCGGTGGGGTCGATCCGCGGGTCGGCGGTGTAGACGCCGTCCACGCCGTTCTTGCTCATCAGCACCACGTCGGCCCGGATCTCCAGAGCCCGCTGGGCGGCCACCGTGTCGGTGGAGAAGTACGGCATGCCCGCGCCCGCACCGAAGATGACCACACGGCCCTTCTCCAGGTGCCGGATCGCCCGCAGTGGGATGTACGGTTCGGCGACCTGGGCCATGGTGATGGCGCTCTGCACCCGGGTCTCGATGCCTTCCTTCTCCAGGAAGTCCTGCAACGCGAGGCAGTTCATCACGGTGCCGAGCATGCCCATGTAGTCGGCGCGGGCCCGGTCCATGCCCCGCTTCTGCAGCTCCGCGCCGCGGAAGAAGTTGCCGCCCCCGACCACCACGGAGACCTGCACGCCGCGGCGGACCACGGTGGCGATCTGCCGGGCGATGGCCTGGACAACGTCCGGGTCGACGCCGATCGCGCCGCCGCCGAACACCTCACCGGAGAGCTTCAGCACCACCCGGCGGGCGCGCCCCGGCGGTGGTGCCGTCGGATCGTCCATCGCCAGCGTCCGGTCACTCACAACCTGCGTCATCCGCCCCGCCCTTCCCCACGCGCACGCCCCGTGCGGCGCGTACCGCGAACCTGCCGCTGCCGACCCTATGTGACGAGGAGGCCGCGGTGCCTGTCACGTACACCGGCGGCCTCCTCGTTGACGTCTCCTGCCCACGGGCGCACGCGGCGCCCGGTGACGGCTCAGGCCTGGCCGACCTCGAACCGCACGAAGCGGGTGACCTCGATGCCGGCCTCGGCCAGCAGCTGCTTCACCGACTTCTTGTTGTCGGCCACGGACGCCTGCTCGATCAGGACGTAGTCCTTGAAGAAGGAGTTCACCCGACCCTCGATGATCTTCGGCAGGGCCGCCTCGGGCTTGTTCTCCTCGCGGGCGGTCTGCTCGGCGATGCGCCGCTCGGACTCGACGACCTCGGCCGGAACCTCGTCCCGGGTGAGGTACTTCGGCCGCATCGCGGCGATCTGCATGGCCACACCACGGGCGTCGGCGTCGCCCGCCTCGTCGGTCTTGCCGGTGTACGACACCAGCACACCAACGGCCGGCGGCAGGTCCTGGGCCTTGCGGTGCAGGTAGACGGCGGTGGTGCCCTCGACCTTGGCGAACCGGTTGAGCACCAACTTCTCGCCGATCTTGGCGGACTGCTCCTGGATCAGGTCCGCGACGACCTTGCCGTCGAGCTCGGTGGCGAGCAGCTCCTCGGCGGAGTTCACGCCGGCGCGCTCGCCGTGCTCGACCAGCTGCTGAGCCAGCGCGATGAACGACTCGGTCTTCGCGACGAAGTCGGTCTCGCAGTTGAGCTCGAGCAGCGCCTTGCCGGAGTGGGCGACCAGGCCGTTGGCGGCCGTACGGCCGGCCCGCTTGCCGACGTCCTTGGCGCCCTTGACGCGCAGGATCTCGATGGCCTTGTCGAAGTCGCCCTCGGCCTCGGTCAGCGCCTTCTTGCTGTCCATCATGCCGGCGCCGGTGAGGTCGCGGAGCTTCTTGACGTCCGCGGCGGTGATTTGGGACATGGCTCTCTCTTCGGTGTTGAGACGGCGTGTGGATGGTCAGAGGTGCCGGTTACCCGGATCCGGGCGGATCGTGCCCGGCGTACCGTCGCTGCCCGCCGTTCGCGAAAACGGACGGCGGGGCAGCGACGGTGCGATCACTCCGCGGTGGCGGCCGCCGGCTGCTCGGTGGTGGCCTGCGCCGGCTGCTCCGGGGTGGCGGGCTGCTCGGCGGCGGCAGCGGCCGGCTGCTCGGCCGGGGCGGCCGACTCGTCGGCCTTCTTCGGCTCGAGCAGCTCGCGCTCCCACTCGGTCAGCGGCTCGTCGGTCGCGACACCCTCGGGCTTCTCGTCGTTGCCCCGGCGACGGCCGGAACGCGCGATCAGACCATCCGCCACGGCAGCGGCGACGACCTTGGTCAGCAGCTCGGCCGACCGGATCGCGTCGTCGTTACCCGGGATCGGGAAGTCGACCTCGTCCGGGTCACAGTTGGTGTCGAGCACCGCGATCACCGGGATGCCCAGCTTGCGGGCCTCGTCGACGGCGATGTGCTCCTTCTTGGTGTCGACGATCCAGACCGCGGCGGGAAGCTTCTGCATGTCCCGCAGACCACCCAGGGTGCGGGTCAGCTTGATCTTCTCGCGGGAGAGCTGCAGGGTCTCCTTCTTGGTGTAACCGGCGGCGGTGCCGCTGAGGTCACCCAGGCCCTCCAGCTCCTTCATCCGCTGGAGCCGCTTGTACACCGTCTGGAAGTTGGTCAGCATGCCACCGAGCCAGCGGTGGTTGACGTACGGCTGGCCGACCCGGGTCGCCTGCTCGGCGATCGCTTCCTGGGCCTGCTTCTTGGTGCCGACGAACAGGATGCTGCCACCCTCGGCGACGGTCCCACGCACGAACTCGTACGCCTTCTCGATGTACTCGAGGGTCTGGCGCAGGTCGATGATGTAGATGCCGTTGCGCTCGGTCATGATGAAGCGCTTCATCTTCGGGTTCCAGCGCCGGGTCTGGTGCCCGAAGTGGACACCGCTCTCCAGCAGCTGGCGCATGGTCACGACGGCCATGGTTGGGGTACTCCTCAAGATCCCTGGTTGTCACGCCCGGCCGGTGGCCGGGCGTCCTGGCGCCTGGTCGCCGACCCATGGTGGACCCGATCAAGATCGGGACCAGGGAGGCCGTCGCTCCACGACGATTCGTGAAGAGGGCGCGCGAGGTCGACCGCACAAGGCGGTCGCCAGTTGGCCAGTGTACGCCCCTCACCCGCCCACCCGCCCCGGGGTGCGCCGGTGTGCGCAGGTCTGTCGGGTGGACGCGGCGGTCCACCGACGCGGCGGCGTCGCGCGGCGTCCGGCGTCCGGCGTCGCGCGGCACGGCGTCCGGCGCGGCACGGCGTCCGGCGCGGCACGGCACGGCGTCCGCCGTCCGGCGCGGCATCCAGCGCGCGGCACGGCATCCAGCGCGCACGCGCGGCGCTGATCGGCGCGGCACCCCGCGATGATCGACTCGGTTTCCTGAAAACCGGTGCCTCAAACCGACCAGGACACCGCGACTTCATGAAAACCGAGTCGATCAAGGCGTGGGCACGGGACATCGCGCCCCGGGCGTGGCGGCGGGACACCGGGCGCAGGGCGAGACACCGGGCGCAGGGCGAGACACCGGGCGCTGCGCATCACACATCGGACGCAGGGCGGGACACGCGAGGCGAGGCACGCCAGGCGCGAGACGCGCCAGGCGTGAGACGCGCCAGGCGTGAGACGCGCCGGAAGGCCTGGCCCGCCGGGCGACGGTGCTGGCGGAGACGGGGTGGTCCGCGGTGCCAGGTCAGCCGGCGGCGAGCGCGGCGGCGAGGAAGAGCACCAGACCGACGGTCAGGTATGCCGTGGGCGGACGCAGCCAGCCTCGACCACCGTCGGCGAGCGCCAGACCTCCGGTTCGTAGCCCGTACAGCCCGGTCGCGAAGATCGGCAGCCCGGCAACCAGGGCGATACCCACCACGACGTTGCCGGCGTCCACCGGGTCGCCGGTCACGCCCGCCAGCAGCACCCGCAGCGCAGGAATCTCGAAGATCAACACCAGTAGGGCGAAGAGTACGGCCAACACCGGCCGGCGGGTCCGGTAGACGCCGTCAGTCACCGGGGCGTACGCCGGCTGCTCCGCAGCGGACAGGTCGGGGCGCGGGCCGATCCCCGGCATCGGGCCGGTCGGCATCTCCAGCGGGTGCGGCGTGTCGCCGGCCCGGGTCGGCTCGACGATCGGGTACCCACCGAGCGGAGCGGGACGAGCCTGCTCGGCGGGCACACCGCCCGGCGGGACGACCGCGGACGTGGTGTCGCGGGCGGCCTCCGGCGCGGGGGTGATCGGCGGGGCAGCGGCCGACTCCCGAGCGGCCCGGCGACCGGGCAACTCGCCGGAGATCTCCGAGGGGTCCCGGTCCGCCCTCCGGGCGCGGGTCGCCCGGTAGCCCTCGGTCTCCGGCCGCCCGTCCCCCAACGGGTCGATCGCACCAAACCGCCCAGACTCTGGTTCGGGCGTGCCGAATCGCACGGGTGGGGCGCCCACCGCCCCAAAGCGACCCGAGTCCGGCTCCGACGTGCCGAAACGACCCGAGTCCGATTCCGGCATGCCGCCGAAACGACCAGCGTCCACCGCGCTCAGCCGACCCGACTCGGACTCCGGTGTACCGCCGAAACGACCTGCGTCGACCGCGCCGAAGCGGCCGGAGTCCGGCTCCCGGCGTCGGCCGACGCCGGTGTCCTCGAGGGAACGGCCCTCGTCGGTGCCACGCTGCTCGGGGACCTCACCGTCCCGGTACCGCGATTCGCCCGTGCCGCGCCACTCCGACTCGCCGTAGTCGCGACCCCGCTCGTCGGGGTACCAGCGCGACTCCTGATCTTCCGGAAAGCTCCGTCGTCCGTCCACGTCAGGCACCGTATGCGACCGGCTTCGCCCGCGCCATTTCGCCCCGGCTCGGTCGGCGCCGGTCGCCCGCGAGGGACGCCGTAGCACAGCGCGGGCATGATCGTCCGGTTGTCCACAGAGCACCCGTTGTCCACAGCTGGGCCGTCGTCGGGCTAGCCGCGCGGGCACCCGGGCGGGCACCGTGCCGGCCATGACGAAGCGGAACCAGGCGGTCGGCGCGTACGGCGAGCGGTGCGCCGCCCGGCACCTGACCGAGGCGGGTCTGCGCCCGATCGCCCGAAACTGGCGCTGCCCGGCCGGCGAGATCGACATCATCGCGTGGGACGGGCCGGTGCTCGCCTTCTGCGAGGTGAAGACCCGGCGGAGCGACGACTTCGGCACCCCGGCCGAGGCGGTCGTGCCGGCAAAGGCCCGCCGGCTGCGTGGGCTCGCCGCGCGCTGGCTGACCGAGACCGGCACGACCGCCGACGAGGTGCGTTTCGACGTGCTTTCGGTGCGGCTGCCCGACGCCGGCCCGGCGCAGGTGGATCACCTCAAGGGTGCGTTCTGACATGCGCGGGGAAGGATCGGTGACGCGGCCGTGAGCTACGCGAAGGTGCTCTGCGTCGGGCTGGTCGGGGTCACCGGCCACCTGGTCGAGGTCGAGGCTGACCTGGCCGCCGGCCTACCGGCAGTGTTGATCTCCGGTCTGCCGGACACCGCCCTGCACGAGGCCCGCGACCGCGTCCGCGCGGCCGTGGTCAACTCCGGCCAGCGCTGGCCCAACCGGCGGATCACCCTCAATCTGTTGCCCGCCACGCTGCCGAAATTCGGCTCGGCGTTCGATCTGGCCATCGCCGCGGCTCTCCTGGGGGGCTCGGGTGAGTTGCCGCTGCTCCCCCTGGAGGGGGTGGTGGTCCTCGGCGAGTTGGGGCTGGACGGCACGGTGCGGCCGGTGCGCGGCGTACTCCCGATGGTCGCCGCCGCAGCCCAGGCCGGCGTCGGGCGGGTCATCGTCCCGGTCGGCAACGCCGCCGAGGCCGCGGTCATCCCGGGGGTACGCGTGCGAGCGGTGGACACCCTGCACCGGCTGGTCGCCTTCGTTCGGGACGGTACCCCGCTGATCGAACCGCCGGAGGCCACCCCGACACCGGTCGTCGACGGGCCGGATCTCGCCGAGGTCGCCGGGCAACAGATGGGCCGGCGCGCGTTGGAGGTCGCCGCGGCCGGCGGGCACCACGTGGCGCTGCTCGGGCCGCCGGGCGCCGGCAAGACGATGCTCGCCGAACGACTACCGTCGGTCCTGCCCGAGTTGGACGACGAGGCGGCGTTGGAGGTCACCGCCCTGCACTCGGTCGCCGGGCTGCTGCCACCGGGCGGTCGGTTGCTGCGCCGTCCGCCATTCCAGGCGCCGCACCACACCGCGACCGTGCCCTCGCTGGTCGGTGGCGGCTCGGGGTTGGCCCGTCCCGGCGCGGTGTCGTTGGCGCATCGCGGCGTGCTCTTCCTCGACGAGGCCCCCGAGTTCAGCAAGGGTGCGTTGGAGGCGCTGCGCCAACCGTTGGAACACGGCCGCATCCAACTGACCCGCAGCGGGGGCGGCACGGTCTACCCGGCCCGGACCCAGTTGGTGCTGGCCGCCAACCCTTGCCCGTGTGCGAAACCGTCAGGTGACGCGCACTGTGAGTGCAGCCCGCTGGCCCGCCGCCGCTACCTCGGCCGGCTCTCCGGGCCACTGCTCGACCGGATCGACGTACAGGTGCGGTTGATGCCGGTGACGGCGGCGGAGTTGCTGGCACCCGCCGACGGCGTCGAGTCCTCGGCGACGGTTGCCGCCCGGGTGTCGGCGGCCCGGCAGGCGGCGGCCGCCCGCTGGGCCGGCCTCGGCCGGCGGCTCAACGCCGAGGTGGAAGGCCCACATCTGCGCCGACCGCCGTGGCGGCTGCCCGCCCGCGTCACGGCCGAGTTGCGTGGCCGGCTCGACTCCGGCTCGCTGTCGGCGCGCGGCTTCGACCGGGTGATCCGGATGGCCTGGACCATCGCTGACCTGGACGGTCGGGACCGACCAGATCTGGACGACGTCCGGGAGTCGCTTCAACTACGGACGGGAGAGGCGACGTGAGCGCCGATGACGAGCACAGGCTGGCTCGGGTCGCCCTGACCTGGCTGGCCGAGCCGGGCACCCGCGTGGTGCACCGACTGGTCGAACGGCACGGCCCGGTGGCGACGCTGGATCTGCTGCTCGACGGCGGCAGCCCGGACGGTTGGCTGCACACCACGGTTGCCGCACGCTCGGCGGCCGGCGACGCGCGGGCGGTGGCGGCGGAGGCCCTGGAGCGGGCAACCCGACTGGGTGCCCGACTGGTCACGCCGGACGACGAGGAGTGGCCGGCCCGGGTCGACGGCTTGGCCACGCTGCGTCTGCCGGACGTCAGCCGCCGGGTGGACGGTGAGACCGCCCCACCGCTCTGCTTCTGGGTACGCGGGAGTTGGCCGCTCGGCGAAGCCCTGGATCGCTCGGTGGCCGTGGTGGGTGCGCGGGCTGCCACCGGCTACGGCCAGCACGTCGCAACCCAACTGGGATACGGGCTGGCCGAACGGGACTGGACTGTCGTCTCCGGCGGCGCGTTCGGCATCGACGCCGCCGCGCACCGGGGTGCCCTCAACGCTGGCGGGCTGACCGTGGCGGTGCTCGCTTGTGGGGTGGACCGGCCGTATCCGATGGGCAACACCGCGCTCTTCGACCGGATCGCCGACACCGGGCTGTTGGTCAGTGAGTGGGTGCCGGGCGCCGAACCACTGCGACCCCGGTTCCTGATCCGCAACCGAGTGATCGCCGGAGGCACCGTGGGCACCGTTGTGGTGGAGGCGTCAGCGCGCAGCGGTGCGACGCAGACCGCTCGGCGGGCGATCTACACCGGTCGAGTGGCCATGGTGGTGCCGGGGCCGGTGACATCGGCGATGTCCGTCGGCGCGCACGAGTTGCTCCGCGAGCACCCCGACAAGGTTCGGCTGGTCACCGGGGTGGCGCACGTGCTGGAGGAGGTGGGTCGGATCGGCGCGGACCTGGCCCCGCTGGCGCGCGGGCCCCAGCGACCTGCCGACGCGCTCGACGACGACGCGCGGTCAGTGATCGAGGCGTTGCCCCGCCGAGGTGCGATGGGTGTGGACCGACTCGCTGCCCGCGCCGGCGTCGACGTCCGGACGGCGTTGCGCAAGCTGTCCCTGCTGGAGGAGCTGTCCATGGTGGTCCGTCGCGACGACGGCTACGCCCTCGCCCCGCCCGCCAAACCGAAGCGTGCGACGGCGGCAACAGCGGCGGAGACGTCAGTGCCGACCTAGCGCCGCAGGTGGGTGCACCACGGCAGATCGGGTCGGGGTCCGCGTCCGGACGCGCGGAGGCGGTCGGCACGCGGAAGCGGTCGCGCACGGGAACGATCGCAGGCGGAGGCAAGCGGCACGCGAAGACGGTCGGCACGCGAAGACGGTCGGCACGCGGAGGTTGCTCGGGGCCTCGGCCAAGCGCTCGTGCCGGTACTGTGCGCGCTCATGGGTGCTATCAAGCCGTGGCATATCGCTGTCCTGTGCTGTCTCGTCACGTCGGTGGCACTCATTGGCGGCTTGGTGGCGCTCCTGGTCAAGAGGGGCAACCGCCGGTAGCCAGGGGCGACGAACACCGATATCGGGTGGCAGGTGACAGGCGACGATCGGCCGTAGGCTGGTGCCGTGCCAGCTGTCAGTGAGGGTGCCGGGGCCGATGAGCCGGCCAGTACGCGGGCGCGAGAACGATGAGCCGGTCCGACCGGGGCACCCGGGCCCTGCACCAGGCACTGCCGCCAGCGTTGCGCGACGCGGTCGACGACTTCGCCGAGCACCTGTCCCGGGTGCGTAACCGGTCGGCGCACACCGTCCGCGCGTACGTCACGGATCTCGTCTCGCTGCTCGACCACGCCGTGCGGATGGGCTGCGTCGACCTCGCCGACCTGGACCTGTCGGTGCTGCGGAGTTGGTTGGCGCGTCAGCGCACCACGGGCGCTGCCCGCACGTCGTTGGCCCGCCGGGCCGCGTCGGCGCGGGCGTTCAGCGCCTGGGCGCACCGCGCCGGGCTGCTCCCCGCCGACGTGGGCGCCGCGCTGGCCAGCCCCCGCGCGCACCGGGAGCTACCCACCGTCCTGCGCGCCGACCAGGCCGCCGCTCTGGTCGAGGCACCGGCGCGGCGGACACCGTCCAGCAACCCGCCGCCCACGGACCTACCACGCGCACACCCAGCACACACCAACCCAGCACACCCGGACCCAGGCCCGGCGGACCCGGCGCGCCTGGACCCGACGGGGGCAGGACCAGCACACACAGACCCGACACAAACGGACCCAGCGCGCACAGGGCCAGCACACGCGGACCCCGCACGCACGGACCCCGCAATCGGGCCGACGTCGGCCGCCACGGTGGACGCCGGCACGGGAGATGCGGCCGCCGAGGCGGTGTCGCTGCGCGACCGGGTGCTGCTGGAACTGCTCTACGCGACCGGGGTACGGGTCAGCGAGGCGTGCGGGTTGGACGTCGGCGACGTCGACCATGGCCGGCGGGTGATCCGGGTGTTCGGCAAGGGCGGACGGGAGCGCTCGGTGCCGTACGGAGTGCCCGCGCAACGGGCGCTGGACGAGTGGCTGCGCCAGGGCCGTCCGGCGTTGGTAGGCAGCCGCTCCGGCGACGCGCTGTTGCTCGGTGCCCGGGGCGGGCGGCTCAACCCGACGACCGCGCGTCAGATCGTCGGTGGCCACGCCGAGGCGACCGGCCTACCCTGGACCAGCCCGCACGGTCTGCGCCACTCCGCGGCAACCCACCTCCTCGAAGGTGGTGCGGATCTGCGCGCCGTACAGGAACTGCTGGGCCATTCGTCGCTGGCCAGCACCCAGATCTACACGCACGTCTCGGTCGAGCGCCTACGCGCCGCGTACCGCCAGGCACACCCACGCGCCTGACGCCGAGTGGCAACGCGCTGTGCACCGGCAGGCCCGCCCCCTCGCCCGGTCAAGCGCCGGGGGCGAGCACGCCCGACGGTTACGATCATCAGGTGAGCGTCCCGCAACCCCCTGAGCCGATCCCGGGCGCCCGTCTGCTCTTCTCCCTGGACCCAGCGGTCAGCCATCTCAACCACGGCTCGTTCGGCGCGGTCCCGATCGGCGTGCAGCGAGCCCAGCAGCGGCTGCGCGACGAGATGGAGGCAAACCCCCTGCGCTTCTTCACGCAGGGGCTGGTCGACCGGATCGGGCACACCCGCCGACACCTCGCCGGGTTCCTCGGCGCCGACCCCGACGGCAGCGCCCTGGTGGGCAACACCACCACCGGCGTCGCCGTGGTGCTCCAGTCGCTGGGGCTGCGACCGGGCGACGAGGTGCTCAGCACCGACCACGGGTACGGGGCGGTGAGCCTGGCCATTCAGCGGGAGTGCCGTCGCACCGGGGCGGTCAGCCGGGTCCTGCCGATCCCGCTGGACGCCACCGACGAGCAGATCGTGCAGATCGTCCGCGCCGGCCTGCGCCCCGGACGGACCCGCCTGATGGTCGTCGACCAGCTCACCTCGGCCACCGCCAAGCTCTTTCCGACCGCCGCCATCGTCGGGGTGTGCCACGAGCAGGGCGTGCCGGTCCTGGTGGACGCCGCACACGCCCCCGGAATGCTGGCCACGACGGTGAGCAGCATCGGGGCCGACTTCTGGGCGGGCAACCTGCACAAGTGGGCGTACGCCCCACGCGGCACCGCCCTGCTGGTGGTGGCCCCGCAGTGGCGGGACCGGATCGAACCACTAGTGGTCTCCTGGGAGCAGGAGTCGGGTTTCCCGGCCCGGATCGAATGGCAGGCGACTCTCGACTACACCTCCTGGCTGGCCGCGCCGGCGGGCCTGTTCACGTTGCGCAGCCTCGGTGTCGACCGGGTACGCGAGCACAACGCCGCACTCGCCGCGTACGGCCAGCGGGTGGTGGGGGACGCGCTGGGGGTGCCCCCCGCTCAACTGCCTGCCCCCGGCGGGCCGGGGGTGGCTCTGCGCCTCATTCCGTTGCCGGCCGGCACGGCCCTCAGCATCGACGCGGCGCGGGCGTTGCAGACGCGGATCGGTGCGCGGCTCGCCGCCGAGGTGGCGGTGATGAGCTGGAACGGCCGGGGTTGGCTGCGGCTCGCCGGGCAGGTCTACAACACCGCCGACGAGTACGAGAGGTTGGCCGCACGGCTGCCGGCGCTGCTCGCTCAACGCTGACCGGACGGACCGGGAGCAGTCGCACCGGGCCGAGGCCGAGCAGTGCCAGCGGGTCCAGATATTCCGTGCCCCGGCGCAGACCCCAGTGCAGGCAGGCGTCGGCCGGGCAACCCGGATGCCCGAGCAGCAACTCCCCCAGTGGTGTGCCGGCGGCGACCGGTTGACCGGGGCGTACCGCCGGTTGAACCGGCTCGTGGGTGGTCCGCAGCCCGCCGGCGTGCCCCACGGTGATCACCGGTCGGCCGGCCACCGGGCCGGCGAAGAGCACGGTGCCGGCCCCGGCGCTGTGGACCACGGCGCCGGCCGGGGCGGCCAGGTCGACACCCCGGTGGCCGGGCAGCCACGGCCGGGGCGGCGGGTCGAACCGGCGCACCGGGCGAGGTGGCCCGTCGACCGGCCAGCGGAACCGCTCGGTGCCGGCGTCCGCCGAGGCGGGCAACGAGACGGGCACCCGCGCGGCACCGGACGGTGGGCCGCCGGGCAGCGCCGCGACCAGCATGGCCAACCCGCAGAGCGGGATGGTCAGCACGAGGGGAAACGCGGCGCAGAGCAGCACGGTATGACGGATCGAGCCGACGCGCGGGGCGGACGGTGGTCGCATGACAGCAGCTTCCGACCGCCGCCGGGTCGTTTGCCAGCCCGACCGACCGAGCTGTGGACAACCGGAAGCTCTGTGGACAACCACCATCGACGCGGATGATCTGCTATGCCTCGACCATCCCCGCCGGCCGCCCGCCGGGCAGCCGCGCCGCAAGGCCGAGCAGCCGCGCCGCCGCACCGCCGACCAGCCGAGCCGCCGCACCGCCGGGTAGCCGCACCGCAAGTCCGAGCCACCGGACCGCCGGACGCCGCCGAGCCACCGAGCCGTTTTCGGGCCGCCGCGCAGGGCCTAGGCTGGGTCGCGTACGGCGGGTGCCGCCGTGTGGACCGGGGAGGCCCAGGCATGACCACTGTCGATGACCGGACGCCGACGGTGGCCGACGTGAGCGGTCCGTCGCGGCTCGCGGAGCCGGACGAGGCGATCAGCGCCGAGGAGTTGCAGCTCGCCGCCCGCAACCACGGCATCCCGTTGGAGGCGCTGCGCTACGACGTCACCCCGGCCGGGCTGCACTACCTGTTGATCCACTACGACATTCCGGAGCTCGACCCGGCGACGCACACGCTGACCATCGCCGGGGCGGCGGACCGGCCGCTGACGGTCACGCTCGCCGAGTTGCGGGAGCGGCCGCGGGTCACCCGGCAGGTGACCCTGGAGTGCGCCGGCAACGGGCGAGCCCTGCTGCACCCCCGGCCGGTGAGCCAGCCGTGGCTGGTCGAGGCGGTCGGCAACGCCGAGTGGACCGGCACCCCACTGGCACCGCTGTTGCGGGAGGCGGGCCTCGGGCCGGACGCGGTGGACGTGGTCTTCACCGGCGCCGACCACGGCGTCGAGCGCGGGGTCGAGCAGGACTACCAGCGGGCGCTGCCGGTCGCCGACGCGCTGCGCGAGGAGGTGCTGCTGGCGTACGAGATGAACGGTGCTCCGCTGCTGCCGCAGCACGGTGCGCCGCTGCGGCTGATCGTGCCGGGCTGGTACGGCATGGCGCACGTGAAGTGGCTCCACTCGGTCGAGATCCGCACCGAGCCGTTCGAGGGCTACCAGAACGCGGTCGCGTACCGGGTGCGCACCGACGCCGACGACCCGGGTGTGCCGGTCACCCGGATCGAGCCCCGTGCGCTGGTCCGTCCGCCCGGCTTCCCCGATTTCATGTCCCGCCGCCGGGTGCTGCGGCCCGGGCCCTGCACGGTGGACGGCCGGGCCTGGTCGGGGCACGCGCCGGTGGTCTCCGTGGAGGTGACCACCGACGGTGGGCGGAGCTGGGCGCAGGCCGAGCTGGACCCGGCGGGGTCTGGCGACTTCGCCTGGCGGCGCTGGCGGTACGAGTGGACGGCGACCCAGGGCCGGTACGTGCTCGGCGCGCGGGCGACCGACGCGTCCGGGCGGACCCAGCCGGTCGAGCAGCCGTGGAACCGCGGCGGCTTCGCCAACAACCTGGTGCAACGGGTCGAGGTCGTGGTGCCGGCCGAGTGACCGGCAGGTGTCACGCCACGGGTGGGGGCCCGCGGTGCGGCCGAGTGGCGGGGGCGGTCAGCCGCCGAAGCCGGAGTCGGCGGGCAGCGAGATGTCGGGCTTCTCCAGCTCCTCGACGTTGACGTCCTTGAAGGTCATCACCCGGACGTTCTTCACGAAGCGGGCCGGACGATACATGTCCCACACCCAGGCGTCGTGCATCTCGACCTCGAAGTAGACCTCGCCGTCGGAGTTGCGCACGTGCAGGTCGACCTGGTTGGCCAGGTAGAACCGACGCTCCGTCTCCACCACGTACGAGAATTGGCGGACAATGTCGCGGTACTCCCGGTAGAGCTGCAGCTCCATCTCGGTCTCGTACTTCTCGAGATCTTCCGCGCTCATCGCACTCCGCCTTCCATGGCCACATCTTCCCCCACCGGCGCCGGAGGCCGAGGCTGCTCGCCCAACGCCACGCCGACGGTACCCCCTGACGCCCCGGAGCGCTCCATCGGCTCTTCCAGGGCGTGGCCGCCGGGGCGTCGGGCGCGCGGCGGCCGTCCGTCGCGGCCGGAGACCGCGGCGACATTGACATACGAGAACCGGTGCTCCCGGCACGGCCCGTGCTCGCGCAGCGCCGCCGAGTGCTCCGGGGTGATGTAGCCCTTGTGCTCGGCGAAGCCGTACGCCGGGAACACCCCGTCCAGCTCCACCATCAGCCGGTCCCGGGTGACCTTGGCCAGCACGCTGGCCGCCGCCACGCACGCCGCCACCCGGTCGCCCTTCCACACCGCCAGCCCCGGCACGCCCAGGCCGTCCACGCCGAAGCCGTCGGTCAGCACGTACTCCGGGCGGGTGGTGAGCGAGGCGAGCGCCCGGCGCATCGCGGCCAGGTTGCACACGTGCAGCCCCCGGGCGTCGACCTCCTCGGCGGGGATGACCACCACCGAGTACGCCAGGGCGCGGTCCACCACCTCGGCGTACACGCGTTCCCGGCTGGCCGGGGTGAGCAGCTTCGAGTCGGCCAGCCCCTCGATCTCGCCGCGCCGACCCTCGGGCAAGATCGCGGCGGCGGCGACGAGCGGACCGGCGCAGGCGCCCCGGCCCGCCTCGTCGGCACCGGCGACGTGCCGGAAACCGCGCCGTTGCAGCGCCCGCTCCAAGGCGTACAGGCCGGCCTCGCGGCGGACGACGGTGCGCGGTGGGGTCAGCACGACGCCTCGTCCCGGTCGGTGGCGGTCGAGTGCCCCAGTCGGTTCAGCAGGGCGGGCAGCTCGGCGGGGTAGAACCGTTCCCCGCTGGCCGCCAGGTCGTCGGGCAGCCACCAGCGGTGGCCGGTGATGCTGCGTTGCTCGATGTCGTCGAAGCCTGCCGTGTCCACCTGCCAGGACCCCACCCGGAGGAGGAAGAAATCCTGCACCTGCCGATACCACACACCGTCGAACGGGAACTCGGTCGTGTCGGACCAGACCGGCTCGCCCAACTCGGCCGGGTCGAGCCGCAACCCGGTCTCCTCGGCCAGCTCTCGGGCCGCGCCGACCGCCGGTGCCTCCCCCGGATTGAGCCCACCGCCCGGGGTGAACCAGTAGCGGTGCTCTGGTCGTGCCGGGTCGAAGCCCTGGAACAGCAGGACCTGGCCGGCCGCGTCGACGAGCAGCACGCGGGCCGCTCGTCGAGGGGTGTAGACACGGTTGGCACTGTTCGCGCCTGCGGGGCTCGCAAGCTCACTCCTCGCGCTCACGGTCACCGCCTTAGCCTGCCAGACCGACGGCGGATCGCCCACGCCCCGTCGGGCTACGGCTTGGGAATGCCGTCGAACTGATCCGGCACCGTCAGCCAGGTGGCCCGGTTGACCGGCCAGAAGACGGTGAACGCCCGCCCGACCACGTCGTCCTCGGGGATCGTGGCCTCGGTGATGTTCTGCCCGGACTGCTGCCAGTGCTCCAGCGAGTCACCGGAGGCGGAGCGGTGGTCACCCATCACCCACAGCCGGCCCTTCGGCACGGTGATGTCGAACTCCTGGTCGGCCGGCTTGTCGCGGACCCCGTCCAGGGAGAAGATGTACGGCTCGTCGAGCGACTTGCCGTTGATCATCAGCCGTTCCTGCGGGTCGCAGCAGACCACGTGGTCGCCGGGAATTCCGATGACCCGCTTGATGAAGTCTTCGCCGTCGGGGTTGCCGCTCCACTCGATCGGAGCCTTGAAAACGATCACTTCACCGCGATGCGGCGAGCGGAAGTCGTAGACCAGTTTGTTGACCAGCACCCGATCATCGATCTTGAGAGTGTTCTCCATGGACGGGGAGGGGATGAAGAAGGTCTGCAGCACGAAGGCGCGGACCAGCACCGCGACCAGGATCGCCACACCCAGCAGGATCGGCAGCTCCTTCCAGAAGGAGCTGCGCGGCTTGTCGGTCTGCTCGTCAATCACGCCAAGGAGCCTACGTTGCCGAACTGGACGTCATCGACCGGAACGCGCGGGAACCACGTAGTGCGGCCGCCAGCGGGAGAATCAGCACCACACCGCCCTGCGGGGTCGGTCGCGCCGGGGGCTGGCCCCCGGATGCCACGCTCGGCGCGGACACGTCGTCGAACGTCGACGGCACCGGCAGCGAGTGCCACCGCGACGAGGGCCAGACCACCATGAAGGCCCGACCGATGACGTTGTCGATCGGCACCGGGCCCTGGCAGCGCGCGTCCTGCGAGACCTCACGGTGGTCGCCCATCACGAAGATCTGACCGGGCGGTACGACGACCTCGTCGAAGCGCCGGGACCGGCATTCCGACGCGTTGGGCGGCAGGTCCAGGGGAGAGTCCCGCAGGACGTACGGCTCGTTGAGCGGCGTGCCGTTGACGGTGACCCGGCCCTGGCTGTCGCAGCACTTGACCCGGTCGCCGGGAACGCCGATCACCCGCTTGATGAAGTCCTTCTCACCGGGTCGACTCACCCCGACCAGGTCGCCGACGGTCCGGGTCAGCTTGCCGACGAAGCCCGGCTCCGGCTGCTCGTCGACCTGTGGCGCCCACCGGTCGGTGCCCCGGAAGACCACCACCTCGCCGCGGATCGGGTCACGGACGTCGTAGACGACCTTGTTGACCAGCACCCGGTCATCGACGAGGAGCGTGTCCTCCATCGAGCCGGACGGGATGTAGAACGCCTGGAGCAGGAAGGTGCGGATCAGCACCGCGAGGCAGAACGCCACGACCAGCAGCAGCGGAAGCTCCTGCCAGAGCGGCATCTGCCGACGGGTGCGGCGGGCGCGGCGCCGCCACGGATCGACGGTGTCGTCATCGTCAAGCGTCTGCACCACGCCACTCCCCGGTCCACAGAAACACCACCGCCCGGGAACCTCGTCGAGGCTCCACGGGCGGTAGTGGACGGCTCCCCGCCCACATGGGCGGGCCCGCCGCCGTGCTGCGCCCGTAACAACCAGGGTAGTGCGGTCTGGTCGTTACGGCATACGCGCAGCTCGGGCGGCGTGGCGAGCGGGAAGTCAGCTGGGCTGCTTCTCCCGCTTCTCCTTGATCTTGGCCTTCTTGCCGCGCAGCTCGCGCAGGTAGTAGAGCTTGGCGCGACGCACGTCACCGCGGGTCACGATCTCGATCCGGTCGATGCCCGGGCCGTTGAGCGGGTAGGTCCGCTCGACACCGACACCGAAGCTGACCTTGCGGACCGAGAAGGTCTCGCGCAGACCGTCACCCTGGCGACGGATCACGACGCCCTGGAAGATCTGGACACGGGACCGGTTGCCCTCGACGACGCGGGCGTGCACCTTGACGGTGTCACCGGCCCGGAAGTCGGGAAGGTCGGTCCGCTTCGACTGGGCGTCAAGGGCGTCCAGGATGTTCATCGCTGCGTCCTCGTAAGGCTCACGGCGCACCGTCACTCGGTGCGCGGGTGGGTGATTCTGATCCCCGGGTGGTGGTCGGCGGGCCGACCCCGGTCGGTGATCCTCGCAGCCGCCCGCGGGCGCGGGCGGATGCGGCAACCCCTCTACTTTGCCACATCCCCCGGTGACGACTGAAACCCGGCCCGGTCCAGGGCCGCGATGTCCCGTTTGTCGAGCCGATCCGCGGGCAGCGCGGCGAGCAGGTCCGGACGGCGGGCGGCGGTCCGCAGCAGACCCTCCTCGCGCCGCCAGCGGGCGATCTTGCCGTGGTCACCGGAGCGGAGCACCTCCGGCACGTCGTGCCCACGCCAGCTCGGCGGCTTGGTGTAGATCGGCGCCTCCAGCAGCCCGTGCGCGTGCGACTCCTCGTCCAGCGAGCCCGCGTTGCCCAGCACCCCCGGCAGCAGCCGGGTGACCGCCTCCAGCATCACCAGGACCGCGACCTCCCCGCCGAAGAGCACGTAGTCACCGAGCGAGACCTCGGTGACCGGCATCCGGGTGGTGGCGTGCGCCAGCACCCGCTGGTCGATGCCCTCGTACCGGCCGCAGGCGAAGAGCAGGTGCGACTCGGCCGCCAGCTCGTATGCCATGGCCTGCGTGAACGGGGCGCCGGCCGGCGACGGCACCAGCAGCCGGGGCGGCGGGGCCTCGGCCGGCGCGAGCGCGTCCAGCGCCTCACCCCACGGCTCCGGGCGCATCACCATGCCCGGCCCGCCGCCGTAGGGGGTGTCGTCGACCGTGCGGTGCACGTCGTGGGTCCAGGCCCGCAGGTCGTGCACGGCAAGCTGGAGTACGCCGTTGGCCCGCGCCCGCCCGATCAGCGACAGGTCCAGTGGGGCGAAGTACTCCGGAAAGATCGACACGACGTCGACGCGCATGGGGGCGGTCCTAAAGGTCGAGCAGGCCGGCCGGCGGGTCGACGATCACACGGCCGCCGGCGATGTCGACCTCCGGAACGATCGCCCGGACGAACGGGATCAGCGCGGTACGCCCCTCGGGGCGCCGCAACACCAGCAGGTCCGAGGAGGGCGCGTGGTCGATCCGGGCGACCTCACCCAGTCGTTCGCCCGCCGGGGTCACCACGGCCAGGCCGACCAACTGGTGGTCGTGGAACTCCTCCGGATCGTCCGGCGGGGTCACGTCGGCGCTGTCGACCACGAGCAGGGTGCCGCGCAGCGCCTCGGCGGTGTTGCGGTCCAGGATTCCCTCGAACGCGATGAGCACCCGACCCTGGTGGAAGCGGGCCTCCTCGATGGTCAGCTCCGCGGGAAGCCGGAACGGCACCCCGGGCTCGTCCGCCGTGGCGGGAGCCGGGGGTGTCGCCCCGGGTTCGGTGCGCAGCACCGTCCCCGGGGCGAACCGTGCTTCGGGCTCGTCGGTCCGCACCTCCACGGTGACCTCACCGCGGACACCGTGCGGCTTGCCGATCCTTCCGACGACGAGCTGCATCAGTACGAGTCGACGATGTCGACGCGTACTCCGCGCCCGCCGATGGAGCCGATCACCTGGCGCAGCGCCTTGGCGGTCCGACCGGACCGACCGATCACAGTGCCGAGGTCCTCGGGGTGCACGCGGACTTCGAGCCGCTTACCCCGACGGGAATCGACCATCCGCACCCGGACGTCGTCCGGGTGGTCGACGATGCCCTTGACCAGGTGCTCCAACGCCGGACGCAGAGGCATGTCAGGCCTGCTCACCAGCGTCGGCAGCGGCCGGGGCCTCGGCCGGAGCCTCGGTCTTCGGCGCCTCGGCCGCGGCCTCGGTCTTCGGAGCCTCGGCGGCCTTGGCGGCCTTCTTGGCCGGCTTGGCCGGGGTCTCCGGGGCGAGCCCGGCGGCGGCCTTCGCCTCAGCCTCGTACGCCGCCTTGCGGTCGGCCCGCTCGGGGGCGACCAGGAGCGGCGGCGGGGCCGGCAGGCCCTTGTACTTCTGCCAGTCACCGGTCAGCTCCAGCAGCCGCTGCACCGCCTCGCTCGGCTGAGCGCCGACGGACAGCCAGTACTGGACCCGCTCCGACTTGACCTCGATGATCGAAGGGTCTTCCTTGGGCTGGTAAATCCCGACGAACTCGATCGCCCGGCCGTCGCGCTTGGTGCGCGAGTCGGCGATGACGATGCGGTACTGCGGGTTGCGGATCTTGCCCATCCGCAGGAGCCGGATCTTTACGGCCACAGTTGTTTCGCTCCTGTTGCGATCTCACCGGCCCGTATGGGCGGTGTGCATGGGTGAGCGCCGACCGGACCCGTGGGGTTGGGCCGGAGACTACTCGGTGGACTAGCGACGTGCCCGGGTTAGAGGGCGCCGGACGCGCGCCGGATACCAGCGACCTATTCTGCCAGACCCGACGCCGATCTCCCGCATCGGACCCGGACACCGCGCCGGCGGTGACCCGGAACACCTCTCAGCGCACCGGCGGACGGTCCCACCCCGGCGGCAATTCGTCCGGTACGTCCCAATCTGCCGGTGGGGTGAAGTCGCACCAGGTGCCGTCGAACGGGAACTCGCCGGCCTCGGCCAGCGCGATCACCCGCTCCCCCTCCGCGCGGACCGCCTTCTCGTCGGTCACCCAGTAGTCGGCACCGAAGGCGAGCCGCTCGACGAACTCGTCCTCGTCCTTCCAGTCCCAACTGAGGTCCGGACGCACCACCACGTCCAGGTCCTGGTCCACCACGTCGACACCGGCCACCGGGCCGTCGTCCCAGCGGACACCGGGCTCCTCCAGGTTGACGTACCAGTTGGCGAACCGCCCCCGCGCGTCGCGGAACCACCAGACGGAGTGCGCCGCCCCGGTGGGCAGGAACTTCAACAGCGGCGGGCCGTCCCAACGCCCGTGCGCCAGCCGGTACGACGACGAGATCCACCTGGCGAACGGCATCGCCCGCATCCCCAGCCCCGCCTCGGTCACCTCGTGGGCCACCGGCGAGTCCCGGGCGATCCACACCAGCAGACCCCGCTCGTCGTCGCTGACCACGCGGCCCGGCCGGACCCAACCGATCCGACCGTGCCGCACGTTGCGGTGCATGATCAGCCGACCCGGCTGGAACCGGTCGACGAGCACCTCAGTAGGCGCGGGCGAGGATGGCGACCAGGTCGGGCTCGTCCTCGGAGTCCGGCACCGAACCGTCGGCGCGCAGCAGGCAGCGTACGGTGACGCCCTGGCCGTTCGCCTCGGCCTCGCCGGCCACGCCGACCGCCGACCACGGCACCCGGGCCCAACCGGTCGCGGCGGCCTCGATCGCCTCGGCCAGGGAGGCCACCTCCACCGTGCGCGACTCGCGATTGGCCAGCGCCTGGTCGTGCAGCACCTGCTGATCGGTCTCCAGGGCGGCCAGCACCGCGGCGACCACGTCGGCCACCGGAGTCGGGGTCTTCGACCCGTCGGTGCGGCGCACCACAGTCGCGTTGCCGACGGCCAGGTCACGGGGGCCGACCTCGACGCGTACCGGATAACCACGCAGCTCGGCGTCGACGGCCCGGCGGCCGAACGGGGTGTCGGTCCGGTCGTCGAGCGCGACCCGGACACCGGCGTCGCGCAGGCCGTCGTGCAGCTTGGCCGCCGCCTCCGCGACGCCCTCGCCGTCCTTGACGATCATGACGTACGCCTGGATCGGGGCCAGCCTCGGCGGCACGCGCAGGCCATTGTCGTCGCCGTGCGCCATGATCAGGCCACCGAGCATCCGGGTGGACGTGCCCCAGGAGGTGGTCCAGGCGTGCTCCCGGCCGCCCTCCTTGGAGGAGTAGCTGATGTCGAACGCCTTGGCGAAGTTCTGCCCCAGCTCGTGGCTGGTGCCCAGCTGAAGCGCCTTGCCGTCGCCCATCATGCCTTCACAGGTGTACGTGGCCGTCGCCCCGGCGAACCGCTCACGGGTCGTCTTCAGGCCCACCACGACCGGAATGCCGATCACGTTGACCATCAGGTCCTCGTACGCCTCGTGCAGGATCCGCCGCGCGTACGCCCGGGCGTCCTCGCGGGTGGCGTGCGCGGTGTGCCCCTCCTGCCAGAGGAACTCACTGGTCCGCAGGAAGATCCGCGGACGCAGCTCCCACCGGACCACGTTCGCCCACTGGTTGAGCAGCAGCGGCAGGTCCCGGTACGAGTCGATCCACTTGGCCATGAACTCGCCGATCACCGTCTCGCTGGTGGGACGCACCACCACCGGCTCGGCGAGGGGCTTGCCGCCCCCGTGGGTGACGACCGCCAGCTCCGGCGAGAAGCCCTCGACGTGCTGGGCCTCGCGCTTCAGGTAGCTCTCCGGGATGAAGAGCGGGAAGTACGCGTTCTCCGCACCCGCCGCCTTGATCCGGGCGTCCATCTCGGCCTGCATCCGCTCCCAGATGGCGTAGCCGGCCGGGCGGATGACCATGGTGCCGCGGACCGGGCCGTTGTCGGCCAGCTTCGCCTTGGCGATCAGGTCCTGGTACCAGCGGGGAAAATCCTCCGCACGGGGAGTGAGCACGCGAGCCATGACCGCATATCCTATGCGCCGCTCGCCGGGGCGGTGCGCTCGGGCGCGGCATCGTCGACATCTGCCGTCCCGACCTTCCTCAACCCGCACACCGGAGCGGCCACCACCCGCGAGCCCGAGGCCCCCGGCCGGGGCGATTGCGGGGGTCAGCGGACCACGTGGCCGCGCAGGATCGTGCGGGACGGGGCGCGGACCACACGCAGGTCGCCGCGGGGGTCCTCGGGGTAGACGGTGAGGTCGGCGAGGCCGCCCTCGACCAGGCCGGGGAAGCCGAGCCATTCGCGGGCGCCCCAGGAGGCGGCGGCGAGTACGTCGATCGGTGCCATGCCGGCCCGTTCGTGCAGCAGCAGCATCTCCTCGGCGGCCAGCCCGTGGTCGATGCCGCCGCCGGCGTCGGTGCCCACGTAGATCGGCACACCCGCCTCGTGCGCGGCACGCACCACCTCGGGGAAGCCGTCGCGCAGCGCGAGCATGTGCTCGGCGTACCCGGGGAACTTGGCCCGCGCCTGCTCCGCGATGCCCCCGAAGGTGGCAATGTTGATCATTGTGGGGACCAGGGCGGTGCCCTGGCGGGCCATCTCGTCGATCAGGTCGAGGCTCAGGCCGGTGCCGTGCTCCACCGAGTCGACGCCGGCCCGCACCATGATCTCGACGGCCGACTCGGAGAAGGTGTGCACCGCGGCGCGTACGCCGGCGTGGTGCGCCGCTGCCACGGCGGCGGTGAGGGTGTCCGCGTCCCAGGCCGGGGCCAGGTCGCCCACGCCCCGGTCGATCCAGTCGCCGACCAGCTTGACCCAGCCGTTGCCGGCCCGTGCCTGCGCGGCGACAGTCGCGGCCACCTCGGTCGCGTCGACCTCCACGCCGATGTCACGCAGGTAGCGCTTCGGTGGGGCGACATGCCGGCCCGCGCGGGCCAGTCGCGGCAGGCCCGGCTCGTCGTCCAGTTCGGGGTACGGGTAGGGCGAGCCGGCGTCGCGGATCGCCAGCACCCCGGCGTCCCGGTCGAGGTGGGCCAGCTCGCGGGCCTGGTCGAGTGAGGTGATCGGGGCGCCACCTCGGGCGATGCCGATGTGGCAGTGCGCGTCGACGAGCCCCGGCAGCACGAAACCGTCGTCCACGACCGTCTCCGCACCGGGCACCGGGGTGAACGTCACCCGGTCGCCGACCAGCCAGAGATCCCGGACCTCGTCGTCGGGGAGCAGGACACCGCGCACGTGAAGAGCCATGCGCACAGTCCTACCCGATCACCTTTTCGTCCGGGCGAGGACCTCCTGCCGACGACGCGTCCACGCCGGCAGGTCGAGTGTGACCTTCCACGGGCGGTCGATCGTGACGAGACCGTCGGTCTCCACGCTGGGTTCGTAGCCGCCCTTGGGGCTGAGCAGCAGCTCGGTAAAGGTGATCTTCTCCCGTAACGGGTCGATTACCCAGTACGCGGCGACGCCCGCGTTGGCGTAGACACGGACCTTCTCGTGCCGATCACGAATCGTGGAGTCGGGCGAGATCACCTCGACCGCGAGCAGCGCGTCCTGCACCGGCACGGGTGATCGGTTAGCCTGCTCGACCCGGATGACCACCACGTCCGGCCGTGGCTCGTTACGGCGGTCGATCGACAGCGACTGGTCCATGCTGACGAAGAAGTCGTCCGGGCAGGCCAGTTCCAGAGCGAACATGACCCGACCGCAGACGAACTGGTGCAGCGGGGTGGGGGACGGCACGATCAACCTTCCGTTGATCAGTTCGTACGGAAGGTCCTTCGGCAGCTCACCGAGGTCGTCGACCGTCCACTCGTGCCGTTCGGGCAGGATCGGGGCCGCGGTCATGACATCTCCTTCCAGGGGGCGACATCACCCTAAGCAAGGACGACGTCGCCCGCCGTCACCGACACGCCTCAGCGCGGGCCCTTGTCGCCGCCCTTGCCGAGCTTGTTGAAGTCGATCTTCGGGAGCTTGAAGCCGGGCGGCAGGCCCTGGCCACCGGCGAGGTCGTTCGGGTCCATTCCCGGCGGGAGCTGCGGCATGCCGCCCGGGAAGCCGGCGGGCATCCCGGCACCGGCGCCGGTACGCGGACGACCGCCACCCTTGGTGCCCTTGCGCTTGTTCTTCGGGCTCTTGGTCGCCTTGCGCCGGCCACCGCCGGGCAGGCCCATCATGCCGCCCATCTGCTTCATCATCTTCTGCGCGTCGGCGAAGCGGTTGAGCAACTGGTTGACGTCCATCACGGTGACCCCGGAGCCGTTGGCGATACGCGCCCGGCGGGAGCCGTTGATGATCTTCGGGTTGGTGCGCTCGCCCGGGGTCATCGACCGGATGATCGCGGTGACCCGGTCGAAGTGGCTGTCGTCCAGCTCGGCGAGCTGGTCCTTCATCTGCCCCATGCCCGGCATCATGGCCAGCACGTTGGCGATCGGGCCCATCCGCCGCACCGCGATGAGCTGGTCGAGGAAGTCGTCGAGGGTGAACTGCTCGCCGCCCATCAGCTTGGCGGTCATCTTCTCCTTCTGATCGGAGTCGAAGGCCTGCTCGGCCTGCTCGATCAGAGTGAGGACGTCGCCCATGCCGAGGATCCGGCTGGCCATCCGGTCGGGGTGGAAGACGTCGAAGTCCTCCAACTTCTCACCGGTGGAGGCGAACAGGATCGGCTGCCCGGTCACCTCGCGCACGGAGAGCGCGGCACCACCACGGGCGTCGCCGTCGAGCTTGGAGAGCACCACACCGGTGATGCCGACGCCGTCGCGGAACGCCTCGGCGGTGCGCACGGCATCCTGACCGACCATCGCGTCGATGACGAAGATGACCTCGTCCGGCGAGACGGCATCACGGATGTCGGCGGCCTGCTGCATCATCTCGGCGTCGATGCCGAGCCGGCCGGCGGTGTCGACGATGACGATGTCGCGGGCAGCGCGCTTCGCGTGCTCGATGGAGGCGCGGGCCACCTGCACCGGGTCACCGGTGCCGTTGCCGGGCTCCGGGGCGTACACCTCGACACCGGCCCGGCCACCGAGCACCTGGAGCTGCCCGACGGCGTTGGGGCGCTGGAGGTCGGCGGCGACCAGCAGCGGCTGGTGGCCCTGGGCCTTGAGCCAGCGGGCCAGCTTGCCGGCCAGGGTGGTCTTACCGGAACCCTGGAGGCCGGCCAGCATGATCACCGTCGGCGGCTGCTTGGCAAACTGGAGTCGCCGACCCTCACCGCCGAGCACGGTGATCAGCTCTTCGTTGACGATCTTGATGATCTGCTGGGCCGGGTTGAGCGCCTCGGAGACCTCGGAGCTGCGAGCCCGCTCCTTGACGTTCGCGATGAAGCCCTTGACCACCGGCAGCGCGACGTCCGCCTCCAGCAGTGCGAGGCGGATCTCGCGCGCGGTGGCGTCGATGTCGGCGTCGGTGAGCCGCCCCTTGCCGCGGAGCTTGGTGAAGATCCCGGACAGGCGGTCACTCAAGGTGTCAAACACGCGAACATCCCGTTTGTCAGTGTTCCGGCGGGCACAACGCGGCCGGCACTGCGGAGTCCGGCCACCGCAAGGGTAACCGCCCGGCCCCAGGGCCGCTGTCGCCCGGCCCGGCCCGCCGGGCCGTCACTCCGACACCAACCCCGACTGGTACGCGAAGACGACGAGCTGGGCCCGGTCCCGGGCTCCCAGCTTGCCCATCGCCCGGCTGACGTGGGTCCGCGCGGTTGCCGGGCTGACCACCAGCCGGGTGGCGATCTCCTCGTTGTTCAGCCCGTCACCGACCAGGCCCACGACCTGGCGCTCCCGGTCGGTCAGCGCGTCCAGTCGGGGGTGCGGACGAAGCACCCGCGACGGCCGGGTGGCGAACTCCCGCACCACCCGACGGGTCACCGACGGCGACAACAGCGCCTCCCCCTCGGCGACCAACCGGATCGCACGCAGCAGCTCGGTCGGCCGGGTGTCCTTGGTGAGGAACCCGCTCGCGCCGTGCCGCAGCGCGTCGAAGACGTACTCGTCCAACTCGAAGGTGGTCAGCACCACCACCCGCGTACCGGTCAGGTCGGGGTCCGCGACGATCCGCCGGGTCGCCTCGATGCCGTCGATGCCCGGCATCCGGATGTCCATCAGCACCACGTCCGGTCGCTCCCGGCGCGCCAGCTCGACCGCCCGCAGCCCGTCGGTGGCCTCGCCGGCCAACGCCAGGTCGTCCTCGCTCTCCACGAGTGCGCACAGACCGAGGCGGACCAGGTCCTGGTCGTCGGCGATCAGCACCCGGATCACGTGGTCGGCTCCACGGGCAGCCGGGCGTACACCCGGAAGCCGCCACCGGCGTGCGGCCCGGTGGTCAACCGCCCGCCCAGCGCGGCGACCCGCTCCCGCATCCCGGCCAGACCGTGCCCGCCCTGGTCGGCGGCCGGCGCCGCCCCGGCGCCGGTCCCCTCATCAACGACCTCGACGGTCACCTCGTCGGCGCGGTAGTCCACCGTCACCTCCGCACTCGCCACCCCCGCGTGGCGCAGCACGTTCGTCAGCGCCTCCTGTACCACCCGGTAGGCGGCCAGGTCCAGCGCGGCGGGCAACTCCCGGGGGTCACCGACCACCCGGACCCGCACGGCGAGCCCGGCGCCGGCGAGCCGGTCGCGCAGTGCCGGGAGCCGGGCCAGGCCGGGCACCGGGTCGCGCTCCGCACCGTTGCGGACCGCGCCCAGGGTGACCCGGAGTTCGTCCAACGCCTCACGGCTGGTCCGGCTGATCGCGGTCAGCGCGGTCTCCGCCTGCTCGGGCCGTTTCGGCAGCAGATGCAGGGCGATCTCCGCCTGCATGCTGATCGCGGCCAACCCGTGCCCCACCACGTCGTGCACCTCCTGCGCGATACGCAACCGCTCCTCGTCGGTCCGCCGCCGGGTCTCCTCGGCACGAGCGCGGGCCTCCTCGGCCCGGCTGCGCGCCGCCACCTCGCGGTTGACCCGCACCACGACCCCCACCGCGAACGGTACGGCCACCCAGGCCGACGCCGGGAGCACTCCGGTCCAGCCCGGGGCCGGACCCCGGGACCAGAAGACATGCGTCAGCAGCACCACGAACGCGCCGCCCGCGGCGAGCGCCGCCGGACGCACCGGCAGCCGCACCGCCACCGTGTACACCGCGACCAGGAAGGCGAGCAGGATAGGCCCGTACGGATAGCCGAGCACCAGGTACGTCGCGGTGGCCGCGGTGACCAGGGCAAGGGTGGTGACCGGGGCGCGCCGCCGGGCCAGCAGGGCGAGCGCGGCGACCCCGATCAGCACCCGGCAGACCCCGTCCACCGGCCTCGACCCCGGCTGGTTGTCCCCGGCCAGATCGGTGGCGAGTTGCCCGAACCCGAGCAACCCCAGGGCAAGCACGGCATCCGCCGCCGCCTGTCGCCCCCACTGCCCGTCCCACCGCATGGCCGTCATTCTGCCCGCGCCAAGCCCTCCCGACGTGCGTCCACGAGCGGCACCGTCCCTACGCCCCCGGACGTACCCGCTTGCCCTCACCGCCGGACCACGCGGCGCTCACCCTGGCGATGGGGGGTTGCGAGGCTCCGAGACCGCGCAGTCGGAGGCGGATACCGCCACGAGCGTGATGACTGTGCGGCATCTTGATGCCGCACCGTCATCACGCTCAGTTGGAGAGGGCTGGCGCAGGCTCCGGCCAAGCGGACTGCGCAGCACGCCGTCGGAGCTTCCGACGGACAGCGACCGGACGGGACCGAAGCGGTACGAGCCGCAGCGGACCGCAACCGCAGCGCCGCGGCGACGGTGGGATCAGACGGCGGCGAGGACCGCGGCCTCCAGGCGCGCTCGGGTGTCGTCGTCGGGCCAGCCGCCGACCAGGTAGAAGGCGTCCACCACGTCGGCGCCGAGAGTGGAGATGCGTGCCGCGCGGACCAGGGCACCCGCCTCGTCGAGCGCGCAGGTGACCCGGTAGAGCAGGCCGGCCGCGTCGGCCGCGCGGAGTTCCAGCAGCACGGCGTCGGTGGCCGCCTCGCGGTGCCAGACCACCCGGGGCGCGGCACCGCTGCCCCGGGCGGCGAGCGCACGGCCGCGCAGTCGCTGGGTGACCGACACGTCACCGCCCACCGCCCGGCGCAGGTCGGCGCGGAGTGGCACCGGATCCGGCGGGAGGCCGTAGCGGGGTTGCACCCGGCACTCGACCAGGGCACGGCCGTCGACCACCGACGCGTCCGCGGAGATCACTTCCAGCCGGTGCAGGGCCAGGCAGCCGGCGACGGTGGCGAGCAGGCCCCGCCGGTCGGCCGCGGCGACCGACACCCGGTCCCCGGTCAGGTGGACGACCGGCAGCGGCCCGGCCAGCAGCTCCGGGTCCGGTGCCGGAGGCTCGGGCAGCACGCCGGTGTCCAGTGCGGTACGGACCCGGGCGACCAGTTCGGCGACGAGCCGGCCCTTCCAGTCCGACCAGGCAGCCGGCCCGGTCGCCGCCGCGTCGGCCCGGACCAGCGCGTGCAGCAGGTCGAGGGTGCCGGTGTCGCCGACCGCTTCGGCCACCGAGGCGATGGTGACCGGGTCGGCCAGGTCTCGGCGGGTGGCCACGTCGGGCAGCAGCAGGTGCAGACGGACAAGCGTGCCGATCAACTCGACCTCGCTGGGTGGCAGACCGATCCGGGTCGCCACCGCCTGGGCCAGTGGCACACCGACGGTGCTGTGATCACCGGGGAGGCCCTTGCCGATGTCGTGCAGGAGAGCACCGAGGAGCAGCAGGTCGGGGCGGTCCACCTCGCGGGCGTGCCGGCTGGCCTCGTGCGCGGCCTGCACGAGATGCCGGTCGAGGGTGTATCGGTGCACCGGATTGTGCTGGGGCAGGCTGCGCAGCCGGGTCCACTCGGGCAGCCAGCCGTCGACCAGGCCGTACCTGTCGCAGGTCTCCCAGGCGGGCACCAGACCCGGCCCGGCGCCCAGCAGGGTGATCAGCGCGGCCCGGGCCTCGGCCGGCCAGGGCGCGGGCAGTGGCGGGCAGTAGGCCGCCAGCCACTCGCAGGTGGCCCGGGCGATCGGGAGGCGGGTCGTGGCCGCCGCGGCCGCCATCCGCAGCGACAGGCTCGGGTCGGGGCGTGCCCCGATCGCCGTCCGGGCCAGCACCAACTCGCCGTCGTGCTCGACCACGTCGCGGGCCACCGGGCGACGCGTCGGGCGACCGTTGCCGCCTCGGGACCGGTCGGAGCGCAACCGGTCGGCGGCGCGGAACGCGTCGTCCAGGGCGTGGCTGACCGTGCGGGCGTCACCGGCGACCCGGCGCAGCAGGGCGTCGCCGTCGTCCACGACGGCTCCAGGCCGCCGCGCGGCGTCAGACGCGCCGGGCTGGAGTTGTCGCAGGTCGAGCAGGGCGGCCACCCCGGCGCGTTCCTGGGCGACCAACCTGTCGACCCGGCGACCGACCTGCTGGTGCAGAGCGTCGCGGGTGTCCAGCAGGCGGAGGTGGGCGGCGCGCACGGCGGGACGCAGCGCGTCGGTGATGCCGGCGGCGGAGATCGCCCGCAGCAGACCCACGTCGCGCAGTCCCCCGGCGGCCTCCTTGAGGTCGCCCTCCAGCAGGAACGCCAACTCACCGTGGGCCTGCCAGCGCGCGGTGGTGATCTCCCGCAGGCCGGTCAGGTGACGGACGGCGGTACGCCGCCAGTGATCGGCGGCGGTGCGGCTCAGCGCGTCGGCCAGAGCCTGGTCACCCACGACCAGCCGGGCGTCGAGCAGCCCGAGGGCGACCTTGACGTCGTCCTGGGCGACGGAGAGCGCCTCGGCGACCGTTCGTACCGAATGGTCCAGCCGCAGCCCCGCGTCCCAGATCGGATACCAGATCGAGGCGGCCAACTCGTCGGTGCCCGGCACACCGGCGTGCACCAGCACCAGGTCGAGATCGCTGTACGGAGCACACTGCCGCCGACCCAGCCCCCCGACGGCCAGCAGCGCGACCCCCTCCCGCGGAGGCAGCAACCCCCGCAGGAAGGTGTCGTACGCGGCGGCCCGGGCCAGCCGAGCCGCCTCCCCGATCCCCCCGGGTACGCCGACGACCTCGTTGACCAAGAGGTTCGCGTCACCGCCAGCGGTGTTTCCTGACGCGTTCTTCTTGATCAACGAGGTCATGTCAGTCGTGGTCTCCAGATCAGAGTGCGTCGAGGCCGCGTTCGCCGGTACGCACCCGGACGACCTCTTCGACACCGGTGACCCAGACCTTGCCGTCACCGATCTTGCCCGTACGGGCTGCCCCAACGATGGCGTCCAGCACCTTGTCCACGTCGATCTCGTCGGTGAGCACCTCGACCCGGATCTTGGGCAGGAACTCGACCGTGTACTCGGCACCCCGGTAGACCTCGGTGTGCCCCTTCTGCCGCCCGTACCCCTGAACCTCGCTGACGGTCAGCCCGGCCACGCCGAGGGCGTGCAGGGCCTCCTTCACCGCGTCCAGCTGGTACGGCTTGATGACCGCGGTCACCAGTTTCATGTCCAACCCCTCCATCCCTGGAACGTTAACCGGCGACCTTTTCGCTTACCGGCTCGGCGGGCTCCGCCTCCGGCTTGGCGCCACTCGTCGTGCCGCCACCGGGGGTGCCGATGCCGGCCATCGCGAACGCGCTGCCCGTGCCGCCACCGGCCGGGGACAGGTCGTAGCTGCTCTCGGCGTGCTCGCCGATGTCGATGCCCTCGACCTCGGCCTCGGCCTTCACCCGGAACCCGATCGTCTTCTCGATAACGAAGGCGAGCACCCAGGCGATGCCGAACGACCAGGCGGTCACGATCAGGCCGGCGAGGGCCTGCCGCCCGAGCTGGGTGGCGCCACCGCCGTAGAAGAGGCCGTCGGAGCCACCCACCACGTCGGTGATCGCGGCGTTCACCGAGTTGGTGGCGAAGAGGCCCAGCCAGAGCGAGCCGATCCAACCACCGACGAAGTGCACGCCGACCACGTCGAGCGAGTCGTCGTAGCCCAGCTTGTACTTGAGGCTGACGGCGAGCGCGCACACCACACCGGCGACGATGCCGAGCAGGACGGACGCCCACGGTGCGATGAAGCCACAGGCTGGGGTGATGGCGACCAGGCCGGCGACGGCGCCGGACGAGGCACCGACCATCGTCGGCTTGCGGTCCTTGACCCACTCGACCGCGATCCAGCCGAGCACCGCCGCCGCCGTGGCGAGCTGGGTGTTGATGAAGGCGAGACCGGCGACCGAGTCGACGGTCAGCTCCGAGCCGGCGTTGAAGCCGAACCAGCCGAACCACAGCAGACCCGCACCGAGCGCGACAAGCGGGATGTTGTGCGGCTTCATGCCCTCGCGCGGCCAACCGAGCCGCTTGCCGAGCACCAGTGCCACGGCCAGGGCCGCCGCACCGGCGTTGATGTGCACCGCGGTGCCACCGGCGAAGTCCAGTGCGTGGATGTCACCGCCGATGATGCCGCCGCCCCACACCCAGTGCGCGACCGGGAAGTAGACGAGCGTGGCCCAACCGAAGGCGAACAGCAGCCAGCCGGCGAACTTGGCCCGGTCGGCGATGGCACCACTGATCAGCGCGACGGTGATCACCGCGAAGACCATCTGGAAGGCCATGAACACGTAGAGCGGAACCCCGATGCCGCTGGGGTTCTCCGCCGTGGCACCCCACAGGTCGGTCTCGGCGAGGAAGGTCTTGGTGCCGAGGTACGCGCCCGGGTCACCCCAGAAGCCGTTCACGTCGGTCCCGAAGGCGACGCTGAAACCGTAGAACCACCACAGAATAGAGATGAGCCCGATAGCGGAGAAGCTCATCATCATCATGTTGAGTACGCCCTTGGCCCGGTTGAGGCCGCCGTAGAACAGCGCCAGTCCGGGGGTCATGAGCAGCACGAGCGCGGTCGAAACCAGCAGCCACGTGGTATTGGCGCCGTCGATCGTCGGTGCTTCAGGCACGCTGGCCTCCTAAAGGTGAAGTCCTCCTTCGCGGCTTTCCGGGGCAGCGTCGCCCGTAGGCCGGTTGCGCGGAAGCTTCGCGGCCGGCTGTTTCACCCAGGGTCCCGTGCGGGTTTCCAATTCGTGACGGGTTGTTTCGTACGTGTCACGAAGTCCGCACAGTCATCGACATGGACAATGGTGGATCGTTCGGACGGCGTACGTCGATGGCTGACCGGCCAGGCGCATCGACCGGTCCGATCGACGGGACCGACCGAGCATCGACCGGTCCGCGCTCAGCGGAGGGCGTTTTCCAGGGCGTGCCGCTCGTAGTCGAGCAGCCGCAGATCGCGCATCGGCCGGCGCAGGTGGCCCTTGTGCACGATCCGGACGAACGCCGGCTCACCGGCGGCGGCCATCCGGCGGATCCCCTCGACGTGGTCCACGATCCGTTTGCGGATGGTCCGGATCAGCCGGTGCCGGTCCCGGGGGATCAGCCCGTACGCGTCGGCGAAGAGCCGGAGCCGGCGTGGCCGGTCCGGGTGCTTCCAGCCCAGCGTGATCGAGTCCCGGTCCGCGAAGATCGGCACCCAGGTCCAGGCCGCGTACGCCACGTCGTAGATCCGCGCGCCGGGCGAGGCGAGGTCGAAGTCGATCAGCCCGAGGGTGCCGTCCGGCCGCCAGATCACGTTGTGCGGCGCGGCGTCGTGGTGGCAGATCACCTCGGTGTCCGGTGGTGGGGGCCCGAACGAGCGCCAGACCGCCTGCGGGGGCGGGGTGAACCCGTACTGCGCGTCGTGGAACATCCGCAGCATCGTGGCGACGGTGACCAGCGCCTCGTCGGTCACCCAGTGCGGGGCGAGCGGATATTCCCCGCACTCCCCCTCCAGGTATGACAACACCTCACGGTTGCGCTCGTCCATTCCGAGCGCCCGGGGCGCGCCGGTGAAGCCCACGTACTCCAGATGCCGCAGCAGGGCGTGCACGGACGGTGTCCACGGCCCGGCGTTGCGGCGGACCGTGTCACCGACGCGGACGACGGTGCTGACGTTGCCGCCGTGCAGCGGGATCTCCTGCGAAGTCACGTACGGTCTCCCGAGGCGCTGCGAGGGGTGGCCGGGCTCGCGCCAGCCCGCGTACGCGCGATCGTCGGTGGTCACCCGAGACTACGCGTCCCGTCCGGTGGCCTCGGTCCCCAGCAACGCGTCCACGAACTGCGCCGGGTCGAACGGGGCCAGGTCGTCCTTGCCTTCGCCGAGGCCGACGAGCTTCACGGGGATGCCGAGCTTGCGCTGCACCGCGATCACGATGCCGCCCTTGGCGGTCCCGTCGAGCTTGGTCAGCACCACACCTGTCACGTTGACCACGTCGGTGAAGACCCGGGCCTGCTCCAGGCCGTTCTGGCCGGTCGTGGCGTCCAGGATGAGCAGTGTCTCGTCGATCGGGCCCTGCTTCTCCACCACGCGCTTGACCTTGCCCAGCTCGTCCATCAGGCCGACCTTGTTCTGCAGGCGGCCGGCGGTGTCGATGAGCACGGTGTCCACGCCGGTGTCGATGCCGCGCTTGACCGCGTCGAAGGCGACGCTCGCCGGGTCGGCGGCCTCGGGCCCCCGGACGGTCTCCGCGCCGACACGCGAGCCCCAGGTCTCCAGCTGGTCGGCGGCGGCGGCCCGGAAGGTGTCCGCAGCGCCGAGCAGCACGGTACGGCCGTCGGCCACCAGCACCCGGGCGATCTTGCCGCAGGTGGTGGTCTTGCCGGCGCCGTTGACGCCGACGACCAGGACCACGGCCGGTACGCCGTCCTTCGGGGCGGTCCGCAGCGACCGGTCCAGGCTCGGGTCGAGCGCGTTGACCAACTCGGCGGCGAGCAGCGCGCGCAGCTCGGAGGCCGAGCGGGTGCCGAGCACCCGGGTGCGCTCGCGGAGCCGGTCGACGATGTCGCGGGTGGCGTCGACGCCGACGTCCGCGGTGATCAGGCTGTCCTCGATCTCCTCCCAGACGTCCTCGTCGAGGTGGTCGCGGGCGAGCAGGCCGAGCAGGCCCTTGCCGAAGACGTTCTGCGAGCGGGACAGCCGCGAGCGGAGCCGGACCAGTCGGCCGGCGGTCGGCTCGGGCACCTCCACCGGTGCGGGCGCCTCGATGACCGGCGGCGGCTCGACCAGGACGCCGGCGGACAGATCGGACTCCGGTGCCGCCACCGGCGGGCCGGCGAGATCCTCCTCGGCGCGGGTGTCGACCTCGGTGCGCGGAAGCGGGGGCTCGGGCCGCCGCCGCAATCGCGGCACGACCAGCCCGACTGTGCCGGCGATCAGCACACCGAGCAGGACCAGAGCGAGGACGAGATATTCGGCCATGCCGGAATCCTGTCAGATGGCGGCGACGGCGTCCCAGCCACCGCACCCAGAGCGGCGTTCGCGGTCTCCGCCACCGCTCGGTTGGGCGGTGCTCGCCTCCGCAGCCACCGCACCCGGTCGGTGCCGGGAACCGGCGGTAGGCTCGGCCGCATGTCCGCCGCCCACCTCCTCATCGGCCCACTCCTGCGGCGAGTCGTCGACACCCGGGCGACCATCTGGGTGGAGACGGCGGCGCCCGCCGTGGTCACCGTCCGCACCGCGGCCGGCGCGACCGGCACCGCCCCCACCTTCTCGGCGTACGACCATCACTACGCGTTGGTGGTGGTGGAGGGGCTCGACCCGGACAGCGAGACCACCTACGAGGTACTCGTCGACGACGAGCTCGTCTGGCCGGTGCCGAGCAGCGGCTTCCCGCCGAGCGTGATCCGCACCCGGGCCGCCGACGACCGGGACCAGCCGGTCAGTCTGATCTTCGGCTCGTGCCGGGAGACCACCCAGCACGCCACCACCCGGAAGCTGCCGCCGGACGCGCTGGACGCGTACGCCCGGCGGTTGATGGCCGACCCGGAGTCGCACCCGCTGCCCGACCTGCTGGTGCTGCTCGGTGACCAGGTGTACGCCGACGTCACCTCGCCCACGGTGCGCCGGCTGCTGCGTCGGCGGCGGCGACGGCCGAAGGGGGCCCCGGCCGACCAGGTGGTGAGCTTCGACGAGTACACCAAGCTCTACCTGGAATCCTGGCGCGACCCGGAGATCCGTTGGCTGCTCTCCACCGTGCCGAGCGTGATGATCTTCGACGACCACGAGATCATCGACGACTGGAACACCTCGGCGGCGTGGCGAGCCGAGGTGCGCGAGCAGCCGTGGTGGCCGGAACGGATCGGCAGCGGGCTCGCCTCGTACTGGGTCTACCAGCACCTGGGCAACCTGTCCCCGGACGAGATCGCCGCCGACCCGGTCTTCGCGAAGGTCGCCGCCGCCGAGGACGCCACAGGTGTGCTGCGCGAGTTCGGGCACCGGGTCGACCAGGAGTCCGACCTGGCGCACGACACCGAGCGCTGGCGCGCCGTGCAGTACCAGTGGAGTTACGCACTGGACCTGGGCCGTACCCGGTTGGTCATGTTGGACAACCGGTGCAGCCGGGTGCTCGAGTCGGGCAGTCGGGCCATGTTGCCGCCCGGCGAGTGGTCCTGGTTCCTCGACCAGGCGCACGGGGTCTACGACCACCTGGTGGTCGGCGCCTCGCTGCCCTGGCTGATGCCGCAGGGCATCCACCACATCGAGGCGTGGAACGAGAAGCTGGCGGACTCGCGCCGGCCCTGGGTGGCACGCGGGGCGGAGAAGGTGCGCCGCGCTCTGGACCTGGAGCACTGGGCGGCGTTCCGGCGTTCCTTCGAGGCGCTCGCGGAGACGTTCGCCCGCATCGGCACCGGCACGCCGCGGCAGTCCGGCGCGCGGGTCGGCGCCGGCCCGGCGTACGCGCCACCGGCGTCGATAAGCGTGCTCTCCGGTGACGTGCACCACTCGTACGTGGCACGGGCCCGGTTCGCCGACCCGGCGGTGGTCACTCCGGTGCACCAGCTCACCTGTTCGCCGATCCACAACCAGGTGCCGGCGGGCATCCGTCCGCTGATGCGGCTGGGCTGGTCGCCCGGTCCGGCCGGGGCCACCCGGGCGCTGGCCCGTTCGGCGGGCGTACGCCGGCCGGGGGTGCGCTGGCGCAAGCTTGCCGGCCCCTACTTCGGCAACGCGGTCGCCACACTGACCCATCAGGGGCGCGGGGCCGACGTGGTCATCGAGGGCACCACGAAGGACGGTCACCTACGCCCGGTGATGCGGCGTCGACTCTCCGGTGGCGGCGAGTCGGCCGCGCCGTAGTCTCTACGCCGTGGACGAGCACCTGCCGGAGCCGATCCGGGCGGTCGAGCACGAGTTGACCGCTCTGCTGCGTCGTGGCCGGGCGGTCTCGTGGGAGATCGCCCGCGAGGTGCACCCGAACCTGGAGCCGAACACCTACGGGTTGCTGCTCTGGTTGCGGCGCAGCGGGTCGATCCGGTTGACCGAGTTGGCGGCGCGACTGGGCGTGGGCAAGGGCACGCTGAGCCGGCAGATCAACGCGTTGGAGGTGCTCGGCCTGGTCCACCGCGACCCGGACCCGAGTGACCGGCGGGCCGCGCAGATCAGCCTCACCGACGAGGGGCAGCGCCGGTTCGACGTGGCCCGCGCGGCCCGGTTGGGCGAGTTCCTGCGTGCCCTGGACGGCTGGCCGAGCCGGGACGTCGAGGAGTTCGCCCGGCTGCTCGGCCGGTTCAACGACTCCTGGCAGTAGCTGACCGCCCGCGACGGGGAATGTGGCGTCGGTCCGACATGTTGTTGCTTCAGGCAACCAAGGCATACGGTTGCTTCAGGCAACTCTCAGGCGGCCCGTACGTACCAGCCCGCCGCCGTTCCACCTCGACTCCGCTCGGAGGCACCAACGATGAGCCAGGCGACAGCGCCTCCCCAGGCGACCGCCGTGACCATGACCCACCGGCAGATCCTGGAGGCGCTCTCCGGCCTGCTGCTGGGCCTGTTCGTCGCGATCCTCTCCTCCACGGTCATCTCGAACGCGCTGCCGCGGATCATCACCGAACTGCACGGCGGCCAGTCCGCGTACACCTGGGTCGTCACCTCGGCCCTGCTCGCGACCACCGCGACCACCCCGATCTGGGGCAAGATGGCCGACCTGACCAGTAAGAAGACTCTGGTCCAGATCGCCCTGCTGATCTACGTGCTGGGCTCGGTGCTGGCCGGTCTCGCGCAGGGCACCGGAGAGCTGATCGCCTGCCGGGTGCTCCAGGGCGTCGGCGCCGGCGGCCTCACCGCGCTGGCCCAGGTGATCATGGCCACGATGATCGCGCCTCGTGAGCGTGGTCGCTACAGCGGCTACCTCGGCGCCGTGATGGCCGTCGGCACCATCGGCGGCCCGCTGATCGGCGGCGTGATCGTCGACACCTCCTGGCTCGGCTGGCGCTGGTGCTTCTACGTCGGCGTGCCGTTCGCCGTCGTGGCGCTGATCATGCTCCAGAAGACCCTGCACCTGCCGGTGGTCAAGCGGAAGGCGCAGATCGACTGGTGGGGCGCCACCCTGATCACCGCGGCCGTCTCCGTGCTGCTGATCTGGGTCTCCCTCGCCGGTGACCAGTTCGCCTGGGCCTCCTGGCAGACCGCCGCCATGGTGCTCGGCGCCCTGGTCCTCGGCGCCCTCGCCATCCGGGTGGAGACCCGAGCCGCCGAGCCGATGATCCCACCGCGGCTGTTCCGCAACCGCACCATCACCCTCGCCGTCATCGCCAGCATCGCGGTCGGCGTGGGCATGTTCGGCGCGTCGATCTTCCTGGGCCAGTACTTCCAGATCAGCCGCGGGCAGAGCCCGACCATGTCCGGCCTGATGACCCTGCCGATGATCCTCGGCCTGCTTGTCGCCTCCACCGTGGGCGGGCGGATCATCACCCGGATCGGTCGGTGGAAGCGGTTCCTGGTGATCGGCTCCGCGCTGCTCACCGTCGGCTTCGCGCTGATGGGCACACTCCGCGCGGACACCAGCTTCACGCTGCTCAGCGTGTACATGGCGCTGATCGGTGTCGGGCTGGGCCTGACCATGCAGAACCTCGTCCTCGCCGTGCAGAACACCGTCGGCCCACACGAGCTCGGCGCGGCCAGCTCGGTGGTGGCGTTCTTCCGCAGCCTGGGCGGCGCGATCGGCGTCTCCGCGCTCGGCGCGGTGCTCGCCCACAAGGTCAAGGACTACACCGCCGACGGGCTGGCCCAGCTCGGCATCCCCGCGTCCAGCTCGGGCGGCGGCGGCACCCTGCCCGACGTGCACACCCTGCCCGGCCCGCTGCGGGCGGTGGTGGAGAGCGCGTACGGCCACGGCGCCGGCGACATCTTCCTGGCCGCCGCCCCCTTCGCGCTGATCGCCCTGATCGCGGTGAGCTTCATCAGGGAGGTGCCGCTGCGGCAGCACAACGGCAACCCGGTTTCCGACGAGGTCGAGCGGGAATCGACAGTCGCCGCCAGCGCTGGCGCAGCCGTGGTCCGCACCGGCGAGCAGAGGTGAGGTAGCACGATGAGCGTGGGAGCACCGGATCGCGAGGAGTACGGCCCCCGGAGCCGCCCGCTGCCCTTCGAACGCGGCACCGACGGCCCGCGGGTGATCATGGTGGGCGTGGACGGCACCCGCACCTCCGAGCGGGCCGGTGCCTACGCGGCCGGGCTGGCCCGCCGGCAGGGCGCCGCCCTGGTGGTGGTCTTCGTCAGCGCGGCGAGCGGGTTCACCTCCCTGGTGCCCGGGATGGACGCCAGCGCGGTCCAGCGTTCCCAGGACGAGGTGGCCGACGAGCTGCGCCGCGAGTGCCGGCGGGGCGCCGAGCAGTGGGGCATTCCGGTGACGTTCCTGTCCCGGCGCGGCGACGCGTACGGCGAGTTGTGCGCGGCGGCCGACGAGTTCCAGGCCGACATGGTGGTGGTCGGGGCGTCCGAGCAGGCCGGCCACCGGCTGGTCGGCTCGGTCGCCACCCGGCTGGTCCGCACCGGCCGCTGGCCCGTCGTCGTGGTGCCCTGAAACCCTGTCGCGACTGTCGTACCCGAGCCCCAGGATGGCCCGATGACGACATGGAACGCACCGGAGATCGATCGCACCCACGAGCCCCTCGTCGGTGACGAGCGCACCATGCTGGAGGGCTGGCTCGACTACCACCGCGACACCCTGCTGCACAAGTGCACCGGCCTGACCGCCGAGCAGCTGCGCACGGCGAGTGTCGAGCCGTCCGGCCTGAGCCTGCTCGGGTTGGTCCTGCACATGACCGAGGTCGAGCGTTCCTGGTTCCGCCAGCGTTTCGCCGGCCAGGACCTGCCCGACCTCTACGACTTCGACACCGACAACGACGCCGACTTCCACGCCGCGGCCGACGCCGACCCGGAGGCCGCCTTCGCCGCATTCCGCGCCGAGGTCGACGCGGCCCGGGCGGCGACCGCCGGCCGGTCACTGGACGAGACGTTCACGCTGACCCGCAGGGACGGCACCCCCACCTTCAACCTGCGCTGGGTGTACGTGCACATGATCGAGGAGTACGCCCGGCACAACGGCCACGCCGACCTCATCCGGGAACGCATCGACGGCGTCACCGGGGACTGACCCGCTGATGCCGTAATAATCCTTCGCAATCTGTCCGGGGCGCCGGGCAGGATGCGCGGCATGACCTGGATCGCGCCGGAGATCACCCGGACCCCCGAACCGTACGTCGGCGACGAGCGCACCATGCTCGACGGCTGGCTCGACTACCACCGGCAGACCCTCCTGCTCAAGTGCGCCGGCCTGACCGAGGAGCAGTTGCGCACGCCGAGCGTGGAGCCGTCCGGGCTGACGCTGCTCGGTCTGGTCCGGCACCTGGCCGAGGTCGAGGCCTGGTGGTTCCGGGAGAACTTCGCCGGCGAGCCGGTCGACTACCCGTACTTCACCGCGGAGAATCCGGACGCCGACCACGACGTCAGCGACGCCGACGCCGAGACCGACTTCGCCACCTTCCACCGGGAGGTGGCGCTGGCCCGCGAGGCCGCCGCCGGCCACCCGCTCGATGAGACGTTCGTCGAGGTCGGCGCGAAGAAACGCACCTTCAACCTGCGCTGGGTGTACGTACACATGATCGAGGAGTACGCCCGGCACAACGGCCACGCCGACCTGATCCGGGAACGCATCGACGGCGTCACCGGCGAGTGACAGGCGCTCAGTAGTCCAGGGCCGCCCGCAGGTAGCGCAGGTCGGCGTGGCCGCCCCACCGGTGCGCCGACAGCCCGGCGGAGCGGGCGCCCCGCACGGCCCAGTCCTCGTCGTCGACGAAGAGGACCCGGGCCGGCGGGGTGGCCAGCGCGACGCAGGCCGCCTGGAAGTATTCCGGGGCGGGCTTGTGCACGCCGATCGCGGACGAGTTGACCACCACGTCCAGCTCGTCGACCAGGCCGAGCGCGGCCAGGTCGGCGTCGAGCAGGTCGGTGGCGTTGGTGCCCAGCCCGACCCGGACGCCCGCCGCGCGGACCTCCCGGACGAACGCCAGCACCTCCTGGTCGACCTCGCCCCGATAGCCCTGCCACTGCTCGACGGCGGCGCGGGCCCGTTCCGGGCTGCCCACCGATTCGGTCAGGGCGTCCGCCACGCTGCTCATCCACTCGGCGTGGCTGACCTGGCCGGTGAGCACCGGCTGGAGCCGCCCCCACTGCATGGCGATCTCACCGAGCACCCCCTCGGAGAGGCCGTACTCCCGCTCGACAACGGCGGCCACCGCCGGGTCCCACCGGCGCAGTACGCCGTCGAAGTCCAGCAGGAGCGCCGTCGCGCGTTCCCGAGCCACTACCCGTTCTCCTCGCCGCGGCCGTGCCGCCTGTCGTCCTCGTCGGCCCGGTTGAGCCGTTGGCTGATCACCTGGGTGACCCCGCTGCGCATGGTCACTCCGTAGAGGGCGTCGGCGATCTCCATCGTCCGCTTCTGGTGCGTGATGACGATCAGCTGACTCTTCTCCCGCAACTGTGCCAGCAGGGTGATCAGCCGGCCCAGGTTCACGTCGTCCAGGGCCGCCTCCACCTCGTCCATGATGTAGAACGGGCTGGGTCGGGCGCGGAAGATCGCCACCAGCATGGCCACCGCGGTCAGCGACCGCTCGCCACCGGAGAGCAGCGACAGCCGCTTGATCTTCTTGCCCGGCGGGCGGGCCTCCACCTCGACGCCGGTGGTGAGCAGGTCGTCCGGTTCGGTGAGGATCAGCCGGCCCTCGCCGCCGGGGAAGAGCACGGTGAACACCTGCTCGAACTCCCGGGCGGTGTCGGCGAAGGCGCTGGCGAAGACCTCCAGGATCCGCTCGTCCACGTCCTTGACCACGGTGAGCAGGTCCCGCCGGGTGGCCTTGAGATCTTCCAACTGCTCGGAGAGGAACTTGAAGCGCTCCTCCAGCGCGGCGAACTCCTCCAGCGCGAGCGGGTTGACCTTGCCGAGCAGCGCCAACTCGCGTTCCGCCTTGGCGGCCCGCTTCTCCTGCACCGGCCGCTCGTAGCGCACCGGCTCGGGCACCGGCAGCCCGTCGCGCTCGGCCGCCGCGACGTCGACGGGGGTCGGCGGGACGGGCTGCGCCGGGCCGTACTCGGCGACAAGCGTCTCCACGTCCAACCCGAAGTCCTCGGCGGCCTTCGCCTCCAACTGCTCGATGCGCAGCCGCTGCTCCGCGCGGGCCACCTCGTCGCGGTGCACCTGGCTGGTCAGCCGCTCCAGCTCCGCGCCGAGCCGCTTGGCCGCCCCGCGTACCTCCTGAAGCTCCGCCTCGCGCGCGGCGCGTTCCCGGGCGACCGCGTCGCGGTGCTCCTCGGCCGTCGCGATCGAGGTGGTGAGCCGGGTGAGCGCCTCCCGGGCGCCACCGGCGACGGCCCGGGCGATGCCCGCGCCCCGGGTACGCGCGGCCCGCCGGGCCGCGGCGCGTTCCCGGGCGGCCCGCTCCGCGGTGGCCTGCCGGGTCAGCGAGTCGGCCCGGCCGGCGATCGAGGAGACCCGCTCCTCGGCGGTACGCACCGCGAGCCGGACCTCCATCTCGTTCTGCCGTGCCTGCGGCACCATGGCGGCGAGCTGGTCGCGCTCCTCGGCGGACGGCTCGGCGTCGACCGGGGTCTCCTCGGCCAGTCGCAGCCGCTCCTCCAACTCGGCGAGCGTGGTGAGGTCCCGCTGTCGGGCGGCCTCGGCGCGGGCGCGGGACTCACCGAGACGGTCGGTCTCCGCCTTGGCGGACCGGGCCGCCGCGCCCAGCTCGGCCAACCGGCGGGCGGCGGCGTTGCGGTGGCTCTCCGCCTCGCGCTTCTCGGCGGCGGCGTGCTGCACGGCCTCCTTGGCGGCGGCCACCTCGGCGCGCGCCTCGACGAGTTGGTCCCGCAGCTCCGCGCCACCGCGCTCGGCGGCGAGCCGATTGCCGCGCGCCTCCTCGACGGCCGCCTGCACCTCGATGTAGCTGGCGGCCTTGGCCGACCCACCGGCCGCCGCGTACGCCCCGACCACGTCACCGTCCGGGGTGACCGCCCGCAGCTCCGGGTTGCTGGCGACCAGGTCGGCCGCGGCGGCGAGATCGTCCACGAGCGCCACGTCGCGCAGTGCCCGGTGCACCGCCGGGCGCAGCTCCTCGCCGCACTCCACCAGGTCGGGGGCCCACCTGGCCGCGTCGGGCAGCTTCGGGCGCAGCGCGTCGGCGGAGCCGGTCATGCCGGGCCCCGCCGGGCTGCCGACGAGCAGACCGGCCCGGCCGGCGTCGGAGATCTTCAACAGCCGCATCGCCTCGACGGCCTCGTCCACCCCGGTGACGGCGACCGCGTCGGCGAGACCGCCGAGCGCGGCGGCCAGCGCGGCCTCGTGGCCCGGCGCGACGGTGAGCAGCCCGGCGAGGCTGCCGAGCAGGCCCGGCACGTCGTCGGCGCGGGCGAGCAGCGCCCCGGCGCCGTCCTTGCGCCGCAGACCCAGGGCGAGCGCCTCCTCCCGGGCCTTCCAGGTGGCGGCGTCCTTCTCGGCCGTCCGCTCGGCGTCGGCGAGCGATCGCACGGTGGCCTGTGCCCGCTCCTGCACGGCGACCGCCTCGGCGTGCCGGGCGTCCAGGTCCGCGTTGTCCCGGTCGGCCTCGGTGGACTGGGCGGCCACCGCGTCCAGGTCGGCCTGCGCCTGCTCGGCGCGGCCCATCGCGTCGGCGTGCGCGACGGCGAGGCGTTCGATCTCCTCGCCGGCGCTCGTGGTCCGGGCTCGGGCCGAGTTGACCTGGCCGGTGAGCCGGGCCATCCCCTCCCGCCGGTCGGCGATGGCCTTGGCCGCGGCGACCAGCTCCCGCTCGGCACCGGCGAGCTGCCGTTCCAGCTCCTGGCGGTGCTCGACCGCCTCGGCCAGCCGGATCTGGTCGTCGGTGAGCGCCGCGCGCAGCTCCTCCTCCTGCTCGCGGACGCGTTCCGCCTCGGCCTCCAGTTGGTCCGGATCGCGGCCGGGGCGCTCGTCGTCGCCGCTGGCGCTGAGGTGCCGCAGCCGTTCCCGGGCCAACTGCTCGATCGAGCGGAAGCGTTCCTGCAGGGCGGACAGCTTGTACCAGGTGTCCTGGGCGGCGGCGAGCAGCGGAGCGTCCTGGGCGAGGGCGGCCTCCAGCTCGCCGAGCCGGCCCTGCACCTCGGCGTGCTCACCCTCGATCTGCTCACGCCGCTCCCGCAGCGCGGTCTCGTCGGCGATCTCCCGGTCCAGGGTGGTGCGCAGGGTGGCCAGGTCGTCGGCGAGCAGGCGCAGCCGGGCGTCACGCAGATTGGCCTGGATGGCGGCGGCGCGGCGGGCCACCTCGGCCTGCCGACCCAGTGGCTTGAGCTGGCGGCGCAGCTCGGCGGTGAGGTCGGTGAGGCGGTTGAGGTTGGTCTGCATCGCGTCGAGCTTGCGCAGGGCCTTTTCCTTGCGCTTGCGGTGCTTGAGGACGCCGGCCGCCTCCTCGATGAACGAGCGGCGGTCCTCCGGCTTGGCGTGCAGCATGCCGTCGAGTCGGCCCTGCCCGACGATGATGTGCATCTCCCGGCCGATGCCGGAGTCGGACAGCAGCTCCTGGATGTCGAGCAGCCGGCAGGTGTTGCCGTTGATCTCGTACTCGCTCTCGCCGGAGCGGAACATCCGGCGGGTGATGGAGACCTCGGTGTACTCGATCGGCAGCGCGCCGTCGGTGTTGTCGATGGTGAGGGTGACCTCGGCACGGCCCAGCGGCGCCCGGCCGGCGGTGCCGGCGAAGATGACGTCCTCCATCTTGCCGCCGCGCAGCGCCTTGGCGCCCTGCTCGCCGAGGACCCAGGCGATGGCGTCGACGACGTTGGACTTGCCGGAGCCGTTCGGGCCCACCACGCAGGTGATCCCGGGCTCCAGCTTCAACGTCGTGGCGGAGGCGAAGGATTTGAACCCCTTCACCGTCAGGCTCTTGAGATACACCTTCTCGATCCTCGTCCGGTGGCCGCCGTACCGTCGCCGGCTGTGGGGACCTGGGTGAACTCGCAGACTAACCCGGTGGTGGGACCGGGCCGGCACGCGACCCACCCCGGGGCCGCGTGCGCGCTGTTGTTCTGGCGGTCACGACAGGGACGAGGGCCGTTCATGATCGGCTTATCGATCGGCGCGCTATTCGGATACCGAGGGCACGGTAAGGGCGCGACCGACCACAAGATCATAAATCGTCGGCACCGAAAGGATCCGCACAGTGTTGCGCGCCGGCACACAGGTGTCGGCGCGCATTTTGCGAGAGTGCGATTCAGTTTTTCGACACGAAGATCAGGTCAGCGCTGGCTCGGCCAGACGGAGCAGATCGTCCGCCTCCGCCGCAGCCGCCGCGAGCCGATCATTGTCGGCACGCAGACGCGTGATCTCGAACTCCAGTGCCTGAACCCTGGAACGCAACCTGGTGACCTCGTCGAGCAGACGCCGGTCGGGCGCTGCACCTACGTGGCCGTAGAGGGCCTTCGCCATGCTGACTCCTTGATATGCGCTGCCGGAAAGGCCGGCCAACGCGCGCCCATTTTGCACGCGGCTGTCATTCCAGGCTGTATCTGGGCATGACCGGGCGCGGCTGGCGACACCTATATATTGAGCCGCAAACCCCTCCTTCGTCAAGTTCTCGCAGGCCGTAGATCATCTCTACGTCGACCTGTCCACTTGTCGGGGGGCTGCCGCAATGGCACGGACACTCTCTGTCCGGACCCCTTTACTGTACGCCCGGATCCACGGAATTCCGCACCCTGACGTCCGAGTTCCCCTTAACTCTTCCTTAGCCACGTTGCCGCAGGTCGCGGGCGCGCCGTAGCGTCACCCCGGCCCGCAACCGACCCGTGGAGGCATAGGCGTGTACGGCTGGACCGACCCGATGGACCCGAACGGCGCCCCCCGGCGCGCCGAGCGGCCGACCGACGAGCCGACCTGGCTGCACGACCGCCCGGAGCCCCGCTCGGCCTACCTGTTCGGTGACGAACCCGACCAGTCCGACGCCGAGTGGGACCGGGAGCAGCCGCCCACCGGCTGGCAGTCGGGCCCGCAGACCCCCACAGCACCGGCCGACGACCACACCGCCGCCTGGCCGGCCCACCGCCCGGAGCACGAGCCGACCGAGGGCTGGCACGCCAGCAGCCCCGCTTCGCCGGCCACCGGTGGGTGGGAGGCCAGCAGCCCCGCTGCGGCGGCCCCCGGGAGCTGGCAGGCCAGCGGCACCGCTTCGCCGGCCGCCGGTAGCTGGCCGGCCGGCAGTCCCGCCGGGGCGGCCGCCGGTGGCTGGCACACCGACGCCGACCCGGAGACGACCGGTGGCTGGCGGCCCGACGCCGACCCGGAGACGAGCGGCGACCGGCCCGACGGTGTCGGTCGGCCCGGCGAGGGGCGACACCGCTCCCCCCGCCGCTGGCGACGGCCGCTGATGATCGGTGGCGCGGCCGCGGCGGCCACCCTCGTGGTGAGTTTCGGCGTCGGTGCGCTCGGACTGCCCGGCGGTGACGACGGGGCCAGCCGGCCGACGGCCGTCGACGACACGTTCGCCGCGTCGGCGGCGCCGACCGAGCAGGCGACCCTCGACACCCTCGCCGCGCCGTCCCCGAGCAGCACGCCCAGCCCGACCCGGCCGAGCCCGTCGCCGAGTAAGACCGTCAAGCCCACCCCGGAGTCGTCGCGTACCACCGCCGCGTCGCGGCGTGGCGCGGCGCGCACCAGCGCGCCGAGCACGAGCAACGGCTCCAACGGTTCGAGCGGGTCCAGCGGCACGGTCAGCGCCCAGGCCCGCGAGGTGGTGGACCTGGTCAACGCCGAGCGGGCCAAGGCCGGCTGCGGGGCGCTGAGCATCAACGACAAGCTGATGACCGCCGCCCAGAAGCACAGCCAGGACCAGGCCGACCACAAGAACATGTCGCACACCGGCAGCGACGGCAGCAACGCCGGCGTCCGGCTGGACCGGGTCGGCTACGCCTGGCGCACGTACGGCGAGAACGTGGCCTGGAACCAGCAGACCCCGGCCGCGGTGATGGACGCCTGGATGAACAGCTCCGGTCACCGGGCCAACATCCTGAACTGCGCGTTCACCGAGATCGGCGTCGGCATCGCCAGCAGCAACGGGCCGTACTGGACGCAGGTCTTCGCGGCGCCGCGCTGACCGCGCGTCGTTCGCGCCCCCGCGCTCGTTTGACCCGGTGAGGTACGCCGGGCCAGAGCGTGGGGGGCGGCGTACCGGGAAGGGCGGCGACGGGGCCGTCCGGGACCCGGGAGTTGCCGATGCGGATCCGGCCGCGGCGACGCGTCGCCGTTCGCCCACTGCGCCGCGTCCTGTCGGTCGGTGTCGCGCTGGTCCTGGTGGTGCCGGCGTACGGATGTCGGACCGAGCTGACCCCACCCGGCGCGCCCACCCGGTGGCCGGCCGAGCAGGCCCGCCAGTGGCAGTGGCAGTGGCAGCTCAGCGGCCCGCTCGACCCGGCGGTGGAAGCGGACGTCTTCCTGCTCGACCCGGTGGACACCACCGCCGCGCAGACCGCCGAGCTGCGTAACCGGGACCGCCGGCTGATCTGCCAGGTGCACGTCGGCTCGGTCCGCTCCACCGACCCGGACGCCAGCCGGCTCCCGGACGCCGTGCGGGGCGGGCCCGCCCGCCGACCCGACAGCCGTTGGCTGGACGTCCGAAGCTGGGACGCGCTGAAGCCGGTGCTGGCCGACCGGTTCCGGCTGTGCCGGGGCAAGGGCTTCGGGGCGGTCGCGCTCGCCGACGCCGACGGGTACGCGTCCCGCACCGGCTTTCCGCTCGACTTCGACGACCAACTGTGGTTCAACCGCCGACTCGCCGAGCTGGCCCGCTCGCTGAGCCTCTCCCCCGGGCTGGTCAACGACGTGCCGCAACTCGCCGCGCTGGCCCCGGACTTCGACTTCGCGGTCAACGAGGAGTGTGTCCGGCTGGGCCAGTGCGCCAAACTGCTGCCGTTCGCCGACGCGGGCAAGCCGGTCTTCCACGTGGAGTACGCCGCCTCGACCGACGACTTCTGTGTCACCACCGTCGGCTACGGCTTCGCCTCGATCCGCAAGGACCGCGACCTGGACGCGTGGCGAGAAGCCTGCCCCCTCCCCTGACCGGGCTGCGCCCCGGCGGCCACGGTCGCGTCCTGGGCCACACCCCACCCGCCCTCGCCGCTTGATCGACTCGACTTTCAGGATGTCGCGGTATCGAACGGCCTGGGATACCGCGACATCCGTGAAACCGAGTTGATCAAGCGGCGAGGGCGACGGGTGGGGCGGGTGGAGCGGTTAGGGGACCGGCACCAGTTCCGGGGTGGTCGCCGGCGGATCGGCCGGCGCGGGTGCGGGGCGCGGGCGCAGGAAACGCGGGGCCCACCAGTTGGCGTCGCCGAGCATGGTCATCAACGCTGGCAGCACCACTCCCCGGATGATCGTGGCGTCCAACAGGATCGCCGCCGCCAGGCCGATGCCGAGCTGCTTCATGTCGATCGTGCTCAACGTGGCGAAGATCGAGAACACGCCGACCATCACGATCGCGGCGCTGGTCACCACGCCGGCCGAGGAGGTGATCCCGTACGACACGGCGTCCCGGTTGGGCATGCCGGCCCGGACTCCCTCCCGGATCCGACTGACCACGAAGACGTGGTAGTCCATCGAGAGGCCGAAGAGCACCACGAAGAGGAACAGCGGCAGCCAGGACACGATCGCGCCCATCGAGGTGAAGCCGAGCAGGCCCTCGGCCCACTCGCCCTGGAAGATGAGCACCAGCAGCCCGTACGCGGCACCGGCGGAGAGCAGGTTCAGCACGATCGAGCTGGCCGCGACCACCACCGACCGGAAGGTCAGCACCATGACCAGGAAGGTGAGCACCAGCACGAAGCCCATCACCAGCGGCAACTTGTCCCGGACGTGCTGGGCGTAGTCCTCGCTGTCGGCCACGCTGCCGCCGACCGCGTACTCGATGCCGGGGATGCCCCGCAGCTCGGCCGGGACGAGGTCTTCGCGCAGCTTCTCCAGCGACTGCACCGAGCGGTCGTCGCGGCTGGCGTACGGGGTGGCGACGTCGAGCACCGACACCCGCCGGTCGGCCGACACCTCGATCTTGGGGCCGTCCGCCTCGGCCGGGGCGAACAGCGCATCGCCGGAGGCCCTGCCGGCGAGGTCGGTGAGGGCGGCGCGGACCCGGTCGGCCTGCTCGGCCGGTGCCTTGACGGCCACCACGTGATTGGTGCCGGTGCTGGGGAACGCGGCGGTGAGCCGGTCGTACGCCTGCATGGCCGGGGTGGTACGCGGCAGGTCCTCCATGCCGGGGAACTTCAGCTTCATGCCGAGCGCAGGTGCGGCCAACGCGAGCAGCAGGCCGACCGAGATGACGAGCGTCACCACCGGTGCGCGCAGCGCCGGCCGGAGCACCGCCGGCCAGAGCCGGGGCTTGCGCGGCTCGCCGTGACGGTTGGTGCGCGGGGCGGTCAGCCGCCAGAGCAGCGGCACCCGGGGCCGGTCGACCCAGCGGCCGAGCCTGGCGAGCAGGGCGGGCAGCACGGTCAGCGAACCGGTCACGGCGACGGCGACCACCAGGATCGAGCCGACGGCCAGGGACGAGAAGACCACGTCGCCGGCGAGCAGCAGCCCGGCCATCGCGATGATCACGGCGACACCGGAGACCACCACGGCGTGCCCGGAGGTCTCCGCGGCGATCTCCACCGCGTCCAGGCCGGAGCGGCCCTTGGCCCGTTCCTCCCGCTCGCGGCGGATGTAGAACAGCGAGTAGTCGACCCCCACCGCCATACCGATCAGCAGGATCACCGGTGACGTGGTGTCGGTGGCCGGCACCAGGTGCGAGGCGAGCGTGGACAGGCCCATCGCGGCGGCGACCGAGGAGAGCGCCAGCAGCACCGGGACGCTGGCCGCGATCAACGCGCCGAACGCGATGATCAGGATGGCCAGGGTGACCGGCAGGCTGAGCAGCTCGGCACGCTTGAAGTCCTTGCCCAGGGTGTCGTCGAGCGCCTGGCCGATCGACGGCCCGCCGACCTGCTCGACACGCAGCTGCGGGTGCGCGCTCTGCACGGACGCGGTGACGTCGCGCAGCGGCTGCACCCGATCCGAGGCGGTCTCCGGGTCGCCGGACATGGTGATCGGCAGCAGCAGCGCCGAGCCGTCCCGGGCGGTGACCGGCTGCCCCACCTCGGCGACCCCGGTGACCGTGCGCAGCCGGGCCGCCGCGTCGTCGGCCGCCGCCTTCGCCGCTGTCTGGTCCAGCGCACCGCCCCGCGAGGTGATGAGCACATTGTCCACGGCCGGATCGTCGAAGTCACCGGCGTCCACGATCAGGCTGGCCCGCCCCGCCTCGCCGATCGCCTGGTCGGCGCTGGTGGCCTCGTTGAGCCCGGCGGCGCTGCCGCCGACGAAGCACACCGCCACGAACACGACCCACAGTGCGATCGCCCGCCACGGGTGCTCGGCGCTCCACCGCGCCAGCCGCACCGTCACCGGTCTTCTCCCCATCTCGGGTCCCCCTGTCACGTCAACCCCCTGTCAACGGTGCTGACGTTAGGTGCGTGACGAGGCGGTCACATCGGGGAACGGCCCCGGTTCGCCCCGGAACCGGTACACCGGGGGCGCCGGGCCCGCCGGACGGGCATCAACCCGCGATTCGGGCGTACGCCGGGGTGCAGCCCGGAGCGTCCGGCCGCGACCCGCCGGTGCCGACCCGGACTCGACTCCGGGTCATCCCCGAAGGGAACCCCGGGGCCGTGGCTGACAGCGCGGGCAACTGTACGAGGATCGGTTCATGAACGCCTCGCGGCGGATCGGCGTTCCACACCGCCGGCAGGGCTCGCCCTCGCGACCGTAGGCGTTCAGTGCCCGGTCGAAGTAGCCGCTCTCGCCGTTGACGTTGACGTAGAGGGCGTCGAAGCTGGTGCCGCCCTGCCGGATCGCCTCGGCGAGCACGTCGCGGACGTGGCCGAGCAGGCGCTGCGCGGCGGGGCCGGTCAGCGCGTCGGTGGGGCGGCCGCCGTGCAGCCCGGCGCGCCACAGCGCCTCGTCGGCGTAGATGTTGCCCACCCCGGAGATCAGGGTCTGGTCGAGCAGGGCCCGCTTCACCTCGGTGTGCCGGCGGCGCAGCGCGGCGACGAACCCCGCGTCGGAGAACTCCGGGTCCATCGGGTCGCGGGCGATGTGCGCGATCTCGTCGGGCAGGTCGGCGCCGCCCTCGCTGACCGCGAGCCCGCCGAACGTGCGCTGGTCGACGAAGCGCAGCTCCGGGCCGTCGTCGGCGAACCGGAACCGGACCCGCAGGTGGGCCTCGTCCGCGGTGCCGGATGGCTGGAGCAGCAGCTGACCGGACATCCCGAGGTGCCCGATGATCGCGTCGCCGCTGTCCAGCGGCAACCACAGGTACTTGCCGCGACGGCGCGCGTCCAGCACGGTCCGTCCGGCGAGGACGTCGGCGAAGTGCACGCCACCAGGGACGTGCCGGCGTACGGCGCGCGGGTGGCGGACCTCGACGGAGGCGATCCGACGGCCGATGACCCACTGGGCCAGCCCCTGCCGGACGGTCTCCACCTCGGGCAGCTCAGGCACGTCGTGACCCCGTCTCGTGGCCGTCGGCACCCCCGGCCGGCAGTGCCTGCGCGAGGTGGTCGGCCTGCTCGGCCTCGGCCGCCCGCCCGGCGCGCTCCAGCGGCCCGAACGGCTCGTCCCGGTCGGTCGAGCCGTCCGGGTCGATCAGCTGCCCCCGGCCGTCGTCGCCGGCCTGCCCGTCGGCGCTGGCCCGCCCGTCGGCGCTGGCTCCGCCGTCGGCGCTGGCTCCGCCGTCGGCGCTGGCCCGCCCGGCCTGCCCGTCGGCGCCGGCCTGGCCGTTCTGCTCGGCGAGCGTCCGCCAGGCGGCCTCGGCGGCCCGCTGCTCGGCCTCCTTCTTGCTGCGCCCCTCGGCGCCGCCGTACCGGTTGCCGGCCACCACCACCCAGGCGGTGAACGTCTTGAGGTGATCGGGGCCGGTGCCCTCGATCCGATATTCCGGGACGCCGAGCCCGAGCGCCGCCGTCAGCTCCTGCAGGCTGGTCTTCCAGTCCAGTGCGGCGCCCCGACCGGCCGACTCGGCCATCAACGGGTCGAAGAGCCGGTGGATGACGATCGCGGTGGTGTCCAGCCCGTACTGGAGGTAGATCGCGCCGAGCAGCGCTTCGAGCGTGTCGGCGAGGATGCTCGCCTTGTCCCGGCCGCCGGTGGTCTCCTCGCCCTTACCGAGCAGCAGGTACGCGCCGAGGCCGTCCGGGCCCAGGCCACGGGCCACGTCGGCGAGCGCCCGCATGTTGACCACGCTGGCCCGCAGCTTGGCCAACTGCCCCTCCGGCAGGTCCGGATGGTTGTGGAAGAGCGCGGCGGTGATCACCACGCCGAGCACCGAGTCACCGAGGAACTCCAGCCGCTCGTTGGTGGGCAGCCCCCCGTTCTCGTACGCGTACGAGCGGTGGGTCAACGCACGCTGTAGCAGCTCGGGCTCCAGGCTCACGCCGAACGCGGCTTCCAGATGACCGACGGACGCCCGCCGCCGCTTGTCGTTGCTCATGATGTGCGTACCTCGGTGTCGGTGGAGCGGTCGGTGCGGTCCATCGCGGCGTCGCCGTCGAGCAACGCCGAGACCAGATCGGTGGCGCGCCGCCGCCACAGGTGGGCGGCGAGAGCTATGCCCGAGGCGACGTCGTCGGCGCGAGCGGAACCGTGGCAGACGACCACCGTCCCCGCGACGCCCAGCAGGGCGGCCGCGCGGGGCGCGCCGCCCTCCGCGGGTGGCCCACCAGCCATCGCGTACGCGCCCTCGATGGCCTTGAGCAGCACGTTACCGGTGAAGCCGTCGGTGACAACCACATCGACGCGCGAACCGAGGGTCACGTCGTACCCCTCGACCAGGCCGACGTAGCGCGCCCCACCGGGCAGTGGCTCGACGGCGAGCAACGGGTCGGTGGCCCGGCGGACCCGGTCGCCCTTGCCGGCCTCGGTGCCGACCGAGAGCAGCCCGACCCGCGGCGCGGTGATCGAGTGCGCCACCGCGGCGTACGCGGCGCCGAGTACGGCGTGCCGGGCGAGGGTGGCCGGGCGGGGCTCCAGCGAGCCGCCGACGTCGAGGAGGACGACCGGCCCGGCAACGGTGGGCAGGGTGGCGGCGAGCGCGGGTTGGCGGATCTCCGGCCAGCGGCCGAGGCCGAGCACGGCCGCGGTGACGGTGGCACCGGTGGCACCGGCGGAGACCAGGGCGTCGGCGGTCCCGTCACGTACGGCGGTCACCGCGGCCCGGACCGTACTCTCCGCACGGGCGGCACTGGGATGGTCGGCCATGCCGACGACATCGCGGACCGGCCGCACCGTGATCCGCGCGCGTTGCGGCGGATCGAGGGCAGCGATCAGCTCGTCGGCGACCTCGGCCGGGCCGACGAGAAGCAGGTGCAGGTCAGGATCGGCGCGCATGGCCCGCAGAGCGCCGTCAACCACGACGGCGGGAGCGTCGTCCCCGCCGAGGAGGTCAACGGCGATCCGCGCGGTGCCCGGCTCCATCGGAACGCCGGCCGGAGTGGGCCGGCCGGCGTCGGAGGAAGCCGGGGCACCGGGCGAATGCCAGGGTGCGCGCGCCGCCCGACCTGGGGTCGGGGGCGTCACTCGGCGTCCAGGTCAGACCTCGAGAACCTGGCGGCCGTTGTAGGTGCCGCAGACGGAGCAGGCGGCGTGCGGCAGCTTCGGGGACTTGCACTGCGGGCACGCGATGGTCGCGACCACCGTCGCCTTCCAGTTCGCCCGGCGGGACCGGGTGTTGCTGCGCGACATCTTGCGCTTCGGGACGGCCACGGTTCTTACTCCTCTGTAACGGTCAGTTGCGACAGGCCCGCCCAACGCGGGTCGATCTGCTGGTGACTGTGGTCGGCCGGCAGATCGTCCCAGTGCGCCCCGCATTCGGGGCACAACCCTGGGCAGTCCTCCCGGCAGAGCGGGTTGGTCGGCAGCGTGAGCACCAACGCGTCCCGCAGCGCCGGCTCCAGGTCGATCAGATCGCCCTGCATCCGGCCCACCTCGTCCTCGTCGGTCGTGGCGTCCGTGGTGCTGTCCTCGTACGCGTACAGCTCCTGGATCGTCACGCCCATCGAGTCGTTGATCTCGCGCAGGCAACGGCCGCACTCGCCCCGGACGGGACCGGTGATGGTCCCGGAGACGAGCACGCCCTCGGACACCGACTGCAACCTCAGATCGAGGTCGAGGTCCGCGCCCTCCGGCACGCCGATCAACTCCACACCGAGGTCCGCCGGTGCCGGCACGACCCGCTGGACCTCACGCAACGCGCCAGGGCGGCGCGGCAGGTCCCTCGTGTCGAGGACCAGCGGCGACCTGGGGTTGAGTGTCGATGGCGAGTGCTTGGGCATAGTCAGACTCCGGCCGGTGAGAGGCCGACAAAAAAGGTTACCTGGGCGACCGCCGGACCGTCGAACCGGGGGCGACACCCGGGCGAGAATGTCGGCTGGTGAGGTGCCGCTCAGAAGGGTAGCGGGCGTTCCGCCTCATCCCCACCGAAGGTGCCGATCTCCCGCAGTGCGTGCATCTTGTCCCGGCCCCGCTCTATCGAGGCCAGCGCCCGGGTGAGGAACTGCTCGAAGTTGGCCAGGGCGGTGTCGACGTAGTCGTCGACCTCCTCACGCAGGCGCTGGGCCTCGGCCCGGGCCTCGGCGATGATCCGGGCGCCCTCGTGTTCGGCCGACACGGTGATCTCGTTCACCGAGACCAGGCGGGCGTGTTCTGCCTCACCCTCGCTGATGATCCGGTCCGCCTCGCGCTTGCCGGCTTCCATGATCTTGTCGCGCTCCTCCAGGAGCGCGGCGGCGCGACGCAGGTCGGCGGGGAGATCGGCGCGCATCTCGTCGAGGGCAGCGATCATCTCACCCCGGTCGACCATGCAGTTGTTGCGCGACATCGGGACGGAGCGGGCCTGCTCCACCATGGCGATCAGTTCGTCGATGCGATCGAGCGGGTCCACCGGTACCTCACTCCTGTCGTTCCTCGGCCGACCTCCATGATGCGGGCTACGGCCGTTCCCCGCGTCACCAATCATGTCGTGCTCGCCCCACACAAGCCCCATCCACCCCAATCCGGCGCGTCGCGACATCGCCACCCACTGCCGCCGCCCCGCCGCCCAGCCCCGGCCCCGCCCCGCGATCTTGCACTTTCTACCGCGACAACTGCCGCAAAAACCACGAACCGGCGACCGAAACTGCAAGATCGCCGGGGTGGGGTGCGGGTGGGGTTTGGGTCAGGGGCGGGGGCCCAGGCGGGCCTGTAGGGCTTCGCGGACCGGGTCGGGCACGTGGGCGGAGATGTCGCCGCCCCACTTCGCCACGTCCTTGACCAAGCTTGAGGAGAGGAACGAGTAGAGCGGGTTGGTCGGCATGAAGAGCGTCTCGACGCCGGCCAGCCCGATGTTCATCTGGGCCATCTGCAACTCGTAGTCGAAGTCGCTGACCGCCCGCAGGCCTTTGATCAGCACACTGGCCTGTTGGGCCCGGCAGAAGTCGACAAGCAACCCGCGGAACGACTCGACCCGCACGTTGCCGTACGACGAGGTCACCTCGCGGAGCATGTCGATCCGCTCCTCGACGGTGAACAGGCCACTCTTGGACTGGTTCACCAGGACGCCAACCACCACCTCGTCGAAGAGCCGACTGGCCCGCCCGATGATGTCGAGGTGTCCGTTGGTGACCGGGTCGAACGAACCGGGGCACACCGCACGTCTCATGATCGGCGACCGTACCAAAGGGTGGTCTCGCCGTACCGGCGACTGCGGTCCGGGGTGATCCCCTCCACCCAGTCGAACTGCCTGGTACGGCTGGACCGCTCCACCACCACCAGCGCGTCGGGCACCAGCCAGCCACCATCGACGAGCGTCGTCAGCAGCGAGGTGATCTCCGCATCCGGCACCGCGTACGGCGGGTCGGCGAAGACCACGTCGTACGGCCCGCCGTCCGGGCCGGCGGCCAGCACCGTCGCGACCTTCCCGGCAACCAGGCGGACAGCCGGGCCGACGCCCAGGGTCGCCACGTTCTCCCGGATCACCCGAGCCGCCCGCGGATCGGACTCCACCAGCAGGACGTGCCGGGCACCCCGGGAGAGCGCCTCCAACCCGACCGCACCGGAGCCCGCGTACAGGTCGGCGAAGCGGGTGCCGTCGAGGTCGACCTCGGCCTGGACGGCACTGAACAGCGCCTCCCGGACCCGGTCGGAGGTGGGTCGGGTGCCGGCGCCGGGGGGCGCGGCGATCCGCCGCCCGCCGAGCGTCCCGGCCACGATCCGGGTCACCGTCTCCTCCTGCTCATGCCCGCGACGCTACGCGAGCCGGCGCCGACCACGACCAGCACCGCCGTATCGCCACCCCGGACGACATCTCCGCTGGGTCTTGACGGCGTCCGTCGCGTCTGAAACGCCCCTGACCTCTGTCGCCGCCGCCCGGTCCACTGCGGAGCCGCCAGCCGACCATGGGCACCACCCCGTCCTCAGTGATCAGTTGACCACCTTCCGTTCATCAAAGATCACGAATCAACTACATTGCCCGATGGCAATGATGAGAACTCCCCTCATTCATGACTCGTCAGTACAGTCACCCTCTGTCCCCGCTTCGCGCGGGAACACCCCCGCGTCGCGACGTCCCGGTGAGCAGACGACCTACCCGGTCGCCCCGCCTCCCGACCTCACCGCACGCGATCCGTACCCCCCTCACCAGGAGCAGGCGTTGAACCTCCCCAAGTCTCCGTTGCGGCGCATCGCGGCCATCGCCGCAGGCGCGCTGATCGGCCTCACCGGTGTCGGCGTCATGGCGTCCCCCGCCAGCGCCCACTACTCCGAGGTCAGCGGCAAAGCGGTCTGCGAGACCACCACCGGCGAGTGGGTGGTGACCTGGACCGTGAAGAGCAAGGCCCACTACTCCTCCAAGTTCTTCCAGCTGCGTACTGTCGAACTCACGCCCGCCAACACCACGGTGACCAACATCAAGGTGTCGGACCGCAAGGAGTACCCGTACAACGTCAACACCCCGATCACGGGCGTGCAGCGGGTGCCGGGTTCGGCAACGCAGGCCACCCTCGCGGTGAAGGCCAAGTGGGATGACGGCTACCCGGAGGACAACGCCACCAAGGGCACTGTGACGTTCCGCGGCACCTGCACGAAGGACGTGCCGCCGACCACCCCGCCAGCGAGCCCGACGACGCCGCCGACGACGCCGCCCACGACGCCGCCGGCCAGCCCGACCCCCACCCCGAGCCCCACCGTGACGACTCCGCCGGCTGCGGTCACCGTCCCCACCGCAAGCTTCGCCTCCGACTGTGAGGGTGCCGTCACGGTGACGTTGGCCAACGGCGCCGACGCTACGGCCGACGCCAAGCTCACCGTCAAGGCGACGGGCTTCTCGCAGACCTACACCGTCAAGCCGGGCGCCAGCAAGAGCGACATCGTCGTTCCGGCCAAGGCTGGCGCGATCACCGTCAGCGAGGGTGACAAGCCGGTCGGCAAGCCCTACACCTGGGCCACGCCGGAGGACTGCGTCAAGCCCGGCGAGCCCCAGGCGGGCTTCGAGTCCACCTGCGACAAGCTGATCTTCGGCTTCGCCAACCCGGCGAACGGCAAGGCGTTCGAGGTGACCCTGACCCCGAACAAGGGCGAGGCGCAGAAGCGGACCGTCGAGCCCGGCAAGACCGTGGTCGTCGAGTTCCCGGCGTCCGAGGGTCTGACCGTGACGCCGGCGGCCGAGGGCCTCGACGACACCAGCCCGATCGCCTGGGAGAAGCCGGCCGACTGCAACCCGGGCCAGGGTGGCGGCGACAAGGATGAGCCGGCGCTGCCGCTGACCGGTGCCGCGACCGGTGGGATCATCGCTGGCGCCGTGGTGCTGCTCGCCGCTGGTGCTGGTCTGTTCGTAATGGCGCGTCGTCGTCGGGTCCGCTTCACCGCCTGAGACAACCCGCTCTGACAACAACTGAGGGCGCGTCGACCATCTGGTCGGCGCGCCCTCGGTCATTGTCGGAGGGCAATTCCTCGTTCCGGCCCGCCTCTGGACAGTCCTTGATGGGCCAAGGTCAGTCAAGGCGGAGTGTGGACACCGTTCCGCTCAGTTCGGCTGCCTTGAAGGCAATCTCTTCCGCTCCCGCCACAGCAAGGCGATGTCGGGCCTGCTCCTGCCCCCCGGGGGTCCTCGCCGCGACGGAGACCTGCGGGTGCCTGCTCCTTGCCGGGTTCAAATATCGCTGAGCGATCACTGTCAGGTCCTGGGCGGTCCACCAACCAGAGAACTGCCCCGAGGCTCGGACATCTGGGGTCAGCTCGTCGAAAGTATCCAGCACGAGGTCCAGTGGCAGGTCACCTACTGCCACATAGCGCCATCCCTGGACGTCGCCCCACGCCGCGGCGTTCTCGATGAACGACTCCACAGAATCGAACAGTGGAGTGAACTCTCCAGACCAGGAACAGCCGAGAGTCCCGTCAGCTGCAGCGGCGATGGCACACTGGATCGAGGGGTGGTCACCGCAGCGGAAGATGTTCCCGCACCGTCCCCGGTGTCGCGGGATGCTGCGAGCGTCGGCACCAAACGTCACTCGGCCCTCTAGCGGCCCGCCCAGCGACACCACCGAAAGCCCTCCGTAGCGCCCGTCGAACGCCAGCGCGGCCCTCCTGGCCGCGGCACATTCGTCGCAGTCGCCCGCTACGGCAGCTGGCTGAGCCGGGCCCTCTACAGACACCGTCCTGGTCGGCGTGAAACTTATTCCTGAGTAATCAAGAGACCTACCAGAAAGAGCATCGCGACGCATGACCCACCGCACATAGACTGAAACGATTATTTTTCCGAAACAATCAGAACTGCCCCCGCTGCGACTTGGCCGAACCCGGGACCTACAAGAGTCACTCTGGCCGTCTGACCGTCAGACAGATGACCCAAGCGGCCAGCGGAACCAGTTATTTTTCCGATCGTCAGGGCATCACCATAAGGAAGGTTCCACAATTTCTGCCCCTCACGAAGCGACCCTCCCTCTGCTCGTGCCGTGCAGACAACGGAATCATCATGAACATCGCGCACGTCGAGAATTAGCAATCTCTCCCGGGCCGTTCCGACACGTGGTTCGAACGAAAGCGCCTGTTTGGCATCGACAAAAACTTCGCGCACTTCGCCCTCAGTCAGACGAGGCGGAGCGAAAGCGGACGCTTCCATGTGTGCGTGAAAATCACCGGGAACAGCAAGGTCGTGCACGTTCACCAACTCTGCCACTATCCGGGGCCAGACCCACACGCCATCCGTTAGGACGCTCTCACCGGCTAAAATTGCACGATCCATCGAAGCCAGGGGATCACGGACACTGCCAGGCACAACTACTAACGGCACCCCGGAACGAAGATATGCAACGATGGCAGTTTTGTCTCGGGACGTCGAACGCTCGAGATTTCCAACACTTACGGCTTTACCCACGGCGTATCCGAGGTCGTCATAGAATCCGAAGTATCTCAGTCGTCGAGAAGCCACGAATCACTCTCCATCTTATAGCCTTGCCACTCACCACCACCCGCGAACGTTCCATCGGGATTGACGAAGAGCTTTTGAGTGTATCCTGTCACATCGGCGCGCATTTCCCGGAACATCGAGTAGGTCATGTTACCGCCGTAGCACGTGATCAGGCAGACGGGTTGGCCCTCCTTGTAGCTCGGATTTGCCCTGACGGCATCCGCCACAGTTCGGGCCGTAGTTCCGTTCGCAAACCCGTCAGCGTTACCATGGATCACTACATTGTGAACACCGGGAAGACGTGGCGCGAATCGTAGGGCCGCGGCGGTATTGGGATCGTTGCCGATGCCCGTCGCCCCGTTTTCGTGGGTCACAGTCGGCTGCCACGCGGCCGGATCGTACTCGCCGGCCATGCTGCTGGAGCGGGCTGCCGAAGCCCCCTGGGCAGCCTTCGTCGCAGACTTGGTGAAGGCGTTTCGGGTGAGGCCGCTAACTATCGCGCCGGCTTCCTTCTTCGCCGCCGCGCCACCGGCCGCTGCTGCGGCCCGCGCACCTGCTCCGGACAGCAGTGACGACACTCCGGCCTTGAGGGCTTGGCCGGCTACCGAACCGAGGCCGGCCATGACGCCGCCGACGACCGCACCGACCGCGCCCTGGATGAGCATGCCGCCGAGGCTGAAATTGCCCTTGTGTTCGACCTTGGTCTCGATGGCATACGTGACCATGTTGCCGGCGGCGCCGGCGAGGGCGCCGCAGGCGACCGCTCCGGCCCCGGTCCAACCGATGGCAAAGCCGCAGCCGACACCGACGGCCACGCCCACGGCGACTCCGGCGATGGTCGCCTTGTGGTCGTCGACCCAGTTGGCGGTCGCGGTGAACGGCTTCTTGAGCTTGCAGCCCCAGCCGCACTTCTTGGGCTTGGGCGGCTTCGTGGGCGATGGTTTCGTCTGGGCTGGGTCGGGTGCGGTGGCGGCCGGGGGGCCGGTGGCGAATCCTCCGCCGTCCGAGACGATCATCAGGCCGGATGGGTCCGCGTGCACCACCGGGCTGTTGTCCGCGTACGCGTAGCCCTCCATCGACTGCGGGTCGCTGGTGTTGAGCATCGGGTCGACGGAGATGAACCGGCCCAGGGACGGGTCGTACTCGCGGGCGCCCAGGTGCGTCAGACCGGTCGGATCGGCGGTGCCGCCGACGAAGCCCTTGGTGTTGACCCAGGGAGTCGCCTGGCCGCGTGCCGTGCCGAACGGGGTCTGCCTGCGGATGGTGACCGCCTGGGTCTTCTCGTCCAGTGTGACGTCCTGGGTGCCCTGGTGGTCGCTTGCCAGCCAGGTCAGTCCCTTCGCGGTGCGCTGGGCGACAGTTCCCCCGCCGAACGGGTAGTAGCGGGTGCACGCCGCCGTCGCGGTGCTGTTGGTGTATCGGAGTTCCTCGTTCGGCAGGTAGAGGGTCCGGCCGGTGGTGTCTCGACTGATCAGGCGGTTGCCGTCGGCGTCGTACAGGTAGCTGACCGTGCCGGCGGTGTCGGTGGAGCTTTGGAGGTGACCCTCGGCGTCCCAGATCAGGGTCTGGGTTCCGTTCGGGCCGGGGCGGGTCTTGGTGTTGCCCGCCTTGTCATAGGTGTACGCCGCGCTCCGCGTGCCGCTGTTGTCGGTCGTGGTGGTGCCACGTAGTGCATGAGGTTGCCCGGCACTCGGATCGGAGGGGGCGCTGTCGCTGAACTGGTAGTCGGTCTTGACGTCACCGTTCGGTGTGGCGTGGTCGGTGAGCTGCTGCCGGGCACCGCCGAGGGTGTAGCTGTAGCTCTGCCAGTACGGTGCGGGTCCGCCGAGCGCGGCGGCGGTGGGCGCCGCGCAGTCGTCGGCATTCGGCGTCCAGGCGTCCTGGATCCGTTGGTAGCGGTCGTAGGTGAAGCACTGGATATCGGTGTAGCCGCCGCCGGTGGGCGCGTCCGCGATCTTGGTGACGTTGCCGGCGTCGTCGTAGGTGTAGTGCGTGTCGGTGACGGTGTTGGGCGTGACACCGTCGCGGTGCACCTTGATCTCGTTGAGCCGTCCGGTGGTCTGGTCGGTCTCGAAGGACAGGTACGCGCGGGAGCCGGTGCTGCTGAACATGCCGGTGTAGAGCGTGTACTGGGTGGCGTGGGCCAGGGCGTCGTACTGGCTGTCCGAGACGATGCTCGCCTCGGACGAGTTGCCGTAGAGGTCGGTCAGACTGAGGGGCTGGTCGAAGTCGGTGTAGTGGTTCAGGACGCTTTCCGCCTGCAGGTCACCGGTGGCGGGGTAGCTGAGCCCGCTGATGCTGCCGTCCGGGTTGTACCCCGAGCCGAAGACGAAGGTGCCGCCGATTCCGGTTTCCGCGTTGGGAATCGTCACGCTGCTGATCAGCGGCTGGTAGCGCTTGTCGTACTGCTTGACGGCCTTGACGTAGCGACGGTTGGAGTCGATTCGACTCGCCTGGAAGAGTTGCCCCTTCACCGGGGTCACTCCGTCGGTGAAGGTCGCCTCGTCGTAGTCCCACTGGGCGAGCTGCCCGCTGGAGGTGGGGCTGGTGCCCTTGTACAGGGCCGTCTTGCGGTCCAGGGCGTCGTAGGTGTACGTGAGGGAGACCGAGTTGGCGTCCGTGCTGCCGGTCACCCGTCCGGCAACGTCGTACCTCTTGGTTGCCTTACCGGCATCCGGATCGGTGGTGCTGGTCTGCCGGCCCCGCAGGTCGTAGCCGTACGCCCACCTGCTCCCGTCGGGCGTGGTGACCGAGTCGAGCAGACCGCGGCGGTTGTAGCTGTAGTCGGTGTGGTCGTAGTCGGTGCCGGTGGCCGAGCGGGTCGGGTACTGGCGCAGCTGCACCGTCCGGCCGCGCGCATCGGTCCAGGTGGACGTCGCGGTCGCGCCGGTGGGTGGCTCGACGTCGGTGTGGTCACCGCCGTAGACCGTCGTGGTCCGCCAGCGCTCAGCCCCCTTGGGCGTGAACATGGAGGTGACGGGTCGACCAGCGCCGTCGTACCTGGTCGCGGTCTGGTTCGGTACGTCCTCCCGGATCAGCGGCTGCACCAGGTCGGTGCCGGGCCCCCCGGTCCTGTCGTAGTAGGCGCCATAGTCCAGCACCTGCCGACCGGCCGCGTCGTAGAAGGTGTCGGTGAGGATCCGGCCACCCTTGGGTGACGCGGTCTGCGTCTGTCGCGGCCGCAGCAGCCCGTCGTACAGGCTGTAGGACTTGGTGACACCACCCTTGGGGTTCAGGTGGCTGGTCGTCACCGCGTTCACACCATCGGTGCGGATCAGGTAGTCGTACGCCACATCGGGGGTGTCCGAGGCGGGGTTCCGCCCCGGCAGCCACACCTTCTTGAGCCGGCCGAGGCCGTCGTAGGTGAGGTTGGTGCTCAACAGGTTGACGTCGGTGGTCGAGGTGGCCAGCCCCCACGCCGGTTCGACAGTCGTGGTGGTCTGCCAGTCCATCGGATTGGTGTCCACGGTCTGGGTCACGGGACCGGTGCGCAGGGGTGTGTACGTGGTCGCCGAGTGGTGGTCGAGGGCGTCCCACGACTCGACCGCGCGGCCGAGGTCGTCGTAGGCGGAACGGGTCACCTGCACGTACGTCGGGCTGCCGCTGTTGTACGCGCTCATCTGTTCGGTCTTGGTGACGTCGCCTCTGCTGGGGGCGACGCCGTAGGTGTGCCCGTCGTAGAGGGTGCGCCCGTCGCCGATCACGTCGGCCTCGGCAACGGTGCCAGTGGTCTTCGCGCATTCCAGCGCGTACGTCTGCACACGGTGCGGCAGTGACACCAGCCAATCCGACGTGTTCCGCGGCTCGAACGTGGTGGCCGTGCACTGCTCGTCGCCGGTCACCGCCTCGTCGCCGTAGTCGTCCTCCCTGGTGACCATGCCGTACTCGTCGAAGGTGCTCCTGCTGTAGGTCTTGCGGACCCACGGCGCGTGATCGAGGGTGACCCGCGAATGGGTGCCCTCGTTGTTGACGAAGCGGGCGTGGACCGTGACCCCGTTGATCGTCCGACTTGCGGTGGGTGCCGACTGCCACGGGTCGTGAATCTCCCCGGAGACCTCGGGGCCGCCGGGACCGAGGAACGTGCGCGTCTCGCGGGTCATGCCCGCGTACGCGTCCTCGTCCGGCACCGAGCCCTTCTGCGAGTCGGTGACCGACACGGACCGGGTTCCGCTCGGCAGGTGGTCGCCGTTCATGCCACGGAAGAAGGTCGACTCGGTGTACGTCTGTCCGCCCGGGTCGCCGGTGGTGACGCCGACCTTGCCGTACCCCCGCCACTGGGACCAGGTCTTGGCGTCGTCGGAGATCAGGCCGTCGTCGTCGGTGTAGTGCCACGCCGGGTCACCGATGTAGGTGTAGTGGTGCAGGACACGGGTGGACCGACCCGTCTTGTCGGTCTCGGTGACCTCGTTGACGACATACCGGTTGAAGTAGTCGGTCTTCTCGCTGAAGCCCGGCGGTGCCCAGCGAACGGGGTAGCACCGCAGGGTGTTGTTCTGCGGCGACGTCGGCACGTTCCTCTGGGCGACGCAGTCGGAGTCGAGGTAGTCGACGTGGACGATCGCACCGGTCTCGGTGTTGATGTCGGTGAGCCGCATCCAGTTCATCGGCGGCGAGTTGTCGACGGTGTCGACCCGGTTGGCCTTGGCCTTACCGGTGAAGGTCACGTCCGGGAGCGTCGTCGTCGTGCCCACCAGGCCGGTGTGGCTGATCTTCTCCAGCCAGAGGCCGGCCCGCGTGCCGTCTTCCGGGTCGGGGTACGCGTGTGTGAGCGCCCACTGTTCGACGTTGCGGAACTTGCCACTCGACGCGTCGTACGTGCTGGTGGTGACCGTGCTGAGGCGCCGGGTGCTGTAGAACGACGGCATCCGGGCGTCACACGCGGTGCCGCTCGAGCAGTCCAGATCCCACGGGGTGTCCGGCCAGTGCTTGGCGTCGTGGGTGCCGCAGTCGTTCAGGCAGCGGTCGCCGTAGCCGAAGGTCACCTGTGCCGCCGCGTGCCCGGTGAAGATCGTGTCCTTGCCGGTGGCCAGGTCAGGCTCCACCCGGGTGCCGTAGCTGACGTGGTCCAGGTAGCCGTCACGGACGTACGAGTGGACCTTGGTGGTGGTGGACTGGTAGTTGTTCGACTCGGTCTTGTACCAGTACGACATGGTGTTGCCGTGCGGGTCGACGACGTAGTCGAGGTTCCACCGCCACGCCTGGGTGCACGACGACGCCTTGAACTCGTCCTGGTGGCAGGGCTCGCCACTCTGGTTGCCGAAGACCGGCACCGTCCAGGTCGAACTGGTGGTGGCGCCCGTGGTCCAGCCGGGAAGCTTGTTGCGGCCGAACCAGTACTGGGTGCCGTTCGCCGTCGTGACGACCCACCACTCACCGTTGAGCGCTCCGTTGTCGGCGCCGGTCCGGTGCTCGATCCGCGAGCCGTCGTCGTTGCGCAGGTGCCACAGGTTCGCCGTGCTGGCGTCCTTGATCAGGTCGCCGCCCGAACCGTTCAGACTCAACGACGCGTTGTCGGTGGCCCAGCACTGGTCATCGGCGTGCTTGTCGGCGTCGCCGGCGTTGTTGCCGTTCGTGGTGTCATCGCTACAGGGTTTGTAGCGGCGCTCGATGAAGCCATTCGTGGAAAGCTCGAAACCCTCGCCCACCTCGGACGGCTGGTTGTTCGAGGAGGCCATCCGCCCGTCGACCGCCTGCGACGAGTACCCCAGTTCGACAGTCGGCATCGGGCCACCCATCGCCGGCGGCACCCGCATCGGGTACGACCAGGAGAAGTTGCCCGACGACCCGCCCGCCGACCAGGTCCCGGACGCCGACAGCTTGGTGGCGCCGTAGCTGCCGGCCGGGCCGGACGGCGCCGCCGTGAGCGCCAGCAACTGGTCGCCCTCGACCGCGATGTCGGCGGTGGCCCGCTTCGCCACCGTGTCGTTGCGGGTCGGTACCTCACTGCCTGCGCACTGAGTGCTGCCCGGCGAGGTCAACGCGCATTCCGGGAGCCGCACCAGGCGCAACCGGCTCGACCAGTCGGCGCCGTACGCGGTGGCGAATCTGCCGTAGTCCACCGCGACGCCGACCGGAGCCGCAGCAGTTGCGCCGTCACCACGCCGTACCCGGAACAGCAGACCGGCCACGTTCGCTCGCGCCGATGCCTTCTGGTCAAGCACGTCGAGGTGCATGCGGGACGGCGGTGGACCCGACCTGGCCGCTACCGACGCCGCCGGCGGCCGGAAGGAGACCGGCGAGCCCGTCGGCGCCGAGAGCGCGGCGTCGGCACTACCGGCGGACGGCCACACCGGTGCCGGAAGGCTCCCCGCCTGCGGCAGGTGGCTCACCGGTGACGGGAGAGCCGACACCTTCCGCACCGGGACGCTCGGCTGCGCCGCGGCCTTCGGCGGAGTGAAGGGCTTCGGCTTCGCCGCGATGACAGGCTGCTGGTGCATGGTGACGACGAGCGCGGTCGTGACCAGCATCGCGAGCACCGCGCGAACGCGGTACGAGCGGGATCTCACCGGTGACCTCCACAGATCAGGGGTGCGCAAGCGGGGGTGCACGTCAGGAACCGGTGCCGGGCGGACGGATCACGACGGACTTGCCCATCGGGAAGCCTTCACCGTTCTCGTCATAATGGATTCCGTCGTGGTCGTACGGTTGCATCCAGATCGACGCGGGGTAAGGCATCGCGGCCGGGTCCGGCCGGTCTTTGAAAATCATCTTCATTGACCCGTCCTCACCGAACACCATCTCCCAGGTGAGCCGCAGGTCCGGCCTCTCTGTGAATGCGTAGTTGCGCGCCTCGACGACGAACTGTCGATGTGGCGCCACGCCAACCACAGTCGTCAATGTGCTCGCCTGAGGGTCGTCGAATATTCTGTTACCACCCGGCCAGAACTCGATTTCTCCACCCGCTGAACCATCATCCGGGTAGTCGTTGTACATCTCACTCGGACCGACGTAGGCGGTCGTCCAGTGACCTCCGTAGTAGGGGAACGCGAAAGGCAGCGTGACCTCCCCCGCGCCGTCGGGCACCAGGGTGTCGCCGGCAATCCAATCCGCCTGTTCCAGGGTGCAGGAGTAGCCGAAGTCATCGTAATATTTGGTGAGCGTGAGGTCGACTGTGATATCACCATCGACGTCCTGGTTCGGATCGTTCGCGGCATCGCATCCTTGTAGCGCCTCAAGGCCGTAGGTCCCCCATTCAAGATCCCCGAACGAGTAATGCCCGGCCTCATCTGACGTCACTTCCTCCTGGTCAAGGTGAACGTATGCGCCCCTGACTGGCTTTCCATTACGGAGCACCGTGCCGGAAATCGAGCCATACGAGAGGGGCCAGGGATCAGTGGGATGAACGAACGTCACCGCCGTGCCGGGCACCAGCGCCGGCTCCTGGAAGGAGTACTGCAGGCCGTAGCCCCCTCCTGGACTGGTGATTCCGACGGCGGCATTGCCACCCCTCGCCCTGTCGTCGGTCGCACCGGTGTAATTGAAGGTAATATCGCCGCTCGGCGCGAACAGCACCTCGAAGCTGACGCGGGAGTCGTTGTAGAAGTTGGCGTCGCGCCATTCCACGACAAAACGTTGCGCTGACCCAGTACCAATGGTGGCGGTCCAAACACTGGATTGAGAATCCAGAGAAAGGTCGTCCCAGAACGGGAGGACCGCGGCATGCGGCGCGTTCGCCCGGTCGGGAAGGCTCACAGGCTTGTACGGAAGCGAATACGCAGGTTCCTTGAAGGTGAGGCCGCCCTTCTCGGATACCCACGCAGTGCTGTAAGTCCGGCCATAATATGGCAGCGGGAACGGCAAGGTGACGGCTTCGGTGGTCTGTAATCCTGTTCCGAGAGCCAGCTTTGTGGTGCCGGCCACGAAGCCGACGTTGGGCGTGGCTTCACAGGTGTAGCCGTAGACGTCGGACTCCGCCGCGAGCATCAAGTTCATCGGCACGACCCGGTCGACGTCGACCTCGGTGGTCGCGACCTCGCCCGCGCAGCCGACGCCGCCGTTCGTCGCGGTCACGTTGTACGTGCCGGCGGCGATTCCCGTAAAGCTGTAGGTCCCCGTCGCACTCGTGATCTGCGTCAGGTCCCCGGGGGACAACCGCACCGTGACGCCAGCCACTGCCGCGCCAGTGTTCGCATCGGTCACCTTGCCGGTGAGCGCGGGCGCTTCTCGAAAATTCAGCAGGGTCGAGGCGATCGGTGACTTGAGGCCCGCCGCGTCGATCCCCTGCACCATGAGCATCGGCGTGCCGACCGTGGACGCCGTCACGTTGACCGTCGTCTGCCCGCCCGCTGCCGGCAGGGCCACCGTGGTGACCGCGCCAGACACGCCCAGCTGGTACTGCACCTTTGTCACGGCCGTGTCCCCGCCAGCACTCAGCACCGCCTGCAGTGTCTGACCGGCGTACGCGGAGGTGCCGTTCGGCGTCGTCACGATTGGCGGGTTGGGCAACTTGAGGAGGGTGAACTCCGACTCCGTGGCGAGCACCACCCGGCCGTACATCCGAACGTCGTCGATCGCTCCGGGGAAGTAGCTGGTCTGGGTCCCACCTAACCGTGCCCGCCCGACAGTCACCGGGCCGGTGGCGTCGAACGTCGTGGACGTCGCGGTTGCCGTCTGCAGCACACCGTCGACATAGAGCCGGAGCGCGTGGGTGGTGCCGTCGTAGGTGGCAAGCAGCCTGGTCCAGACTCCGGCCGCCGCCGTCGAATCGGAAAGGATCGCAGCGATCGCAGGTCCGTCCACGTCGGTGTCTGCGACGGCGAAACGCCATTTCCTGTCGATGATGCTGTAGCTGAGCACGAACGGTGACGTCCGGTTACCGTCCTGGGCGACGACCGCCCGTTCACCGGCACCGGCGGTGCTGTCCAGCCGGACCGTGGCCGCCACACTGAAGCTACGGTTGGAATGCAGGGTAGTTGGCCCGCCCGTCTGCGGGTCCCGGGTGACTACCGATCCGGTGGTCACCGCATGCGCCCAAGGGGCGGCCAACAGCAGGGCACTGCCATAGCCCCCGCGGCCGGGCGTCCAGGTGCCACGATTGACGACCGTCAGGGTGTTGCCGTGCTCGGAGACGTCCGTGCCAGCCCGGTCGTCGAAGGTCCAGCGCGCATCCGGTCCCGATCCCGCGCGTACGGTGAAGACGTAGACATACGGCGAGGTGGAGAAGTTGCCGGCCTTGTCGCGCGACCACACCCGCAGGTTGTACGCCTGGTCGACGACCGGGTTGATCGAGATCGTCGCGGTGTGGTCGGCGCTGGCGGTCACCTGGGTTGCGCTCGCCGCGCTGACACCCGGGTCAAGGGTGTACGCGTACCCGGCGAAGTCGGTCGGTGTGCTCGTCGGTGGCCTCAGGGTGAAGGTGCCGGGCATGCCGACACCACCGTGGGCCTGGCCGTCGTTGGGGTAGTCGGTCGAGGTGACCGCGCTGGGCGCTGCGGGCGACGTCACATCGACCTCGAACTCGCAGGTCGACGAGTACTGCCCGTTATCGATGCCGTCGTTGGCAATGGCCTGCACGACGTACACGCCGCCGTCGGCGAGCCGTCCGGACGGAACTGTCACGTTGGCGTACTGGCCCGCGACGATCGAGCCCTGCGCGACCGAGTCCGTGCTGTTGCGTGTGCCGCCGGTGAGCTTCCACCAGTGGAAGGTGCCCTTGAGCAGCCGGGACGTACCGTCGGGGTCGGTGAGTCGTGCCCTCAGGGCGGGGGTCAGCGTCCGGAGGTACGGCCGGGAGGCACCAGTGAGACACGGACCGTCCGCCACACTCAACGAGTCCGGCGCGTTCGGGTACGAGTTGTAGATGACGGTCAGCAGGGCGGTGCCGGCGTCGAACTTCTTCCAGTTGTTCACGTCCGACTCGCTCACCGCCCGAAGGCCGAGCGTCAGAGTGCTGGACGTCCCCCCGGATGCCGCCTGCAAGGCGCTGGTGACGCCCCACTCGGTGCGGCGGCGCACCCGGTCATGTGCGTGGCTGTTGGCCGTGGCCACCACCGCGCCCCAGCTGGCGGCGTTGTTCGACCAGGTGGTGCCGGAGTTGATTCCCCCGGTCACCCGCACCTGCGTGCCGTAGTCGGTGTTCGTCCAGGAGTACACGGTGTCCATCGACAGCTTGGCGTCCTGCACGTGCTTGTGCAGGAGACTGCCGATTCCGAAGGCGAACAAGGACCGGTAGATCATGCTCTTCGGTGTGTTGGTGTAACCCACCTTGGCGCACTGGATGGATCCGTACGGGTCGGGGCAGTCCTGCTTGTCGTAGCTCCAGTAGGGCTGGGTCGGATAGGTGCTGTTGATCATGGTCCAGGCGGACTTGCCGAACGCCGGGTCGATGTAGACCGGGTACGTCGTCGCCTTGTCGCGGAGCATGTTGACATCCGGACGAACCACGAGTTCGGTGCCGGTGAGCTGAACTGGCATCGCCGCCTGCGCTGCGGCGGGGCCGGCCAGCCGTGAGCCCAGGTTCGGCCCGGCAGCGCGGTCGGTGGACTCCGAGGAGTCCCACATCGCCGGCGCGCCGGAACCAAACAGCGTGACGCCCGCATTGTCGACCGCCGTCAGGTCGCCGGCCGGGCCCTGCCGAAGCCGCAGACCCTTGCTGGTGGTGCCAAAACGCACGTTGGCCAGGGCAGGGTTGGCGGCGGCCTTGGCGTCCTTGACCACCAACAACTCGGAGTAGCCCTCAACCTCCGCGGTCAACACCAGGTCGACACCGGGAAGAACCTCCGGGTACGTGGCGCGGGCGCCGCTGAGCTTCGGTGTGGGAAGCGCGGTCGGCCAGTGCAGGCTCAACTCGGCGGAGCCCTTGCCGATGGTTGCGGCCGGCCCAGTGCCGCCCCCGGAGAACGAGATCCGTAGCGAGGTCGCGGCCGGGACGATGCTGCCGTCAGCGGCCAGGTGCAGTGCCGGATCCGGCTTGACCCACTGGCCGGACCGGTCGCGTACGCGCTGGGCGGTGGCTGCGACGCGGGCGGTGAAGGAGCCGTTCGGGTTCGCGAACACCTGCAGCTTCTCGTCCCGCGCGGACGCCACCTCGACCTGGCCACGACAAGAGGCTGCGGCTCGGGTTGCCGTCGCCTCATCGTTCGCCGAATCGGGACATCTCGGTGACGGTGCTGCCAGCGCGGCAACCGGTCCGTCGAGCACCACCACTGACATGGGCAACAGCAGAGCTACCAAGACCGCGAGCGACGACCGCCACGTTCTACGAGCGCCGACCCCGACGCAGAAAACACGACGCCCACGGTGGCCCATGGCTCCCCCAACACTCACAGCCCAGCTGACAGATCATGCTGACCAGCCGTTGCGCATCGGCCGCATGCCGATCAGCACATCCCCCGCACATCGAAAAGTTTCGTTTCATCGTGGCGCGGGCTTGTGAGTTGCCAGTGCGACACCTACGGTCGTGATCGAGTCACACAGGGGAGTCCGGTTGGAGATCAGATTTGCCCTCCTCGGCACGTTGGAGGCATCTGTTGACGGAGCAGTCCTGAGCCTGGACGCTGCGGCCATGCTCAGGGCGGTGCTTGCTGCGCTTCTCCTCGCCGGCGGGCAGCGCGTCAGCAACCGCAGACTCGTCCAGTCGCTCTGGGCGACGCCACCCCGCTCCGCGTTGTCAAATCTCCGCAGTTACCTCGCTCGGGTACGCGCCATCCTGGGTAACGCCGACCCCCGTCTGGCGGCACGGCTGGTCACCGTCTCCGACGGTGGCGGCTACCTCTTCACCCTTGGACCCAAGGAGTTGGACGTCAACGTCTTCTCCGACCTCGCCCGACGCGGCCAGGCCCACCTCAGGGCCGGCGACCACGCCTCCGCGGCAGCGCTGCTGCACGACGCTCTCGCACTCTGGCGAGGCCCGGCGGGCGACAACATCACCGCTACCGGCACCATCACACAACAACTCGCCGACCTCGACGAACAGCGCATCATCGCCACCGAAGACTTCGTCGACGCACGCCTTGCGCTCGGGGCCACCAGCAGCCTCCTGCACGACATCCGTGCCCTCGTGCTCGACCAGCCCCTGCGCGACCGCCCCTGGGAACAACTCATGCGAGCGCTGTACCTCACCGGCGATCCGGCCGGAGCACTCGGCGCCTACCAGAAAGCTCGTAGGTCCTTCGGCGAAGCTCTGGGCATCGAGCCGTCTGGACGCCTCCAACAGCTTCAGGTCGCGATCCTGCAACGCGACGACCTCGTCATCGCCCGGCACGCGCTGCGCTAGGAGAGCCTCAGCCCTTCTCCAGGTATTCGGCGCGTTCCTCGTCGACGAGTGCGGCGACCGAGGCGGCCAGCGCCGGATTGCGGGTCAGGTCCGGGTCGTCCTCGATCAGGGTGATCGCCTCGGCGCGGGCGTCGCGGATCAGGTCGGCGTCGCGGCGCAGCGACAGCAGCCGCAGGTGGGAGCGGTGCCCGGACTGGGTCGCACCCAGCACGTCGCCCTCGCGGCGCTGCTCCAGATCCAACTCGGCGAGCTTGAAGCCGTCGCTCGTGGACGCCACCGCGTCCAGCCGTTCCCGTGCCGACGAGCCCTCGGCCGCCTCGCTGACCAGCAGGCAGAGCCCGGCGGCGGCGCCCCGGCCGACCCGGCCCCGCAACTGGTGCAGTTGGGAGACACCGAACCGGTCGGCGTCCAACACGATCATCACGGTGGCGTTCGGCACGTCCACGCCGACCTCGATCACCGTGGTCGCCACCAGCACGTCCAGGTCACCGGCGGCGAAGGAGCGCATCACGGCGTCCTTCTCGTCGGCCGGCAGGCGACCGTGCAGCACCCCGATCCGCAGCCCGTGCAACGGCCCCTCGGCCAGCAGCGGGGCCACCTCGGTCACCGCCACCGGCGGCCGACGACCGTTGTCGTCCACCGGGGGCGGCTCCTCGTCCGCTGCCGGCCCCTCTCCGATGCGCGGGCACACCACGTACGCCTGATGGCCGGCGGCCACCTCCTCGCGCAACCGACGCCAGGCCCGGTCCAGATAGGCGGGTTTCTCGGCGGCCGGCACCACGTGCGAGGCGATCGGCGACCGCCCCCGGGGCAGCTGGGAGAGGGTGGAGACCTCCAGGTCGCCGTAGACGGTCATCGCCACCGTGCGCGGGATCGGGGTGGCGGTCATCACCAGCACGTGCGGCGGCTGGTCGGCCTTGGCCCGCAGGGCGTCGCGCTGCTCCACGCCGAAGCGGTGCTGCTCGTCGACGACGACCAGGCCGAGGTCGGCGAAGTCGACTCCCTCGTAGAGCAGGGCGTGGGTGCCCAGCACGATGCCGGCGGCGCCACTTGCCACCTCGCCGAGCGCCCGCCGGCGGGCCGCCGCGCCCAGTGAACCGGTGACCAGCTCGACCCGGGTGGCGTGCTCGGCGGAACCCAGCTCGCCGGCCCGCCCGAGCGGCCCGAGCAGGTCGAGCATGCCGCGGTGGTGCTGGGCGGCCAGCACCTCGGTGGGTGCCAGCAGCGCGGCCTGCCCGCCCGCGTCGACCACCTGGAGCATCGCCCGCAACGCCACCACGGTCTTGCCCGAGCCCACCTCACCCTGCAACAACCGGTGCATCGGGTGCGGGGTGGCGAGATCTGCGGCGATCTCCACGCCGACGTCGCGCTGACCGGCCGTCAGCTCGTACGGCAGTCGGGCGTCGAAGGCGTCCAGCAGCCCGCCGGAACGCGTCGGGCGGGGCCGGGCCGGCCAGTCCGCCGCCCGGTGCTTGCGCTGCACCAGGGTCAACTGGACGGCGAACGCCTCGTCCCACTTGAGCCGCCGCCGCGCCCGGTACAGTGCCTCCTTGCTGGACGGCCGGTGGATCTCCGTCAAGGCGGTGCCCAACCCGACCAGCTTGCGGCTGGCGCGCACCTCGCCCGGCAGCGGATCGTCCGGTGGGGTGAACGTGTCCAGCACGACCCGCACACACCGCGCGATCACCCAGGTCGGCACCGCCGCGGCGGCCGGGTAGACGGGGATCAGCGCACCGGCGAACTCCTCGATCTCGTCGCTGGCCGCCGCCTCGCCGTCACCACCCTCGCCGAGCAGGACGTACTCCGGGCCGTTGAGCTGCCGGTTGCCCCGGAACTCGGTGACCTTGCCGGCGAACAGCCCCCACCGGCCGGGGCGCAGCTCCCGCTCGCGCCACGCCTGGTTGCCGAAGAAGGTCAACGTCAGCAGCCCACCGGAGCCGTCACCGACGGTCACCTCCAGTAGGTTGCCCCGTCGCTGCCGCATCGGGCGCACGGCGGTGCGCTGCACCTGGGCCAGCACGGTGACCTGCTCGCCGACGTCCAGCGAGCGGATGTCGGTGTGCTCGCCACGCTCGTCGTAGCGACGCGGGAAGTGATAGACCAGGTCACCCGCGGTGTGCAGGTCGAGGTGTGCGGCCAGCGCCTTGGCTGTCTTGTCCCCGACCAGCTTCTTCAGCGGAGTGTCCACGGTGGCTGGTTCGCTCATTCGATCCCTACCAGGAGCGGATAAAACGGTTGGCCGCCCGGGTACGTGTGCACCTCGACGAACGGCCAGCGCCTCGCGACGTGCGCGCGGACGGCATCGGTGAGCCCGGCCGGAGCGTCGGCCCCGGCCAACAGGGTGACCAGCTCGCCCCCGCCGCCGAGCATCCGGTCGACAACCGCCGCGCAGGTGTCGGTGAGGTCGGTGCCGATCAGGTGCACCTCGCCCTCGACAAGCGCCAGCACGTCACCGGGACGGCACGGGCCGGCCACGGTCAGCGCCTCCCGGCTGGCATGGCAGACCTCGGCGTAACGGCAGGCCCCGGCGGCCTCGGCCATCGCGATCACGTCGTCCTCGAAGCGGCGGTCGGCGTCGCGGACCGCGAGGGCTGCGAGGGCCTGCACGGGCGAGCGGGTCGGCACCACGCTCACCTTGATGCCGTGTCGATGCGCCTCGCGGGCTGCCGCGCTCGCCACCGCCTGCGTGTTGGGGTCGTTGGGCAGCATCACCACCCGGGCCGCGCCGGTGCCACGGATCGCGTCCAGCAGCTCACCCGTGGACGGGTTGCCCGGCACCACTGTCGCGCCCTCCGCGGCGAACAGCTCGGCGATGCCGCCGCCGGTGGCCACCACCACCGCGGCCCGGCCGTCCGACACCGGGCCGCGGGGCGGCTCCGGTTGGTCGGCGAAGCGGGTCACCGAGATCCGGTACGGGCGGCCGGCGGCGACACCCGCCTCGACCGCCGCGCCCACGTCGTTGACGTGCACGTGCACGTTCCAGGTGCTCTCCGGCTCGCGCCCGTCGCCGACGACGACGAGCGAATCCCCCAGTGCGGCGAGCGCCCGCCGCATCCGGGCCACCGCCTCGGCCCCCGCGTCGAGCAGGAACTGCACCTCGTACGCGTACTCGTCGGAACCGGTCTCCCGCGCGACGGTGGCCGCCGGGCGGGCGGAGCGCGGCGTCGGTGCGGGCCCGGCGGTGCTCTCCCCGGTCAGCACCTCGACCAGGGCGTCCAGCAGCACGCAGAGCCCTCGCCCACCCGCGTCGACGACGCCCGCGCGGGCCAGTGCCGGCAGCTGCTCCGGGGTCCGGGCGAGCGCCTCGGCCGCCGCCCGGGCCGCGAGGCGGGCCACCGCCGGCAGGTCGTCGCTGTCGGCCCGGTCGGCCGCGGCGGCGGCCGCCGCGACCACGGTGAGCAGGGTGCCCTCGACCGGCTGGGCGACAGCGGTGTACGCCGCGGCGGTGGCCGAGCGCAGCGCGGCGGCCAACTCCCGGCCGCGCACCGCCGGGGCCACGGTGAGCTCGTCGGCGAACCCCCGCAGGATCTGCGCGAGGATCACCCCGGAGTTGCCCCGTGCCCCGAGCAACGCGCCCTGGGCCATCAGCCGCAGCGCGTGCCCGTGGGCTGTCGGGCCGCTGTCGGGCAGGGTGTCCAGATCCATCGCGAGCGCCTGCTGGGCGGAGGTGAGGGTGAGCACCAGGTTGGTGCCGGTGTCGCCGTCGGGCACCGGATAGACGTTGAGCCTGTCGATCTCACCCTGGTGACGCTTCAGCGCGGCCAGCCCACCCGCGCACCAACGGCGCACCGCGGCGGCGTCGAGGGTGTCCAGCACGGCCAGAAGCCTACTGGCGCGCACCGACACGCGTCGGACTCGTCCGGCGTGTCCGGTTGCCCCGCACCCGACCGGCCCGCCACCCTGGCCCGGGCGGACGGGATCCGCCCTCCAGGTACAGTTGCCGCCGGAACCACCGCCGCCACCCGGCGGGCCGACCACCGCCCACGTGCGGAGGGGCGGCTGATCACCGGGCCAGGGCGGTTGGTCACCTCGGCGGGACATCGGGTAGGCTGACGCGGTTGCCCGTGCAGCACCTCTGCCGGCAACCTCATGAACGTTTCAATCCCAGGAGTATCCCGTGGCTAGCGTGTGCGACGTCTGTGGCAAGGGGCCGGGCTTCGGCCACAACGTGCCCTGGTCCAAGAAGAAGACCAACCGCCGCTGGAACCCGAACATCCAGTCGGTGCGCACCCCGGCCGGTGGCGGCAACACCAAGAAGCTGCAGGTCTGCACCTCGTGCATCAAGGCCGGCAAGGTCACCCGCGCCTGACGCGGCGGCACCACACAACTTCTCGTACGGCTCAGCCGGCGGACCCTGAGGTCCGCCGGCTCTGTCGTGCGCGCGCCCACCCAGCGCCGAAGGCCACGGGTCAGAGCGTGCGGCCGAAGGAGATGCAGCCCTCCGCGTCCTTGTAGAAGCCGAAGTTCGGGATCCGCTCGTAACCGGCGGAGCCGTACATGGCGATCGCCTCGGGCTGCTTGTCACCGCACTCCAGCACCACCCGCTTGCGGCCCTGCTCACGGGCCGAGCGTTCGATGGCCGCCAGCACGGCGCGGGCCACGCCCCGCCCGCGCGCCGCCGGGGCCGTGTACATCCTCTTCAGCTCCGCGGTGTCCGCGCCGTGGCTGCGCCAGCCACCGCAGCCGACCGGCTCGCCGGCCAGATAGGCGACGAGGAACGCGCCATCGGGCGGCTCGAACTCCGTCGCGTCGACCGGGGTGTCGTCACCGGAGCCGCCGTAGCGGACACCGAGGTCGGCCAGTGCGGCATGGATCAACTGCTGCGCCACCGATGCGTCGAACCGCACGGCCCGGATCTCAATATCACTCACGGTATCCAGAATACGACCGGCGCCGGGCCTCACCGGAAGTGGTCCCAGCCAGCCGGGCCGTCGTGGGGCGCGCCGTCGACAGTCACCCCGACACCGTCCGTGACCACTCCGATCGGCCGCCAGTCCGGCGGCAACACCACCCCCGGCGGGAAGGTCGCGACCAGCGCGTGGTCGTCGCCACCGGCGAGGATCCAGGTGTACGGGTCGACGCCGAGCGCCTGCGCCGCGTCGGCCATCTGCCGGGGTATCTCGAACGCGGCGCGGCGCACGTCGATCGCTACCCCGCTGGCCGCCGACACGTGCCCGAGGTCGGCGAGCAGCCCGTCCGACACGTCGATCATCGACGTGGCGCCGAGCCGGGCGGCCAGCGGCCCGGCCGGGTAGGGAACCTGCGGCCGCCGGTACGCCTCGACCAGCAGCCGGGGGGTGCGGAAGCCCCGGGTGAGCACGGTCAGCCCGGCGGCCGCGTACCCGATGCGCCCGGCCAGGGCGAGCACGTCCCCCGGGCGGGCACCCGAGCGCAGCACGGGCGGGCGGCCCTGCAGGTCGCCCAGCGCGGTGACCGCGACAGTCAGGGTGGGGCTGGCCGACATGTCGCCGCCGACGACGCTCGCGCCGACCGTGGCCGCCTCGGCGGAGAGCCCGTCGGCCAACTCCTCGGCCCAGCCGGTGTCCAGGTCCGCGGGCATGCAGAGGGCAACCAGCAGGGCGGTCGGTGTGGCGCCCATCGCCGCGATGTCGGCCAGGTTGGCCGCCGCCGCCCGGTGTCCGACGTCACGGGCGGAGGACCAGTCCCGCCGGAAGTGCCGCCCGTCGACGAGCACGTCGGTGGAGGCCGCCACCCGCCCGTCCGGCGCGGCCACCACCGCCGCGTCGTCGCCGGGGCCGAGCAGGGTCGTCGGCCCGTACGTCAGTCGCGCCGTGATCCTTCCGATCAGCCCGAACTCCCCGATCCCGGACACGCTGGTGCCGCCGCCGGCGTTCCGTCCGTGCTGCCCGGCTCCGCCGTGCTCGCTCACCGCTGCTCCTTGACCACCGATAGGGATCGGACCTGCTCCGTAAGGTAGTTTCACCGTTCGGGCCGCTCCTGAGCGGCGACGGACGGAGGTCTACTCGTGGTACAGGCGTACATCCTCATCCAGACCGAGGTCGGCCGCGCACGCGACGTGGCGGGTCTCATCGCGGACCTCGCCGGTGTGGTGCGCGTCGACGCCGTCACCGGGCCGTACGACGTGGTCGTCCTCACCGAGGCGAACACCGTCGACGAACTCGGCAAACTCATTGTCAGCAAGGTGCAGATGGTGCCCGGCATCACGCGCACCCTCACGTGTTCGGTGGTGCGGCTGTAGGTGGACGAGATGACGAGCTCCTCCGCTGCGGTGGACGACGACGGCCCACGCGACACGTCCGACGGGACACGCGAGCCGGCTGACGGTATCGGCGAGCCGGCCGACCCGGCCGCCGCCGCGCCGGTCGGCCGGGACCGGAGCAATCGGGGCGCCGCTCTGGTGGCCACGTTGATCGCGGTGCCGATCACGCTGCTGGTGGCCGTGCTGGCCGTCACCAGGCTCGCCCCGGACACGCCGGCCGCCGCGCCGTCCCCGTCCGCGACCACCGCCCGGGTGCAGTCCACCGCCCCGGTGGAGATGGCCGCCCCGGCGCTGGCCGCCCGCCCGGCCGTGGTCTGCCGGGCCCTGCTCTCCCAGTTGCCGGCGACCATCCGCGACCTGGCCCAGCGGCCGGTCACCGCCGGCCCGGAGCAGAACGCCGCCTACGGCGACCCCGCGCTCACCGTGGCCTGCGGCGGCACCGAGCCGACGTTCCCCGCCACCGACGAGGTCTGGACGGTCAACCGGGTCTGCTGGCACCTGGCCGAGCAGGGCGCGGAGACCGTGCTCACCACCGTCGACCGGGAGACGCCGGTCGCGGTGCGCATCCCGCGCTCGTACGAGCAGCCGTTGCAGTGGGTGTCACCGATCTCCAGCACGATCGTGGCGAGCGTGCCGTCCGGCGGCGCCATCCCGTCCGGTTGCCAGCGCTGAGCTGACCCCGCCCGCGCCGGCTGACCTGCGCGAGCGGGGCCGGGCGACTCAGTGCAGGCCGACGCCGCGCCGCTGGGCGGTACGGATCAGCCGGTTGACGAGCTTCGGATATTCCAGGCCGGAGGCCGCCCACATCCGCGGGAACATCGACGTCGGGGTGAACCCGGGCATTGTGTTGATCTCGTTGAGGTAGACGTCCAGCTCGGGTGTGACGAAGAAGTCGGCGCGGGCCAGGCCGGCGCAGTCCAGCGCGGTGAACGCGCGGACCGCGTACTCCTGCACCTGGCGGGTCACCCGCTCCGGCAGGTTGGCCGGAATGTCGTACTCGCACGAGTCGTCGAGGTACTTCGCCTCGAAGTCGTAGAAGTCGTGGTCCGCGACGACCCGCACCTCGGCCAGGACGGACGCCTCGGGCGTGCCGCCGGCCTCGCCCTCCAGCACGCCGCACTCGACCTCGCGGCCGACGATCGCGGCCTCGATGATGACCTTCGGGTCGAACTGCCGGGCGGCGGCGACGGCGGTGTCCAGGTCGGCCCAGTCGGTGACCCGGGTGATGCCGAACGACGACCCGGCCCGGGACGGCTTGACGAAGACCGGCAGCCCGAGCCGCTCCTTGTCCTGCTCGGTGAGTGTCATCCCGTTGCGCAGCACGGCGTACGTGCCGACCGGGATGCCCTCGACGGCGCAGAGCTTCTTGGTGAACTCCTTGTCCATCGCGGCCGCGGACGCGAACACGTTCGCCCCGACGTAGGGGATGCCGGCCATCTCCAGCATGCCCTGGATGGTGCCGTCCTCGCCGTACGTGCCGTGCAGCACCGGGAAGACCACGTCGACGTCGGCGAGCACGCGGGGGCCCTCGGTCGGGTCGAGCACCATCAGCCCGTTGCCGGTGGGGTCGGCGCGCAGCACGATGTCGTCGCCGGAGTCGGCGGTGATCTCCGGTAGCTGACGGGCGTTGATCGCGAGTTGGGCGGGATCTCCGCTGGTCAGCACCCACTGACCGGCTCGGGTGATGCCGACCGGCACCACCTCGAACTCGTCCGGGTCGAGTGCGCCGAACACGCTGCCGGCGCTGACGCAGGAGATGCCGTGCTCCGGGCTGCGGCCGCCGAAGACGATCGCCACGCGGGTTTTGCCTGGGGTGGTCACTCCGGTCACCTCTTCGTACGCGACTGCGGCTGGTCGTGCTCGCCGGTGGCGCTCACCCGGTTGACCTTACTGTGCGTGGCGATAGGGCGAGGCGATACCCGGCGAGCCGCAGCGCGACACGGCGATTAGCCAGCATAGGATATACGGTGCGTAACGGGACTATTGCCGTGCGGCAGATCGACCGTCGTGCCTGCTCAGTCGCGGGAGTGTCGGCGGCCGACCGCGATCACCTTCACCCGCTGCCGACCGGCACGCACCATGCCCAGCGCCATGAACGCTCCGGCGATCCGGTCGGCGGCCTCCCGGCTGCTGGCGCCGACCACCTGCCGTCGGCGCTCCGGCGCGGTCCGCTCGTCGCGGTTGATGCCCTCGACCGAACGCACGTCGGTGAGCACCACCAGGAAGCGGGTCATCGGGGGCCGACCGGCTGCACGGCGGGGGGATCCGGAACGGTACGCACGTCGTCGTCTCCTTCCGGCGGGCCGGGATGGCGCGGCACGCGACGATCGGGCACGGGGGAGAAACCCGATCGCCGCGCGCCCCATCCCTCCGGTCGCTCACCACCACCGTCGCCACGACAACCGGCGGTGAGGACGCGCTAACAGATTGACACGTGGACAGCCATGAATGCAACTCTCATCGACCCTCTCCCATGCAGACGTTCTCACGAATGTGTGCAACCATCGATGTATGGCCCCGAAGACAGCCCGTGCCCGCCGGCTCGGCATCGCCCTGCGCCACCACCGGGAAGCCGCCGGCCTGACACTGGAGACCGCGGCGGATGAGATCAACAGCACCCGCAGCACCCTCTCCCGGTACGAGAACGCCCAGTCCCTGGTCACCCCGGCCACCGTGCGCGCGCTGCTCACCTCGTACGGGGTGGGTGCCGAGGAGGTGGCCGCCGCGGTGCAACTCGCCAAGGACGCCCGCAAGCCAGGCTGGTGGGTCTCGTACTCCTACCTGCTCGATCCGCGCACCATCGACTTCATCGCGCTGGAAGCCGAGGCGACCGCCATCGCCAACTTCGAGCCCTCGGTGGTGCCCGGCCTGCTCCAGACCGCGGACTACATCCGTGGCGTGATGCGCGGTGGCCCGCACACCCTCGGCGACGACCTGGTGGAGCAGCGGGTCAAGGTCCGACTCGATCGGCAACAGCGGCTCACCGGCGACGACCCGCCCATCCTCGACGCGATCATCGACGAGGGCGCGCTGCTACGCCCGGTCGGCGAGCAGTCGGTGATGGACGGCCAACTGCGGCACCTGGTCAAGATGGCCGAGTTGCCGAACATCACCGTTCAGGTGATCCCGCTCTCCGCCGGCTACCACCGGGGCACCCGAGGCTCGCTACACATCCTCGAGTTCGCCGATCCGGAAGATCCGATCATCGCCTCGGTGGAGACCGTCGCCGGCCAGATGATCCTCGACCGAGCCGGCGAGACGCGGACCTGCACCAAGATCATGGAGCATCTCCGAAGCGTGGCGCTCAGCCCGGCCGACAGCCGCGGAATGCTCCTGACAGCCCTGAAGGGACGGTAAGACCGATGACACCGACGATCACAGCGGCCATGTCCGCGGCGGCGTGGCGCAAGAGCAGCCGCAGCGGCGACGAGGGCGCCTGCGTGGAGGTGGCCGCGATCCCGCGGCTGGTGGCCGTCCGCGACTCCAAGGACCCGGCCGGTCCGGCGCTGCTGTTCCCGCCGGCCGCCTGGGCCGCCTTCGCCCAGGCACCACCCCTGCGGTGACCGGGAGGCCGCAACGCTGACCCGACCGGCCGCGCCACCAACCCGCCGCCCCGACCGCCGCCCCGCTGACCACCGGGCGCGGCGGCCGGGGCGGGCTCGGGCTCAGGCTCAGGCTCAGGCGACGAGCGGACGGGGCTCCGGGACGGCACGTAGCGCCTCCAACGCGGCGATCGCCACGCCCCGGGCGCCGGCCATGTCCCGGTCCGGCACCAGCGCGAAGGTGGCCACCGCCGCCTGCTCCTCCCGAAGCACGGTGTGCTCGCGGACCGTCGCCAGGAACCAGTCGCGGAACTCCGGCGCCGCCTCCACCACCCCACCACCGACGAAGTACGCGTGCGGATCGGTGAAGTTCGCCGCGACCGTGAACAGGCGGCCCAGCGCCATCGCCTGCTGGGTGAAGAGGTCCCGCGCGAGGGCGTCCCCGCGCTCGCCGTACCCCCGGACCAACTTCGCGGCCCGGGCCACCGGCTCGGCGGCAAGGGGGTGGTCGGGATAGCGGGTCAGCCAGTACGGCAGCAGATTGCGTTCGATGCCGGTCAGCGAGGCGATGCTCTCCACGTCCCCGGTGAAGCCGCAGGCGCAGCTGGGCTCCCCCTGCTCCGGGCCGAGCAGCCCACCCAGCGGGATGTGCACGTGACCGAGCTCCCCGGCCATCCCGGCGGCACCGGCGATCACCCGGCCGCTCTCGACCACACCGCCGCCGAGCCCGGTGCCGACGATCGCGGAGACCGACGAGCGGTTCATCGCGTCGTCGCCGAAGTGCACGTGGTGGGCGTAGAGCGCGGCGGCGTTGCCGTCGTTGTGGTAGATCACCGGCAGGCCGAGGCGTCGCTCCAACGCGCCCCGCACGTCGAAGCCCCGCCAGGCCGGCTGCGAGAAGTTGGTGGAACCCCGCGACGAGATGACACCGTCGGCACTCGCCGGGCCGGGCGTGTCCAGCCCGACCGCCCGGACCAGCTCACGCGGCACGCCGGTCCGCGCCAGGGCACCGTCCAGAGCCCGGGCCAGCGCCTCGATCGCCGTCTCCGGCCCGGACCGCACCTCGCTGGGGATCTCCAACAGCCCGTCCACCAGGAAGCGGCCGTCCACCGTCAGCACGGTGGCGTTGTTGCTGGTGCCGCCGTTGTCCAGCCCGACGACCACCGGCACCCCTGCGCTGCCCACCGAAAACCGCCTCCCGCCCGTAAGAGTGTGAGCCGAGGCTAGTGCCAACCCCTCTCCCCCGCCACGCCCGGCCACCCGCCGGCTGGCAGAGGTACCGACATGCGTCACCGCACGTCCCGTTTGACCAGAAGATCCGGTCTCGCGCGCGCCGCGGTCAGCTCGACGGTGCCGTGGCGCCGCCGCCGGGTCTCGCCCCCACCCTCCTCTCACCCGCCTTTGCTCTGCACCCGCCCATGCGCCAGTTACGGACCGTTCGTGGTGCATGGGCGGGTGCAGAGCAAAGGGTGCGCAGGGGGTCCTGGCCGGCCCTGCCCTCGACCGAGGAGCGGCCGAGGCGGTGTCATCCGTGACGCGGGCTCAGTCGGGGCGTCGGGCGGTCACCGCGGTGGCGTCCAGGTCCTCGTCCTGCCGCACGTCCGGCACCAGCCCGGCTGCCTCGAACGCCGCGCAGAGCGCGGCCACCTGCGTGTCGCCGGCCTCGACGACCAGGTGCCCACCGGGCGCCAACCAGTCGGCCGCCTCGGCACCCACCCGGCGCAGCACGGCGAGCCCGTCCGGGCCGCCGTCGAGTGCCACCGGGGCCTCGTGCAGCCGCGCCTCCGGCGGCATCAGCGCCACCGCGTCGGTCGGTACGTACGGGGCGTTGGCCACCACCAGGTCCAGCCGACCCCGCCAGCGCGCGGGCAGGGGCGCGAAAAGGTCACCCTCGTACACCTCGGCGGCCAGCCCGGCGACGTTGCGGCGGGCGCACGCCACGGCCGCCGGGTCGATGTCGGCGGCGGCCAGCCAGCGCGGAGCGAGCCGGTGCGCCAGCGCGACGGTGGTGGCCCCGGAGCCGCAGCACAGGTCGACGACGGCCGGAGCCGGGCCGGTCACCTCGGCAGCCAACTCGACCAGCAGGGCGGTCCGGGCGCGCGGCACGAAGACGCCCGGGTCGACGAGGATTCGCCGGTTGCAGAACTCCGCCCAACCGAGCAGGTACTCCAACGGCTCGCCGGCCACCCGTCGGTCGGTCAGGTCGGCCAACACCGCCGGGGTGTCCGCGGCGGCGAGCAGCAGCTCGGCCTCGTCCTCGGCGTAGACGCAGCCGGCGGCGCGCAGCCGGCGTACGAGGGAGAGCCGGTCGATGGATGCCACCGGTCCCCTCAAACCGGCCCGGCGGCGTCCAGCGCGGCGGCGATGTCGGCCACCAGGTCGGGGGTGTCCTCCACACCGCAGGACAGCCGGACGAAGCCGGGGGCGGTGTCGTCACCCCACTGCGCCCGCCGGTCCGCCGTGGTGTGCAGCCCACCGAAGGAGGTGGCCGCCGCCACCAGGCGGGCGGCCTCGACGAACCGGCCCACCCGGTCGGCGTCACCCAGATCGAAGGAGAGCACCCCGGGCATCCGGCGCATCTGCGCCGAGGCCACCGGGTACGCCGGGTCGTCCCGCCGCCCCGGCCAGCGCAGGCCTGTCACGTCCGGCCGGTCGGCGAGCAGGTCGGCGACGGCGGCGGCGTTCGCGCTCTGCCGGGCCAGGCGCAGGTCGAGGGTCGCCAGCGACCGGTGCGCCAGCCAGGCGTCGAACGCGCCCGGGACCGAACCGGTGCCGGTACGCCACAGCGTGACCGCCTGGATCAGCTCGGTGGACCGGCTGGCCAGGTAGCCCAGCAGCAGGTCGGAGTGGCCGGTGAGCGCCTTGGTGCCGGAGGCGACCACCAGGTCGGCACCGAGGTCCAGCGGGCGCTGACCGAGCGGGGTGGCGGTGGTGTTGTCCACCGCGAGCAGCGCACCGGCGGCGTGGGCCCGCTCGGCCAGGGCGGCGACGTCGACCACGTCCAGACCCGGGTTGGCCGGGGTCTCCACCAGCACCAGCCGGACGCCCTCGAAGGACGGGTACGGCCCCACGGTCGGCACGAAGAGCACCCGCACGCCGATCGTCTCCAGCACGGCGGTGGCGAAGGCCCGGACCGGGAAGTAGCCGTCGGCGGGCAGCACCACGGTGTCGCCCGGGCGCAACAGGGTGAGCAGCGTCCCGGTGATGGCCGCCTGACCGGTGGCGAAGACCCGACAGTCCCCACCCTCCAACTCGCCCACGGCCGCCTCCAGCAACCGTCGGGTCGGGTTGTCCGGGCGACCGTAGCCGTTCGGCGACGTGCCCTGGCCCTGCCACGGGTCGAGGTGGTACGGCGCGGCGAAGACCGGCCCGGGCAGGAACGGGTCTCCCGGTGCCGGCTCGGGCAGGCCGGCGCGGACGCAGCGGGTGCCGTCACCCAGTTCGCTCATCGGGTCCTCATTCGTACGACTCGGGCTTGGCGGTCCGGCTCATCAGGGTCTGCACGGCGAGCCGGGGGTCCATCCCCTCGTGGCAGATCCGTTCGACGTGCTCGGTGATCGGCATCTCCACGCCGTGCGCCCGGGCCAGGTCCCGGATCGCCAGGCAACTCTTCACACCCTCGGCGGTCTGCCGGGTGGCGGTCTGGGCCTGTTCCAGCGTCTCACCGCGGCCCAGGTGCTCGCCGAAGGTGCGGTTGCGGGCCAGCGGGGACGAGCAGGAGGCGACCAGGTCGCCCATGCCCGCGAGGCCGGCGAAGGTGATCGGGTCCGCGCCGAGCGCCACGCCCAACCGGGCCGTCTCGGCCAGCCCCCGGGTCATCAGCATGGCCCGGGTGTTGTCGCCGAAACCCATCGCGGTGGCGATGCCGTACGACAGGGCGATCACGTTCTTGACCGCCCCGCCCAGCTCACAGCCGATCACGTCGTCGTTGGTGTACGGGCGCAGGTACGGCGTCCGAATCGACGACTGCACGAGCACGGTGCGGTGGCTGTTCGTCCCGGCCACCACTGTCGCGGCGGGCTGCTCGGCGGCGATCTCCGGAGCCAGGTTCGGGCCGGAGACGACGACCACCCGGTCGGCGGCGACCCCGGCGGTCTCCACGATGACCTCGCTCATCCGTTTGGTGGTGCCGAGCTCGATGCCCTTCATCAGCGACACCAGTGTCGAGTCGGGGTGCAGGTGCCCGGCCCATTCGGCGAGGTTGCCGCGCAGGGTCTGCGACGGCACGGCCAGCACCACCACCTCGGCGCCGGTGATCGCCTCGGCCGCGTCGGCGGTGGCGGTGACCCGGGCCGGCAGCAGCACGCCGGGCAGGTACTCCGGGTTGCGACGCTCGGTCCGGATGCTCTCGGCGACCGGCGCACGACGGGCCCACACCGTCACGTCCCGCCCCGCGTCGGCGAGGATCTTGGCGAACGCGGTGCCCCAGGAACCGGCACCGAGCACCGCGACGTGGCCGCTCACCCCAGGTCACCCTGCTGCTCGTGCCCGGCGGAGGAACGGGCCGGTCGCTCCCACAGCGGCGGCGGGGTGCCGCCGCGGATCTCGCCGAGCATGTCCCGCAGCCGCAACATGATGGTGTCCGTCATCTCCTCGAGGGTGACCCGGGTCGGCTGGGCATCGGCCCACCGGCTCAGGTCGATCGGTTCCCCGGCGACAACTGTCACCGGGATCCGCGGGCGCGGGTTGACGCGGCTGGTCCGCGGGTCGAAGAGCCGCTCCGGCCCCCACATCACCACCGGCACGACGGGAGCGCCGGTGGCCAGAGCCAACCGGGCGGCCCCGGTCTTGGCCTTCATCGGCCACAGCTCCGGCTGTCGGGTGGTGGTGCCCTCCGGGTAGATCACCACGGCGCCACCCTGGTCGAGGGCGGCGACCAGGGAGTCCAGCGAGCGGACCGCGTCGACGCTGCCCCGCTCGACCGGGATCTGCCGGCACCGGTGCAGGATCCAGCCGACCACCGGCACCCGGAACACGCTGGCCTTGCCCAGGTACTGCGGCCAGCGCCCGGAATCGTAGATGAAGTGCGCGGAGACCAGCGGGTCGGCGTGCGAGATGTGGTTCGCCACGATGATCATGCCGCCGTCGCGTCGGAGGTGCTCCTGGCCACGCCAGGTCCGCCGGGTCCACACGGTCATCACCGGCTTCACCAGCCCCACGGCGAACCGTTGCCAGAACCCCAGCCTCCGCCGTGCCACTCTGCCTCCTCGTCGCGCCCCAACCCCGCCGCGAAACCCCGCCCGCGACACCCGCAGCGGAAATCATGCCTGCTCGCCCCCGGTACGGCCAGCGAGGGTCCCGCCGTCCGGCTGGCAGGATTGCGGGCGTGAGTCAGCCGAGGTGGGCCGTGGTGGTGCCGGTGAAGCATCTGGCAGCGGCCAAGAGCCGGCTGCGGGGCGCGCTGCCGGGCGTACCCCACGAGGATCTGGCGCTGGCCCTGGCGGCCGACACGCTCCGCGCGGTGTTGGCCTGCCCGGCGGTCGCCGAGGCCCTGGTGGTGACCGACGACGCCCGGGTGGCGGATGCGGCGCGGGCCGCCGGCGCGCGGGTGCTGCCCGACGAGCCGGCCGCCGGACTGAACGCCGCGTTCCGGCACGGCGCGGCCGCGACGACCGTCGGGTGGGTGGCCGGGCTCACGGCGGACCTGCCGGCGCTGCGCCCCGCCGAGTTGGCCGGCGCGCTGCTCGCCGCGCGGAACGGGCGACCCGCGGTACGCCGTTTCGTGCCCGACGCGCCCGGCAGCGGCACGGTGCTGCTCACCGCCCCGCCCGGTGTCGCGCTGGACCCCCGCTTCGGGGTGGACTCGGCGGTCGCGCACGAGGCGAGCGGGGCGCTGCCGCTCACCGACGACTGGCCCAGCCTGCGCCGGGACGTGGACACCGCCGCGGACCTGACCGCCGCCGCCCGGCTCGGGCTGGGGCCGCGCACCGCCGCCCTGGTCACCGCCGGCCGCCCGGCCCGCACGGCGGGCTGACCCGCCCGGCCCGCACGCCGGGTGTACGGTGCCAGCATGCAGGGCACGGTGGCCAGCTACGACGCGGCGACGCGCAGCGGGGTCCTGCTGCTCGACGACGGCACCGAGATGCGCTTCCCCGCCCGGGCCTTCGACGCCTCCGGGCTGCGGCTGCTCCGGCTCGGCCAGCGGGTTCGCATCGACACCGATCCCGACGGCGAGGTAGTCCGGGTGACATTGCCGACGATGATCTGACCCGGCGAGCCCAAGTTCATTTTGCGTTTACCGTAATCGGGTGATTATGAGCGGGTGAGCACCCCTCGCGAGCACCCGGCCAACCCGCCCGCCACCGACCTCCGTAACGGCTCCCGCGCACGCGGCACCGACGGCCGCTTCCGCCCGTCCCGTGCCGAACGGGCCGGCGCCGCCCGCGCCGACACCCTCGCCGACGACCCCGGCGGCGCCTCCTCCGGGCTGGACGAGGTCCTCGACCCCGCGCCGGTGATCGAGGCGGACGGCCCGGCCGCCGGTGACGTCCACCCGGTCCTGCCGAGCGACCTACCGGTCGGCGCCCCGGAGGACGACGACGAACCGCCGGCGGCCCCGCCGCTGCCGGAGGACCGTTTCCTCAACCGAGAGCTCTCCTGGCTCGACTTCAACGCCCGGGTGCTCACCCTGGCCGAGGACCAGCGCACCCCGCTGCTGGAACGGGCCAAGTTCCTGGCCATCTTCGCGAGCAACCTGGACGAGTTCTACATGGTGCGCATCGCCGGGCTGAAGCGGCGGCTCTCCGCCGGCCTGCCGGTGCGCGGCGGGGACCGGCTGCCCCTGCGTACCCAGTTGGAGCTGATCGCCGAGCGGACCGCCGAGCTGGTCGCCCGGCACGCCGCCTGCTTCGTCGACGACATCCTGCCCAGGCTGGCCGACGAGGGCATCCGCATCCTGCGCTGGGCCGAGTTGGGCGACCCCGAACGGGAGCGGTTGCGCACCTATTTCCGGGAGCACATCTTCCCCGTGCTGACGCCGCTCGCGGTGGACCCGGCGCACCCGTTCCCGTACATCTCGGGACGGTCGTTGAACCTGGCGGTGGCGGTTCGCGACCCGGACGGGGGTTCGGAGCTGTTCGCCCGGGTGAAGGTGCCCAACAACGTCCCCCGCTTCGTCCGGGTGGACCGGGACCAGCCGGGCGTGCGGATGCTGCCGGTGGAGGACCTGATCTCGGTGCACCTGGGTCAGTTGTTCAGCGGCATGCAGGTGGTCGAGTGCCACCTGTTCCGGGTGACCCGCAACGCCGAGGTGGAGGTCGACGAGGACCGCGACGAGGACCTGCTCCAGGCCCTGGAGCGGGAGCTGGCCCGGCGACGGTTCGGCCCACCGGTCCGGCTGGAGGCCGCCGCGTCCATCTCCGACCACATGCTGGAGTTGCTCGTCCGCGAGCTGGACATGGACGACCAGGACGTGCTGCGGGTGCCCGGCCTGCTGGACCTGTCCGCGTTGTGGCAGGTCTACGGCGAGGCCGACCGGCCGGACCTGAAGGACCCGCCGTTCGTGCCGGCCACGCACCCCCGGCTCGCCGAGGGTGAGGTGCCGCGCAGCGTGTTCTCCACCCTGCGCGACGGGGACATCCTGGTGCACCACCCGTACCACTCGTTCGCCACGAGCGTGCAGCGCTTCATTGAGCAGGCCGCCGCGGATCCGAACGTGCTGGCCATCAAGCAGACCCTCTACCGCACCAGCGGCGACTCCCCGATCGTCGACGCGTTGGTCGACGCCGCCGCCGCCGGCAAGCAGGTGGTGGTGCTGGTGGAGGTGAAGGCCCGGTTCGACGAGGTGGCCAACATCGGCTGGGCCCGCACGCTGGAACGCGCCGGTTGCCACGTGGTGTACGGCCTGGTCGGCCTGAAGACGCACTGCAAGACCGCGCTGGTGGTCCGCCAGGAGGGCAACCAGATCCGCCGCTACTGCCACATCGGCACCGGCAACTACCACCCAAAGACGGCCCGACTGTACGAGGACTTCGGCATGCTCACCGCCGACCCGGAGATCGGCGCGGACCTGACCGACCTGTTCAACGTGCTCACCGGGTACAGCCGGCAGACGGCGTTCCGGCGGTTGCTGGTCGCCCCGCAGGGCATCCGCAGCGGGCTCGTCGAGCGGATCGAGCGGGAGATCTCGCACGTCCGACTGGGCATGCCCGGCCTGGTCCAGTTCAAGGTCAACTCGCTTGTCGACGAGGGAGTGACCGACGCGCTGTACCGGGCGTCCCAGGCCGGCGTGCACGTCGATCTGCTCATCCGGGGCATGTGCACCCTGCGTCCGGGGGTACCGGGCCTGTCGGAGAACATCCGCGTCCGCTCGATCCTCGGTCGGTTCCTGGAGCACTCCCGGGTCTTCCGGTTCGGCAACAACGGTGAGGCCGAGTTCTGGATGGGCTCCGCCGACCTGATGCACCGCAACCTCGACCGCCGGGTGGAGGCGCTGGTGCGGGTGAGCGACCCGATCGCCCGCGCCGAGCTGGACCACGTGTTGACCGCCGCGATGAGCCCCGACGTGGACGCGTTCGAACTGGCCGCCGACGGCACCTGGACCCGGCGTACCGGCGAGGACACAAAAGCGCGGGCCCACCTGCAGGAACTGCTGCTGCGCCGGGTCGGTGGCACGGCCAGTTGACCGATCAACGCTTAGGCTGAACTGATGGTCGAGGAGGAACAGAAGTACGAGGTGGACGACGCCTACGTGCTGCCGGACCTGGCCCCCACGGCCCCGGCCGGGGGTCGGGTCCGGGAGCTGGCACCGGTGACGCTTGTCGCGCGCTACCTCGACACTGTCGACCTGCGGCTGGCCCGCGCCGGTGCCTCGCTGCGCCACCGCCGGGGCGACGAGCAGCCCTGGACGGTGAAGTTGCCGACCGGGACGCCGGGCGTCCGGCACGAGATCTCCCGCCCCGGGCCCAAGGGCCAGCCGCCGCCGGAGCTGGTCGAGTTGGTCACCGTCCTGCACCGGGGGGCGCCGCTGGCCCCGGTGACGGTGGTCCGGACGGTCCGGCACGCGTACGAGGTGTGTGACAGGGCCGGCACGGTGCTCGCCGAGGTGGTGGACGACCGGGTGACAGTGCTCGACGACGCCGGCGCCAGCACCGGCACGTTCCGCGAGCTGGAGGTGGAGTTCAAGTCCGGCGACCGGGCACTGCTCGACCGGGTCGGCGCGGTGCTGCGCGAGGCGGGCGCGCAGAGCGGCACGTTCACCCCGAAGCACGTACGGGCGTTGGGCGCGCCGGCGCAGGCCGACCCGGACCTGGTCGCGCCGGCCGGGCTGACCGCAGAGCCGAGCGCCGGCGACGTGGTGACCGAGGCGGTCCGCAAGGAGATCCGCCGCCTGTTGGCGCACGACCCGCTGGTCCGGCTGCGCGCCCCGGCGGGCGGTGGCGACACCGCCGTGCACCAGATGCGGGTGGCCTGTCGACGACTGCGCAGCGACCTGCGTACCTTCAAACCGTTGCTCCGCAGGGCCTGGTCCCGCCCGCTGCGCGACGAGCTGCGCTGGCTGGCCGGTGTCCTCGGCGCCGCCCGCGACGCCGAGGTGCTGCGCGAGCGGCTGCGCGACACCGCGAGCGCCGACCCGCTCAGCCCGCTCGACCAGGGCGCGGTGGACCGGCTGGACGAGGTGCTCGCCCAACGGCAGCGGCGGGCGCTCGCCGCCATCGACGAGGCGCTGCGCTCTCCGCGCTACCTGGCCCTGGTGGACGCGCTGGTGCTGGCCGCCCGCGCGCCCCGGTTCACCCGTCGGGCGGCTGCCCCCGCAGCGCAGGCGCTGCCCGCGCTGGTGGCCCGCCCGTGGCGGCGGCTGACCGGGCCGGACGGCGTCGACGGGCTCGACGCCGAGTCACCGGACGACCGCTGGCACGCCGTTCGCAAGGAGGGCAAACAGGCCCGGTACGCGGTGAACGCGGTGGCCTCGACCGTCGGCAAGGGCGCACGCCGGCTGTCCCGCGCCCTCGCTGGCGTGCAGGACGTGCTCGGCGAGCACCAGGATGCGGCAGTGGCGGCGGACACCTGGCTGGAGATCGCCGCCGAGCGGCCGGACGACCACGACCTGGCGGTGACCGCCGGTCGGCTGGCCGAGCGCGAACGCCAGTCGGTACGCCGGATGCGGGCCCTCTTCCCGGACGCGTGGCACCGGGCCACCCGACGGCGGCGGACCAGTTGGCTGCCGTGACCGGCATCCGGGCGGCAGGCGGGGTGCCGTGGCGGCCGTCGGCCGACGGTGTCCGCGTCTGCGTGGTGCACCGCCCCCGCTACGGCGACTGGACCCTGCCGAAGGGCAAACTGGAGCCGGGCGAGCACGCACTCGCCGCCGCGGTCCGCGAGGTGGCCGAGGAGGCCGACGTGCGGGGCGTACCGCAGGTCCGGCTGCCGTCGGTGCGCTACCGCAGCGAGGGGCAGGCCAAGCTTGTCGACTACTGGTCGATGCTCGCGGTGGCCAGCGGCGGTTTCCAACCCGACACCGAGGTGGACGACATGCGCTGGCTCGCGGTGGACGACGCGATCCGGTTGGTCAGCTACCCGCACGACGCCGAGGTGTTGGCGGCGTTCGCCGCGCTGCCGGCGGTGACCGCGACTGTCGCGCTGGTCCGGCACGCGCACGCCGGGAAACGGGCCACCTGGTCCGGTCCGGACGTCGGCCGGCCCCTGGACGCCGAGGGATGGGCCCAGGCGAGCGTGCTGGCCGGTCTGATCGCCCTGATCCGACCGGCCCGGCTGGTGTCGGCGTCGCCGCGACGCTGCGTACAGACCCTGGACCCGGCCGCCGCGCTGCTCGACCTGCCGATCGAGATCTGCGGCGACCTGGACGAGCCACAGCCCGGCCAGCAGCCCGACGAGCAGATCCTCGCCACCGCCGCCACGGTGCTGGAGTTGGCCAGCGCCGGTGGGCAGGTGGCGGTGTGCAGCCAGGGCAAGGTGCTGCCGGGCGCCCTGAAACGGTTGACCGGCCGCACCGACGAGGACTTCACCACCCCCAAGGGCGGCGGTTGGCTGCTCGCCTTCAGTGGCGACCGGCTGCTCGCCGCCGACCGCCTATAGGGCGTGTGTCAAAGCCCCTAGCCGGTCGACTCGGGCGCACGGTCAGCGGGGCGGGAGGGTCAGGGTCACCGCGACCGGCAGGTGGTCGCTGGCCGTGCCGCGGGGCGCGACCGGGTTGGTCGCGGTGAGGCCGGGCGACACGAAGACGTGGTCGATCTGCTCGCGCGGGTCGTCGGCGGGGCTCGTCGCCAGCGGCCGGGCGGCTGCCAACGCGTCGAGCAGACCGGCGGCGGTGAACTGTTCGAACGCCTCGTCACCCGGCTCCGTGTTCAGGTCGCCCGCCACCACCAGGGGCCGGCCGGCCGCGTACTCGGTGGCGAAGGTGGCGACCGCGCGGGCCTGGACCGCCGGGCCCTGCCCGGGCGGAGGTTGCAGGTGGGTGCTGACCACTGCGGTACGGACGCCGGCGCCGAGGTCCAGCGTGACGGCGAGTGCCTGCGCGCCGGTGGGTGCCCCGACGGCCGGCAGGGCACGGGTCCGCAGATCGGTGACCGGCCAACGGCTGAGCACCGCGTCGCCCCAGACCGGGTCCGCGGCGGGCCCGAAGACGTACGACATACCGAGCCGGTCGGCCAGCAGGTCCAGGGTGTCGTGCCCGCCGTTGAGCAGCCAGGCCCGGTCCACCTCGCTGAGCAACACCACGTCCGGCCGTTGCCGGTCGACGGCCTCGGTGAGCCCGGCCAGGTCGAACCGTCCGTCCAGCCCGAAACCCATCCGGATGTTGTACGCCACCACGGTCAGCCGCTCCGGTGGACCTTCGCGGTTGCTGGTCACCGGCACGTCGTCGGCGAACACCGGCGCGAGCAGGGCCAGCGCGGTGACCGCAGCCGTGGCCCGCAGCGGCGCGAACGGCCCGGGGAGGCGGTGCACGACGGGACGGGCGGCGAGCGCCACGACCGCGACCAGCACCGCCACCAGCACGGGCACCGCAGCGTTGGGGTACCCGAGGTCGTAGGCGGAGTAGTACCCGACCGCCCCCAGCGCGAAGACGAGCATGCCGGTGGCGACCGCGTACCCCCGGCGCGCCGCCCACCGCCGGTCATCCCCGTCAGCGTCAGCGGTGCCGGCGTTCGGGTGGGTGGCGCCGTTCGGGTGGGTGGCGTCGTCGGTGCGGGCGAGGCAGGCGCCGAGACCGACGGCGGCGAGCAGGATGGCCGGGAGGAGCAGATCACCCTGGTCGAGGGCGAACAGCACCGCGCCGGCCAACAGCGCCACCGGCCCGTACGCTCGGCCCCACCGCTCGTGCGGCCGGGTCAGGGCGGTGTACAGGAACCCCGCGACCGCCACCGGCACCGGTGCCATGCCGAGCAGCGGCGAGCGCGCCACACCGTCGCCGACGACCAGGTACGACATCCCGGTCCGGGCCAGCGCCGGGGAGAGCGCCACCATCCCGGCCAGCAGCAGCGCCGGCCCGACCAGCAGCCAGGCCCGTACGCCACCAGCGCCCGCCCGACCGCCGGACCCAGCCACCTCGGCCCGCGGCTCATCGGCTGGGAAGTCGGGCCGCGCGGCTACGGCCCGCGGCTCACCGGCCGGGGAGCCGACCCGCGCCGCCACGGCCCGGGAGCCGGACCGCTCCGCCTCCGCCCAGGAGCCGGGCTGCTCCGCCTCCGCCCAGGAACCGGGCCGGATCGTGCCGACCAGGAAGAGCGCCACCGCGACGGAGCTGAGCAGCCAGGCCGCCCAGTCGCCCCGCCAGACCAGGTCGAAGGTGTCCAGCACCGCGTGCAGCGCCGCGTTGACGGCGAGCCCCAACGCCAGCCCCGGTACCGGTCGGTCGGTGTCGGCGGCGACGCCGACCAGCCACACCAGCCCGGCGAGCAGCCCGACGGTGGCCAGCCAGAGCTGCGTACGCCCTCCGGGGGCGGTGGTGAGCGCGAGCCGGGCGAGGGCGAGCACGACGGCGGCGACGACCGTGACCGGGCGGGCGCCCACCCGACGGACCACCGCCGGTGCGCCCATCGCGAGCACGAACCAGCCGAGGGCGAACGCACCCATCAGCTCGGCCGGGGTGGAGGCGGCCTGACCGAAGATGGTGATGATGCCGGGCAGCCAGACGCGCAGCACGTCGATGAGGAGCAGCACGCCCAGCGCGAGCGTCCCGGCGGTGACCTGGCGGTAGCGCACCGGTGCCCCATTTCGGTGTCGGCGAACCGGCGGAGGGGGCCGGCACGGCGATTCTGCGCGAGCGAGCCGACCCGGTCAACGGGTCCCCGTACGCCGAAAGGGCGTCCACCAACGGGTGGACGCCCTTTCGGAGAAGCTCGGTCAGCGCTTGCTGGCCGCCTTCTTCGCCGGGGCCTTCTTGGCCGCCGTGCTCTTGCTCGCCGCCGCGGTGGTCTTCTTCGCCGTGGTCGACTTGGTCGCCGCGGTGGTCTTCTTCGCCGCGGTGGTCTTCTTGCTGGCGGCCGTCTTGGTCGCCGTGGTGCTCTTGCTCGCCTTGGCCGGGGCGGTCTTCTTGCTGGCGACCGTCTTGGTCGCCGTGGCGGTCTTGCTCGCCTTGGCCGGGGCGGTCTTCTTGCTGGCCGCCTTGGCCGTGGTCGCCTTGGCCGTGGCCTTGCTGGCCGCCTTGGCGCTTGTCGCCTTGGTGCCCGTGGCCTTGGCGCTTGTCGCCTTGGTGCCCGTGGCCTTGGCGCTTGTCGCCTTGGTGCCGGTCGTCTTGGTGCCCGCCGCCTTGGTGCCGGCCGTCTTGGCCGTGGCGGTGGTGGTGGCGGTCTTCTTCGTCGCCACCGTGGCCTTCGGCACCTTGCCGCTGGCCACCATCTCCTTGAAACCGGCGCCGGGGCGGAAGGTCGGGACAGATGTCTTCTTGACCTTCACCGCCTCGCCGGTCCGCGGGTTGCGCGCTGTTCGCGCGCCACGCACACGCTTTTCGAACGCTCCGAATCCGGTGATCGCCACCTTCTCGCCCTTGGTGACCGCCGCCTGGACCTCGGTGAGGACCGCCTCGAGGGCGTTCGTCGCCGTCTTCCGGTCCCCCAGGCGAACGGCGAGCGCCTCGATGAGCTCGGCCTTGTTCACGACTTCCTCCCGATTGTGCAACTGACTCGTCGCGAGCCATTCTGCGCGCACGTTATGCCCTGCGCTGCCGGGACACAAACATTCGGTAGAAAAAAGCCCTTGTGTCGTAACGGATTCACCCCCACCGGTCGGACCGATGGGGGTGAAATCCGCTGGGCGCCCGGGCGTACGGCTATGCCACGGAGGGCAGGAACGGCAGTCGCCGGGCCTCGTAGGAGTCGATGTCGGCGACGTTGCGGAGGGTGAGTCCAATGTCGTCGAGGCCTTCCAGCAGCCGCCAGCGGCTGAAGTCGTCAAGCGGGAACGACCAGTTGGCGTCCCCGGCCCGGAGCTGGCGGGCGGTCAGGTCGACGGTCACCGGGGTGGTCGGATCCGACTCGACCAGGTCCCACAGCTCTTCGACGGCTTTCAATTCCAACTCGACCGGCAACAGACCTTCCTTGAGGGCGTTGCCGCGGAAGATGTCGCCGAAGCGGGGCGCCACCACCGCGCGGAAGCCCCAGTCCCGCAGTGCCCAGACGGCGTGCTCCCGGGATGAGCCGGTGCCGAACTCCGGGCCGGCGATCAGGATCGACGCACCGGAATAGCTTTCATCGTTGAGGACGAATGTCGGATCTTCCCGCCACGCGCTGAACAGCCCGTCGGCGAAGCCCGTGCGGGTCACCCGCTTGAGGTACACGGCGGGGATGATCTGATCGGTGTCCACGTTGGACCGCCGCAGCGGCACGGCCGTGCCGGTGTGGGTGGTGAACTTGTCCATCTCCTCGGTCCCTTCTACAGGTCGGCGGGGGCGGCCAGCCGGCCGACCACGGCGGTGGCGGCGGCGACCGGCGGGGAGACCAGGTGGGTACGCCCACCCCGGCCCTGACGGCCCTCGAAGTTGCGGTTCGAGGTGGAGGCGGAGCGCTGGCCCGGCTTCAGCGTGTCGGGGTTCATCCCCAGGCACATGGAGCAGCCGGCGAACCGCCACTCGGCCCCGGCGTCGACGAAGACCTTGTCCAGCCCCTCGGCCTCGGCGGCCTCCCGTACGGCGGCGGAACCGGGCACCACGAGCATCCGGACCCCGTCGGCGACCTGGTGGCCGCGCAGCACGTCGGCGGCGGCCCGCAGATCCTCGAGCCGACCGTTGGTGCAGGACCCCACGAAGACCACGTCGATGGGCAGCTCCCGAAGCGGGGTGCCGGGGCTCAGGTCCATGTACGCCAGGGCGCGGCGGGCGGCGGCGCGCTCCGAGTCGGTGACGAAGTCCTCCGGGTCCGGCACGGGCGCGCTCAGCGGCGCCCCCTGCCCGGGGTTGGTGCCCCAGGTGACGAACGGGGTGATCCGGCTGGCGTCCAGGGTCACCTCGGCGTCGAAGCTCGCGCCGTCGTCGGTGGGCAGCGTCCGCCACCACTCCAGCGCCGCGTCCCAGTCCGCGCCCTGCGGCGCGTTCGGTCGACCCTTGAGGTACGCGAAGGTGGTCTCGTCCGGCGCGATCATGCCGGCCTTGGCACCCCACTCGATGGACATGTTGGCGATTGTCATCCGCCCCTCCATGGAGAGGGCCTGGATCGCCTCGCCGCGGTACTCGACGATGTGCCCGCGCCCCCCACCGGTGCCGACCTGGGTGATCAGCGCGAGCACCAGGTCCTTGGCGGTGACGCCGGGGGCGAGACGGCCGGTGACGTTCACGGCCATCGTCTTCGGCCGGCTCTGCGGCAGCGTCTGGGTGGCCAGCACGTGCTCCACCTCGCTGGTGCCGATGCCGAAGGCGAGCGCGCCGAACGCGCCGTGGGTGGCGGTGTGTGAGTCGCCACAGACGATCGTCATGCCCGGCTGGGTGACACCGAGCTGCGGGCCGATCACGTGCACGATGCCCTGGTTGTCGTCACCGAGCGGGTGCAGCCGCACCCCGAACTCGGCGCAGTTGCGCCGCAGCGTCTCGATCTGCGTACGCGACGTGGGGTCCTCGATGGTGAGCAGGTCACCACGGCGGAGGCGAAACGCCGGGTCGGCGTACCCGGTCGGGGTGTTGTGGTCCTCGGTCGCGAGGGTCAGGTCGGTACGACGCACCCGGCGCCCGGCGAGACGCAACCCGTCGAACGCCTGCGGGCTGGTCACCTCGTGCAGCAGGTGCAGGTCGATGAAGAGCAGGTCCGGCTCACCAGCGGCGGATCGTACGACGTGTGCGTCCCAGACCTTCTCGGCCAGGGTCCTCGGCTCAGGAGTGACTCCCACCATCTGGACATCCTAAATTCTGGGAGGTAAGTTTCGGCTTGTGGGACACAGTATGAGCGGTGTCGGCGTTCTCGACAAGGCGGTGGTCATCCTGGCCGCCTGCGTCGACGGCGCCAGCCTGGCCGAACTCGTTGATCGCACCAAGCTGCCCCGAGCCACCGCACATCGGCTGGCCCAGGCCCTGGAGATACACCGGATGTTGGTCCGGGACACCCAGGGCAGGTGGCGCCCCGGGCCTCGTCTGGGCGAGCTGGCGAACGCCGCACCGGACGTTCTGCTGACCGCCGCCGAGCCCCTGCTCGCCGCGCTGCGGGACGCCACCGGGGAGAGCGCCCAGCTCTATCTGCGCCGCGCCGACGAGCGGATCTGCGTGGCGGCGGCGGAACGCGCCAGCGGCCTGCGGGACACCGTCCCGGTCGGGTCGGTGCTGCCGATGACCGCCGGCTCCGCGGCCCAGATCCTGCTGGCCTGGGAGCCACCGGAGGCGGTGATGCCACTGCTGCCGCGCAGCAAGTTCACCGGACGCACCCTCGCCGAGGTGCGCCGCCGCGGCTGGGCGCAGAGCGTCGCCGAGCGGGAGGCCGGTGTGGCGAGCGTCTCCGCCCCGATCCGTGACCGCACCGGCCGCGTGATCGCCTCGGTCAGCATCTCCGGCCCGATCGAGCGCCTGGGCCGCCGCCCCGGCGAACGCCACGCCATGGCCGTAGTGCGAGCCGGCCAACGCCTATCCGGCCTCTAACCCCACCCCTCCCCACCCCCCACCCCCACCCCTCTCCTCCGTCGCGTTGATCATGAGGTTATAGCCACGACACGCCGAGGCCAGTGGCTATAACTCCATGATCAACGCGACGGAGGAGGGGGCGGGGGTGGGGACGGGAAAGGCTCACCTCGCGGAGCGAGATGAGCCTTTGGGTGTAGCCCCGACCGGATTCGAACCGGCGCTACCGCCTTGAGAGGGCGGCGTCCTGGGCCGCTAGACGACGGGGCCAGAACTTTCCTGTTCACCGCCCTCGCGAGCGGTGCGGCTGTAGTCTAGCGGCACCGCCGGTTGGGGCGAGCGCGGGGTGCAGGACCCGCGGCGGCGGGCCACAGGTGCCACAGCAGCTCCGACACAGGGGCCACAGCAGCTCCGACGCAGACAACGAAACAGCCCGCCTCACCAGGTGAGACGGGCTGTGCACGATGTAGCCCCGACCGGATTCGAACCGGCGCTACCGCCTTGAGAGGGCGGCGTCCTGGGCCGCTAGACGACGGGGCCAGAACCACTTTTCGCTCCCCCACCCCGGCGGGCGGAGGAGCTGCACTCTGCCGGAGACCACTCTCCGCCCCCGAAGGGGCGGAGTCGAACTCCATCAGAATCCAGCGTCCGGAATTCTCGCGAACTCCGGTAGCGCTGGGGTACCAGGACTCGAACCTAGACTAACTGAACCAGAATCAGTCGGGCTGCCAATTACCCCATACCCCATTGGCCCCTTGCGGCGCCGGGAGTGAACTTTACCCTCCCGGTGCCGGCAGGCCAAATCGGATCCCCCCGAACCGCCCGTGAGCTGCGGAAACAGGGGCATCCGACCGATCAGGCGACCGGAACCACCGGGTTGCTGAGCTCCCCGATGCCCTCGATCCGCACGGCGACCGTATCCCCCTCGACGAGCGGGCTAACCCCGGCCGGAGTGCCGGTGAGGACGACGTCGCCGGGCAGCAGGGTCATCACGTGCGAGATGTACGACACGAGGCCCGGCACGTCGAAGACCATGTCCTTCGTGCGGCCGAGCTGGCGTACCTCCATCTCCTCCGGGTTGCGACCCACCTCACAGCGGATCTCCAGGTCGGAGACGTCCAGACCGGTGGTGATCCACGGGCCGATCGGGCAGAACGAGTCGAAGCCCTTGGCCCGGGTCCACTGCCCGTCGGAGCGCTGGAGGTCTCGGGCGGTGACGTCGTTGGCGCAGGTGTAGCCGAAGATGGCGCGTTCGGCGGCGGCCCGGTCGGCGCGGCGCGCGCCCGGCGCCCCGATCACGACCGCCAGCTCCGCCTCGTGTTCGACCTGCTTGGAGAAGATCGGCAGGCGGATGGCGTCCCGGGGGCCGATCACCGAGGTGGACGGCTTGAGGAAGAGCAGCGGCTCCTTGGGCACATCGTTGCCGAGCTCGGCGGCGTGGTCGGCGTAGTTGCGACCGACACAGACCACCTTGCTGGGCAGGATCGGCGAGAGCAGCCGAACGTCGGAGAGGGCCCACCGGGCCCCGCTGAAGGAGAGTTTGCCGAACGGGTGGCCCTCGATCTCGGCGATGGTCAGGCCCTCCGGCCCGGCCCCCGCTTCACCTTCGACGGCACCGAACGACATTCCCTTGGCATGGGCGAAACGAGCGATACGCACCCGGCCAATCTAGCCCCGCCGACACCTCCACCGGCCAGGACCGGCCGTGGGGTGTGCTCAACCCGTCAGCGGGCGGCAGCCTACCGGCGCGGGAGGTGACCCGGGCGGGCTTCCCGACTTCGTACCCGCACGGAGGCGACTCGCCCCTAGCGTCGGTTCCGGAGGTTCGTTCGTATGCCTGCATCGACACGACACCACAGAGCCCTCGCAGTGTTCGTCCACTGCCTCGGCATCCTCGCCGCCGTGCCGGCCCTGCCGGCGGTGGCCCCGGAGGCGCCGCCCGCGCACGCACCACCGGCCGCGCCGAGACCACCGGCCGCGCCACCACCATCCGCCTCGCCAATACCATCCGCCGCGCGAGCACCATCGGCCGCGCAAGCACTACTCGCCGCGCAAGCACCATCGGCCGCGCAAGCGCCACCGGCCACGCCGACACCACCACCGGGCGTCGCGACCCGACCGAGCGCCGTGCCGACCGGGGTGCCGACCGCCGTGGCGACCGGGGCGACGGCCACGCCGGCGACGACCACGCGGCCACCGGTCGCGGTGCTCGCGCGGATGGCCGTCGAGCCCACCCCGCCGTCGGCGCCACCGGCGATGGGGCCGCCGTCGCGGGCACCGGCGTCGGCGCCCCCGCAGCAGGTCACGGTGGCGGTCGCGCCGGAGACCAGCCCCGCACCGAGGTACCGGATCCAGGTGCGCAACGTGGGCAACGCACCGGTGGACACCACGGTGCGCCAGGAGTTGCCGGCCGGGTCGTCGCCGACCGCGATCAGCGCCGGCGGCCGGTCCACCCGGGCCGGCGGGTCGACCACCGAGGTGACCTGGCGGTTGAGGCTGCCGGCGCACAGCAGCACCACGCTGGGCACCGCGCTCGCCGCGACCGCGCCCGGCCAGCCGCTGACCGCGCCGGCCTGCGCGTTCACCAGTGACGGCACCCGGCCGTACGACTGCGCCACGGCCACCTGGCAGGCGGCGGCGGCACCGGCGGCCGAGGTCACCGAGGCACCGCCCTGGCGTCGGTACCCGGTGTTGCTCGCCGGCCTGGCGATCCTGCTGCTGATCAGCGCCGCCCTGGCCTGGGTGTGGCGACGTCGGCGCGCGGGCCGGGTCACGGCTGCCGCACTGGCCAGCGGGGGCGGGTCCGACGGTGGTCGCGGGACGATCTATCCGCGCCCGGCAGCCCCGAGTGCGCCGCGGCGTCGGCGTACCCCGCCGGTCTGGTTGGTGGTGGGTGCGGCCGTGGTGGTCCTCGCGGGCGTCGTCGGCACCGCGGGTTGGACGGCGACCCGGCGGGTCTCGGCGATCGACACGCAGAAGCAGCCCACCAGCGGCGCGTGGATGGGCAGCGGGGTCACCGGGCCGGTGGGTGTGCCACTTCGCGAGTCGGCGTTCGAGTTCACCGTCTACCGGATGTCCTGCGGCTCACCCGGGAAGGCCGACGGCGGCGGTGCCGCGCCGGCCAACGGCCGACGCTGTCAGGCCACCGTGGGGGTGCGTAACGTCACCGGTGACCACCAGCCCTGGCACGGCCAGCTGCAACGGGCGTACCTGCCCGGTGGACGCTGGGTGAGCACCGACGAGTCGGCCACCCGGGCGGCCAACCTGGGTCGGGACATCTTCGCCGACCCGATGGCCGCGGGCAGCCGGATGGTGCTGCCGCTGGTGTTCACGGTCGACGGACGGGACCCGCCCCAGCAGCTGGAGCTGCGCAGCGGGGTGTTCTCCGCCGGCGTGCGGGTGCACATGCCCTGACCGGGTGCGCGGGCGGCGGTCGTACCCTGGGGTGCGTGACCGCCGCCCTCGCCCCCGCCGTGCTCGACGCGGCGGCGTGGCAGGCCCGCCGGCGTGCCCACGAGGAGCGGGTGGACGTCTGGCTGACCCCGCACCTGGCCCGCCGGCGGCGCGGTGAGCGGCATCCGGTGGCCGACTTCCTGTTCACCTACTACTCGCACCGCCCGGCCCAGCTCCGTCGCTGGCATCCGGGCGCCGGGGTCGAGCTGCGCGATGCCGATCCGGCCGAGTTCGGCCGGGACTACCGCGCCACCACCGCCGGGGTCACCCTCGACACCGATGGGGTACGCGCGCGGCGCGGCGAGTCGATCGCCTGGATCCGATCCCTGCTGGCGGCCACCGCCGGGCGGGCGCCGCACTTCGGCTGCTTCGGGATGCACGAGTGGGCGATGGTCTACCGGCAGACCCACGAGGAGGTGCGGCACAACGCCTGGCCGTTGCGGCTGACCCCGGAACGGACCGCCGCGGTGGTGGAGGAGCGGGGCGTGCGGTGCAGCCACTTCGACGCGTTCCGGTTCTTCACGCCGCCGGCCCGTTCGTTGAATCTGCTCACCCCGACCCGGGAGACGCAGCACGCACTCGACCAGCCGGGCTGCCTGCACGCCAACATGGATCTGTACAAGTGGGCGTACAAGTTGTCGCCGCTGGTGCCGTCCGAGCTGGTCGCTGACTGCTTCGAGCTGGCTCGGGAGATCCGTACCCTGGATATGCGGGCCAGCCCGTACGACCTGGCGGCGCTGGGTTATCCCGCGGTGCGGGTGGAGACCGCCGACGGGCGGGCGGAGTACGCCGCCGCGCAGCGCGGGTTCGCCGAGCGGGCCGCCGTGCTGCGCGACCGACTGCTCACCGCCGTCCCGCTCTGATCGATAGCTCAGCCGACCGTGCGGGTACGCAGGCCGTCGACAAGCAGGTCGACCACTGCGGTCAGGTCGTCGTCGAGCCCGGGCTCGGTCCACTCGGTGCGGTGTGCCGGGTGGTGGAAACGGGCGGTGGCCTGCAGCAGCGCCCGGCCGGCCACCGCCGCGTCGGGCACGCTGAACTCTCCGGCCGCCACCCCGTCCGCGACGATCAGGCTGAGCTGACCGGCGAGCACCTCCAGGTGGTTGGCGACGGCGCCCTCGGAGAGCGTGGCGAGCTGGTGGAAGTTGTCGAACAGCTCCGGGTCCTCCCGGGCCATCCGTCGTTTGGTGCCGCTCAGCTCGGCCAGCCACCGACGCAGCCGCTGCGCGGCCGGCTCGGGGCCGGTGCCCACCTCGATCAGGGGGGTGGAGACCCGGGCCAGCCAGCGTTCGGCGACCGCCTCGCGCAGGGCGGCCTTGCTGGCGAAGTGCCGGTAGACGCTGCCGTGGCTGACGCCCAGCGCACGTGCGACGTCCAGCACGGTCGCCTTCGCCGGCCCGTACCGGCGCAGCACCTCCTCGGCGGTGTCGAGGATGCGGTCGGCGGTCAGGGCGGTGGCGTCGCTCATCAGGCCAGCCTCCCTGACCGCGCCGGCAACCGTGGCGCGACCCCCGGACCGGCGGTCGCGCCACGGCCCGCGGTCATGCGCGCTCGCTGTCCAGGAAGGCCATCTGCGCCTCGTCGTAACGGGTTCCGGCCGCCGCGCCGGCGGGGACGGCGGCTTCGATGGCGGCCAGGTCCGCCTCGGTCAGGGTGACAGTCGTGGCGCCCAGCGCCTCGGTGAGCCGCTCCCGGGTGCGGGCGCCGAGCACCGGGACGATTGTCGCGCCGCGCGACAGCACCCAGGCGATGGCGATCTGCGCCACGGTCACGCCGCGCGCCTCGGCGATGGCGCGCAGCGCGTCCACCAGGGCGAGGTTGCGGTCCAGGTTCGCGCCGGCGAACCGGGGCAGGTGGCTGCGGAAGTCCGTACCCGTGGTCTGCTGCCCGGGCTGCCAGTGGCCACTGATCAGGCCGCGGGAGAGCACCCCGTACGCGGTGATGCCCACGCCCAGTTCGCGGGCCGTCGGCAGGATCGCGGCCTCCGGGTCGCGGGAGATCAGGGAGTACTCGATCTGGAGGTCGCTGATCGGGTGCACGGCGTGTGCCCGGCGCAGCGTCTCCGCGCTCACCTCGGACAGGCCGATGTGCCGGACGTGGCCGGCCTTGACCAGCTCGGCCAGGGTGCCCACCACCTCCTCCACCGGGACGTCGGGGGAGAGTCGGGCGGGTCGGTAGACGTCCACGTGGTCGGTGCCGAGCCGACGCAGCGTGTACGCCAGGAAGTTCTTGATCGCGACCGGCCGGACGTCGATGCCGTTCCAACCGCCCTCGGCGTCGCGAAGCGCACCGAACTTGACGCTGATCACCGCGTTGTCCCGGTTGCGGCCGCGCAGCGCGTCGCGCAGCAGCATCTCGTTGTGGCCCATGCCGTAGAAGTCGCCGGTGTCCAGCAGGGTGATGCCGGCGTCCAGGGCGGCGTGGATGGTGGCGATGCTCTCGGCCTCGTCGGCGGCGCCGTAGAGGTCCGACATGCCCATCAGGCCGAGCCCGAGGGCGGAGACGGTGGGCCCGGCGCCGAGGGAGCGGGTGTCCATGGGGGTGTCCTCTCATCGTGGGTACCCGATGACCGTACACCATCCGGCTGACAGATTCCAGTTTCTGTCAGCCGGACAGGCCCTGAGGCGATCGTCGCGTTGTCCCATCGGCGGTGCGACTCATCGTGTTAGCTTGATTTTCATGATTACCGGTGCAAGTTCACTGATGTTCCTTGCCGGTCTTCTGACGATCGGCATAACGGCGTCCGAAACTGCGTCCGTGAGTGCGGCGAGCGGCGGCGGCACAACGTTCGACAAACCCGCGGTTCGTGGCGCGGCGGCCGCGTTTGGGCCATTCGGCCCCTCCACCTGCATTGCGGGAAACGTGTGGCGGGAAGCCCGGCCGGACGACCACGTCTGCGTGGACCCGAAGACCCGACAATTCGTGAAACTGGACAACCGGAACCCCAACCAGTTCCGCAACCCGGCCGACCGGACCTACGGGACCGACACCTGCCAGCAGGGGTTCGTGTGGCGGGAGGCCACGCCCAAGGACCACCTCTGCGTCGCACCCCAGGTGCGTGAAACACACAAGAGGTTCAACGAAAGCGCGTCCAACCGGTGGGTGGCCACCGTTTCGAAGCGCGGCGAGACAACATCGGTGCCATTCGTCCTGTTCGACTACACCGGGCGGCTGCACAGCGCCTACAGCGGCCGGGACAATCTGGCCGTCGACGGGGCGGACATGAAAGTGCAACCGGATATGAATCGGCCGACGCAGCGGTTCCAATTTCTGCGTCGAGGCGGACGGGTCGCCTACCAGAACGCCTTCCAGATCAGGGACGCCGCCAGCAGACGATGCCTCAGCGTCCGCGACGCCTCGACCGGGAACGGGGCAGGGCTGGGGTTGGAGAGCTGCCGCTGGCGCCCGAACCAGACCTGGCACCTTCAGCGCCGCGCAGACGACAAGTGGGAGCTGCGGGCCGGCCACAGCGACAAGTGCCTCGACGCGGCCAACTCCGCCCTGACGGCACCGGCGCCCGGTGCCTTCGTGCAGCAGTGGGAGTGCATCGGCGGCCAGAACCAGGCCTGGTCCCTCACCGGCTGACTCCCGCGCCGCTCGGGGATGTCGGAGGCGCGGCCGATCAGTCGTCGTCGGCGCGGCGGTCCCGCTTGCGCTGGGACTGACGCTTCTTCTCGGCCAGCCGGCGCTCCTTGGCGCCACGGGACGGGCGGGTCGCCCGGCGGGCCGGCGGTGGGGGTGCGGCGGCCTCCCGCAGCAGTGCGGTCATCCGCTCGCGGGCCGCCTCCCGATTGGCCAGCTGGGCCCGGTGCTCGCTGGCGGCGATGGTCAGCACCCCGTCGACCAGACGGTTGGCCAGCCGGGCCAGCGCCCGGGACCGCAGCCACTCGGGCACCGCCGGCGAGTTGGCCAGGTCGTAACTCAACTCGACCCGGGAGTCGGCGGTGTTCACACCCTGCCCACCCGGCCCCGACGAGCGGGAGAAGCGCTCCCGCAGCTCCCCGGCGGGGACGACCCACCGATCGGTCACCCGCAGTCCGTCGTCCACGCCCCGAGGCTAACCCGTGGCGACTCGCCGGGGGTCATCGGCGCGGAGTCTCACTCTGCGTCGGGGACTGGCCGGGCGCCGGCCCGGCGGCCTCCTCGTCGGAGCCGACCGCCGCGTACGCCACCGCGCCGAAGAGCAGCAGCGCGATCACGCCGGCCTTCACGGCGACCCCGCGGATCAGCGACCAGGCGCCTCGACGGGCGCCCGGCACCGATCTCCGGACGGTCTGGTAGTCGTTCCACCCGCGTCGTGCCCGGGCGTACGCCGACCCCACCGCACATCCGATGACCAGGCCCACCAGCAGGAGGACCGCGAGAAGAGGACGCTCCACCTCCGCCAGTATCCATACCGACAGTAATATTTCCACGGCCCGATGCCGTCGCGCCGGATATCTGACACTGGCAGCGCGCCGCCAGGCTGTCTGGGCAGGTCAGCCGCCCTTACCGATGATCGTGTCGGCGGTCTGCTGCACCTGGTCGATCGGGATGGCGAACCCGATGCCGATCGAACCGTTCCCGTCGATCGTCGCGATGGCGGTGTTCACTCCGACCACCTCCCCCCGGGCGTTGACCAGGGGCCCACCCGAATTGCCGGGGTTGATGGACGCGTCGGTCTGCACCGCGCGGTGCCGGTTGTTGCCCAGCCGCACCTGACGGTCCAGGGCGCTGACGATGCCCGCGGTGACTGTTCCGGCCAGGCCGAGTGGTGAGCCCACCGCGAGCACCGGCTCGCCGACCCGGGTCGCGCCCGGCTTGGCCAGGGGCAGTGGGGTGAGACCGGCCGCGGCCGGCACCTTCAGCACCGCCAGGTCGCTGCGTGGCTCCCGCCCGACCACGTCGGCGGCGAACCGGCGGCCGTCGGGCAGCTCCACGGTCACCGGCCCGCCACCGCCCTTGGCCAGGATGTGATCGTTGGTGATCAGATGCTGCTGGTCGTCCACCGCGAAGCCCGAGCCGGTCGCCGACCCGGCCGACGTACCGCCGGCCAACACCGACACCACCCCGGGCACGGTCCGCTCGGCCGCGGTGACCAGCTCGGCCGACACCGGGGCGGCGGACGCCGCAGCCGGGCCGCCAGCCCCGTCCCGGGCGGCCACCACGCCACCGGCGACGGCCCCCGAGATGGCGGAGAGCGCCACCACGGCCAGCGCGGCGAGCAGTCGTCGCGGCCTTCGTTCGCCCGGGTCACGCTCGGGCGTGTCCCACCACCCGCGCCCGTCCGGGTCGAGGTGCGGTGAGATGAACCAGGGACCGCGCGGTTCGCCCAGTCCGGTCTGTACTGCCATGCGTACTCCTCACGGTCGACGACTGTGGTGGGCGCGGTCAGGGCAGGCGGGAGAACCAGCGCATCGAGCCGGCGGCGGCGCCCATCGCGAACACCAGTCCGATGCCGATGAACCGGGCCGAGACGTCCTGCCGCTCGGTGCGGTAGCCGACCGAGCTGCCGATGTCGTCGTAGACGGCCTTCAGCTCGTCGGTGGTGCTGGCCTCGTGGAACATCCCGCCGGTCTCCTCGGCGACCGCCTTGAGGGTCTGCCCGTCGACCGGCACCTGGATGGGTCGTCCACCGCGGTCGACGAACCCCGACGGCGTCCCGAAGGAGATCGAGTGCACCGGCACCTCCGCCGTCACCGCCTCGGCCGCCGCCTCCATCGGGTCCATTCCGGAGGTGTTGGCGCCATCGGAGAGCAGGATGATCCGGGCCGGTGGCGTCTCCTTCGCGGCCGCGCTGTCCAGACTCTTGACCGCGCCGAGGGAGGTGTTGATGGCCTCGCCGATCGCGGTGCCCTGCACGCCGGTGATGCCCTCGGCGAGCCGGTCGATCCCCTCGTCGAGGGCGCCCCGGTCGGTGCCCGGCGGCACCAGCACGGCCGCGCTGCCGGCGAACGCGACAAGACCCACGTTGAACTCGTCGGGCAGTCCCTCGACGAACCGTCGGGCGGCCTGCTTCGCCGCGGCCAACCGGTCCGGGTCCACGTCGGTGGCGAGCATCGACGTGGACACGTCCACCGCCACCATCACCGTGGCCCGCTCCCGGGGCACCCGGACCTCGGCGCTGGGGCGGGCGAACCCGACGACCAGCAGGGCCAGCATCGCCAGGAAGAGCCCGGCCGGCACGTGCCGACGCCAGGCGGGCCGCTCCGGCGCCACCCGGTCCAGCAGTCGCAGGTTGGTGAAGCGGACCGCGTACCGGCTGCGCCCACGTTGCATCAGCAGGTACACGCCGACGAGAGCGAGTACGCCGAGCAGCAGCCAGAGTCGCAGCGGCGACTGCCAGGTCACGCGACACCTCCCCGTGCCGGGCCGACCGGCGCGGCGGCCAGCCGACGCTGGGTTCGCACGTGCCGGACGATGTCCGCGCACCAGTCCCCGTCGGTGCGCAGGGGCAGGTGGGTGGCCCCACTGCGGCGCAACGACCCGTGGATCTGGTCGCGCTGGGCGGCGGCGGCCTGGGCGTACCGCTCGCGCAGCCGCCGGTCCGATGTGCACACCTCGCGGCGACGGCCGGTCTCCGGGTCCATCAGCGTGATCAGGCCGACGTCCGGTAACTCCAGCTCACGTGGGTCGGTGACCTCGATCGCCAGCACCTGGTGTCGGGCGGCGAGCCGGCGCAGGGTCCGTTCCCAGGGCGCCGGCTGGCCAGGGTCGTCGGGCAGGCCGTCGAGGAAGTCGGAGACCACCACGACCAGACCACGCCGGTTGGCGATCCGGTGCAACGCGTCGAGCCCGTCGGCCAGGTCCGGCGGCCCCGCCGCCCCCCACCCCGGCCGGCCGCCGGGCGCGGTGGGTCGCGGGGCGGCGAGCAGCGTGCGCAGCAGAGCGAGCAGATGGGTACGCCCGCTGCGGGCCTCGAAGCGGCGTACCCCGTCGGCCCGCAGCACCTGGGCGCCGAGGCGGTTGCCGACGCCCGCGGTCAGGAAACCGACCGCCGCGACCGCGGCCACGGCCAACTCCCGCTTGTCCAGCTCGGCGGTGCCGAACTCCATGCTGGCGCTGCCGTCGACGAGCAGCCAGGTGGTCAGTTCCCGGTCGGCGTCGACCTGCCGGACGTGCGGCACGGCGGTGCGGGCCGTCACCGCCCAGTCCATCCGGCGGACCTCGTCCTCGCCCGGCCGGTACTCGCGGCTGCCCGAGGGTTCACTGCCCGGTCCGGGCAACAGGCCGCGGTACTGGCCGTGCAGCAGGCCGTTCAGTCGGCGCGTGACGGTCAGCTCCAGGCGACGTACCCGCTGATCCGGGGCCAACTCGGCCAGGCCCGGGCCGGCCGGCGCCACGATCGCTCGTCTCATGCCGCCGCCAGATCCGGCGTCTGCTGTGGGTGGCCGGTGGCCAACCGGGGCGGTGGCACCGCCTCGACCAACCGTCGTACCACGCTCTCGGCCGACACCCCGTCGGCCACGGCGTCGAAGGAGAGCACCAGCCGGTGGGCGAGGACGTCGACGGCCAGGTCACGCACGTCCTCGGGCAGCACGTACTCCCGGCCCCGCAGTAGCGCCTGGGCCCGAGCGGCCGCGACCAGGCCGAGGGTGGCCCGCGGGCTGGCACCGTACGCCAACAGCGGGGCGATCTCCGGCAGCCCGAACCGGCCCGGGTCACGGGTGGCGAGGATCAGCCGCACCACGTACTCGGCCAACGCATGGTGGACGAAGACCCGCTCGGCGTGGGCCTGGAGGTCCCGCAGTCGTTGCGCGTCGAGCACCGGACGCGGGCTCGGCCGGTCGGTGCTCATCCGGTAGAGGATGGCCAACTCGTCGGCGTCGCTGGGGTAGTCGACCACCACCTTCATCAGGAACCGGTCCCGCTGCGCCTCCGGGAGCTGGTAGACCCCCTCGGACTCGATCGGGTTCTGGGTGGCCAGCACCAGGAACGGTTGCGGGACCGGCCAGCTGCGCCCGCCGATGGAGACCTGCCGTTCCGCCATCGCCTCCAACAGCGCCGACTGCACCTTGGCCGGGGCGCGGTTGATCTCGTCGGCCAGCACCAGGTTGGCCATGATCGGGCCCAGTTCGATGTCGAAGGTCTCCTTCGAGGCCCGGTAGATCCGGGTACCGACGATGTCGGAGGGGACCAGGTCCGGAGTGAACTGGATCCGGGAGAAGGTGCCCCCGACGACGGTGGCGAGGGTCTGCGCGGCCAGGGTCTTGGCCACACCGGGTACGCCCTCCAGAAGACAGTGCCCATTGGCGATCAGTGCGGTGAGCAGGCGTTGGACGAGCCGATCCTGCCCGACGATCACGCGTTTGACCTCGAAGAGGGTCTGTTCCAGCTCGACGCCCGTCGGCTCGGGATCGACCGAGCTGGGCATGCTGGCCAGGGTGTCCGAGATGTCCGTCACGGTGCTTGCTTCCCTGGCCGAGGGCCTGGCAAACGTCGGATTGTGCGGCCCGGACGGGCCCGGAGTGGCCGGAACAGGGACAAGTCGCACGGAAGCGCGACGATCGACACGAGCCCGCCGAGGACCCCTCAACCGTGCCGCCCCCGGGACCGCGACCAACACGGCGCGATCAGGCCGCTGCGGGTCCCGGCCAGGGCGAGCAACGAGCGGCCCCCGCGCACGAAGCGCGGGGGCCGGGTTGTCGATTCGGTCAGGGCGTGTGGGTGAGCAGAGTGAAGCCCAGGTCGGCCGGCACTCCCGCCGAGTTGCGGGTCTGGATGAAGACCGCGTTCGGCGTGCTCAGCCGCGGGGCGACCGCGACCTCACCAGCCGGCGGGATGCAGCAGGCGTCGAATCGGGAGATGGTGGCCAGGAAGGCCCCCGCCGACACGTTGTAGCCGAACTGCACCTCGTACTGGCCGGTGCCGTACTTGAGCACCGTGCCGGTGCCGCGCGCCTTGGTGCCGTTGGCGTTGACGACGGTGAACCAGGTGGCGGCCGCCATCGTGGTGACCCCGCCCGCCTTCAGCGCGGCCTTCGCCGAGCGTGCGGACTCGGCGGTGACCGGCGGCTGGGTGTTGGCATCACGGACCGTCGGCTTGACGGCCGCCTGCGGCGCCTTCGCCGACGGCTGGGCGATGGCGATCCCCCCACCAGCCAGGGTGAGCGCCAGGACAGCGAACGTGACCGCTGCCGCCTTACGTCGGAAGGATTTTTCCATGACAGGTCCCCCTTGTATGACCGTGCGAATTCGACCGACCCGCGGGGCGGGACGGATGACTGCCCATAAATAGGCGGACGACGACATTGGGGTGCGGAAAACCTAGCCCACTGGCAACCGGTGAGGTTGATTTCTGAACGTTCTACATCCCATCTGAGCTGGGATTACTACTCAGAGTGGCGTCGCTTGAACCAGATGGAACGTAGCACCGCAAAAAGCCAGCCGTCAATAGTTGATCTCACTTTATTGAGCTGTCGACCAGCCGTCAGACAAACTGTGAAATGTGAAGGCGTCACCATTCACGAATTGCATTCGGAGCGCCCACTAGGATCACCGTCATGATCGTCGACGGCCCGACCAGGCCCACCCCCGCGCCGAGGTGGTACCGCAGTGCGCGACTCGGCACGGTGCTCTGCTGGCTGACGATCGCGCCGACAGCCCTCTGGGCCGCCGTCCGACTGCTCGGCCTCGACCGGGGTCCACTGGTGCAGGCGCTCGCCTTCACGCCGTACATCGCAGGTGTCAGCGTGCTGCCCCTGGCCCTCGCACTCGCCCTGCGGCGATGGTGGCCGGCGGCGGTCGCGGCCCTGGCGGCGGTGGCGCTGCTCGGCGTCGTCGCACCCCGGGCGTTGGCCGCTCCGCAGCCCGCGGCGGCCGGGCCGACCGTGCGGCTACTCACCGCCAACCTGCTCGCCGGGACGGGCGACGCGCGGACGTTGGTCGAGCTGGTCCGGCGGCACGAGGTGGACGTGCTCACCGTGCAGGAGTTCACGCCGGACGCGCGGACCGCCCTGGATCAGCTCGGCCTCGACCGGCTGCTGCCGCACCGCCAACTCAACCCGGAGGTCGGCACTCCCGGCTCCGGGCTCTACTCGCGGTGGCCGCTCACCGACGTCGGCCTTCGGCGCAACCTCAACGGCTGGGGCTTCACCCAGGCGTACGGGACGGTGACGATCCCCGGCGCACCCCCGGTGCGGGTCGAGTCGGCGCACCCCTCCGCGCCGTACGCGCTCGACCAGGTCGGTCCCTGGCGTGCCGACCTGACCGCGCAGCCACCGGCCACTCCGGACGGCGGCCTGCAGATCCTCGCCGGGGACTTCAACGCGACCCTCGACCACGGCCCGCTGCGAGCCCTGCTGCGCACCGGTTACGTCGACGCCGCCGACGCCGCTGGCGAGGGCCTGGTCGGCACCTGGGGCCCGTACGACGGTGACCTCATCCCACCGGTCACCATCGACCACGTGCTGGTCGACCGGCGCATCGCGGTCCGCTCGGTGCGGGTGCTCGCCCTCCCCGGCAGCGACCACCGCCCCGTCCTCGCGACCCTCACCCTCCCCACCCCACCGTGATCTTGCACTTTCTGCCCTCAGTTAGCGGGCCAAGAGCCGCGAACGGGCGACACGAAGTGCTAGATCGCGGGGGTGGGGTGGGGTGAGATGGTTAGACCGTGGTGGGGGCCAGGCCGTAGGTGAGGGCGTCGATCAGGGCGTGCCAGCTGGCCTCGACGACGTTGGGGTGTACGCCTACCGTCGTCCAGTCGCGGCCGGTGCCGTCGGCGGTCTCCAGCAGCACCCGGGTCACCGCGCCGGTGCCGTGACTGCCCTCGAGGATGCGGACCTTGTAGTCGGCCAGCTCGAAGGCGCGCAGCTGTGGGTAGTGCCGCGCGAGCCCCACCCGCAGCGCCTCGTCGAGCGCGTTGACCGGGCCGTTGCCCTCGGCGGTGGCGATCACCCGCTCTCCACGTACCCGGATCTTGACGGTCGCCTCGGAGACCACCGAACCGTCCTCACGGTGCTCGACGAGCACCCGGTACGACTCCAGAGTGAACGGTCGGGCCGGGCCGCCCTCCGGCAGCTCGGAGCGGACCAGCAGCTCGAAGGAGGCGTCCGCGGCCTCGAAGGACCACCCGCCGGCCTCCAACTCCTTGACCCGCTTGGTGACCCGGGTCAGCGCCTCCGGACTGGCGGCCAGGTCCAGACCGAGCTCGCGGCTCTTGAGCTCGACGCTGGCCCGGCCGGCCATCTCGGTGATCAGGATCCGCATGTCGTTGCCCACCACCGACGGGTCCACGTGGTTGTAGAGCAACGGGTCGACCTTGATCGCGCTCGCGTGCAGCCCCGCCTTGTGGGCGAAGGCGGCGGCCCCGGCGTACGCCTGGTGGGTGTCGGGGGCGATGTTGGCGATCTCGGCGATGGCGTGCGAGACCCGCACCATCTGCGCCAGGCAGCCCTCCGGTAGGACCGGCATGCCGAGCTTGAGTTGGAGGTTGGCGGCGACCGCGAAGATGTCGGCGTTGCCCGGACGTTCGCCGTACCCGTTGGCGGTGCCCTGCACGTGGCGGACGCCCGCCTCCACGGCGGCGATCGTGTTGGCCACCGCGCAGGAGGTGTCGTTCTGGGCGTGCATGCCGAGCAGCGCGGGGTCGATCCCCAGCCGGTCGGTCAGATCGGTGATGACGGCGGTCACCTGGGACGGCAGCATGCCGCCGTTGGTGTCGCAGAGCACCATCCGCTCGGCGCCGGCGGCCAACGCGGTCTGCACCACGGCCGCGCCGTACGCGGGGTCGTGTCGGTAGCCGTCGAAGAAGTGTTCGCCGTCGACGAAGACCCGGCGGCCCTCGCGGACGAGGTGGCTGACGGTGTCGTGGATCATCGCCAGGTTCTCCGCGCCGGTGGTGCGCAGCGCGCGTTCGACGTGTCGGGTGTCGGCCTTGGCGACCAGGGCCACGGCCGGGGTCTGCGCGTCCAGCAGGGCGCGCACCTGGGGGTCTTCGGCGACCGCGACACCGGCCTTGCGGGTGGAGCCGAACGCGACGAGCACGGCGTGCCGCAGGTCCAGTTCGGTGCGCGCCCGGCGGAAGAACTCGGTGTCCTTGGGCACCGCACCCGGCCAGCCGCCCTCGATGAAGCCGACGCCGAACTCGTCGAGCAGCCGGGCCACCGCCAGCTTGTCGACCACCGAGTAGGTGAGCCCCTCGCGCTGGGCGCCGTCGCGCAAGGTCGTGTCGTAGACCTGGAACGTCATCAGGATCCTTTCTCTGAGCAACAAAAAGACCTCCCGCGGGTGCGGGAGGTCTGCGCGCTCGGCGGAGGGGAGAGCCGGCGCGCTAGGTCGCAATAATCAGGGAGGTGTTGCTCACGGTCACCACTGTGCCACTCGCCCCCGAATGTGGGAAGGACAATCCACATACCGAGATGACTACGGAGGGTGCATTCGGTCCGGGGGCGGCCTGGAGCCCGCCATCGGTGCTCGGCTTCAGCAGCCCCTAGGCTGCCAACCGGCGAAAACAGCCATGCGGAAACATCTGGAAAGATCCAGTTACAGCCACCGTGCCGCCCAAAAGGAGGACCTGTGCTCACTGTCGGTGACCGCTTCCCCGAGTACGAACTCACCGCCCGCGTGTCTGTGGACGCCAACAAGGCGCTCAACGTCTCCGAGGTGCTGCCGGTGCTCGACGCGCTGCGGACCGACGAGCTGTGCCCGGGCAACTGGAACAGGGACGGCGACACCCGCGACGCCAACGCCCTCCTCGCCGGCGCCGGGGTCTGACCATGGGCCTGGACGCGATCAAGGCGGCCCTGCCGGAGTACGCCAGGGACATCAAGCTCAACCTGGGCTCCACGGTCGGCACCTCGACGCTGACCCCGACGCAGACCTGGGGCACCGCGCTGGCCTGTGCGGTCGCCGCCCGCAACCCCGTGGTGCTGCGGGAGATCGCGGCCGAGGCGCTCGGGCACCTCGGGCCGGAGGGTGTCGAGGCGGCCAAGGGCGCCGCCGCGATCATGGCGATGAACAACATCTACTACCGGGCCAAGCACCTCATCGGCGACGACCAGTACGCCTCGATGCCGGCCCGGCTGCGGATGCGGATCATCGCGCGGCCCGGCGTGGACAAGGGCGACTTCGAATTCTGGTGCCTCGCCGTGTCGGCGATCACCGGCTGCGGCGTGTGCCTGGAGTTGCACGAGAAGAAGCTGCGGGCCAGCGGCTTCACCCGGGAGCAGGTGCACGAGGCGCTGCGGATCTCCGCCGTGGTGCACGCCGCGGCGGTCACCCTGGACGCCGAGGCCGCCCTCGCCTGAGCAGGTACGCCCCGACGGGCCGACACCGCACCTCGCGGCGTCGGCCCGTCGCCACACCTCGCGGCCCGCGAACCGCCGCCGCGGCCTCGACCCGTCGCCGCACCCACGGCCCTCGGCCCGCCGCCGAGCCCTTGGTCGCTCGCCGTTTCCGGCCCCCGACGGCCGGGTAGCTCCTGCGGGGACGACGTACCCGCCTACGCCGAGACGATCGGCGACAGTCAGGAGTGAACGGCATGGACAGCATCGATCCGCACGCCACCCACGCCGGGCCGGACCCGCTGCGCGGCGGCGACCAGGGTGCCGTGCCCGGCGGCGCGCCGGCCGGCACGTTCGACCCCTGGCGGTACCGGGACCAGGCCGGGGTGGCCGACGCCGACCTGGTCGGCTACAAGGTCGAGGCCAGTGACGGCGGAGTCGGCAAGATCGACAGTGCCAGCCACGAGGTGGGCGGCAGCTACCTGGTGGTGGACACCGGCCCCTGGATCTTCGGCAAGAAGGTGATGCTGCCGGCCGGCACCGTCAACCAGGTCGACCACGACCAGCGCACCGTTTCCGTCGACCGGACCCGGGACCAGATCAAGGCCGCCCCGGAGTACGACGAGAGCAGCCACAGCGACCCGAGCTACCGGGATCAGTTGGGCGGCTACTACGACGAGACGTACGGCGCCCTCCCGCCGGGCACCGCCCGATAACTGTTCGACCCGACGGCCGGTGGGGTGCGGCCCCGCCGGCCGTTACCGTGTGCACGTGGACGCCATCGACGACAGCCGCCAGATCTCGTTGCCCGCCACCTTCAACTTCCGGGAGGTCGGTGGCTACCTCGGCCACGGCGACCGACCCGTACGCCGGGGCCGGCTCTTCCGTTCCGACTCGCTGCACCGCCTCACCGAGCAGGACCAGGACGCGTTCGCCGCGATCGGGATCCGCACCGTCATCGACCTGCGCCGCCCCAGCGAGGTGCAACGGGACGGCCGGGTGCCGGCGTACCAGGGGCTGACCTACCGGAACATCCACCCGGAGCACGAGGACTGGGCGGGCACACCGCACGAGGAGGGTGCCAGCCTGGCCCGTTACCTCGCGGACCGGTACGCCGACCTGGCCCAGACCGGCACCGCCGGGCTGGCCGAGGCGGTCGGGCTGATCGCCGACTCCGCGAACGCCCCGGTGGTGGTGCACTGCGTCGCCGGCAAGGACCGCACCGGCATCGTCTGTGCGCTGACCCTCGCCGTGCTCGGTGTCGACGACGCGGACATCACGGCGGACTACGCGCTCAGCACCGAGGCGTCGGCCCGGTTCAGTGCCTGGCTGAAGACCACCAGCCCGACCAGCGTGAACGTGCCAGCGCCGTTCCTGGCCTCGCCCGCCGAGGCGATGCAGATCTTCCTCGACGAACTACGCGAGGGGTACGGCTCGATCGAGGCGTACCTGCGCCATGCCGGGGTGACCGACGAGCAGCTCGCCGCGCTCCGCGACCACCTGCTCGACGAGCCGACCGAGGCGTAACCCGCCGAGGCCCAGCCGACCGAGGCGCAGCCCGCCGAGGCGCAGCCGACTGCGCCGGCCCGTCCGGTGGGGACGGGCCGGCCAGCCGCGTCGGTCAGAGGACCCGCTGCACCCAGCCGTACTCGTCGGCGGTCTTGCCACGCTGGATGTCCATCAACTGCTCACGGAGGGTCATGGTGACCCGGCCGGGCTCGCCACCGCCGACCAGGAACTCGCCGTCCGGGAAGCGGACCTGACCGATCGGGGTGACCACCGCGGCGGTGCCGCAGGCGAACACCTCCCGGAGGCGACCGCTGGCCGCGTCGGCCTGCCAGTCGGCGAAGCTGACCGGCCGCTCCTCGACCCGGTGCCCGGCTGCCCCGGCCAGCGTGAGGACCGCGTCGCGGGTGATGCCCGGCAGGATCGTGCCGGTCAGCGGCGGGGTGACGATCGAGTTGTCGTCGTAGACGAAGAAGACGTTCATGCCACCCAGCTCGTCCACGAACCGGCGCTCCACCGCGTCCAGGAAGACGACCTGGTCGCAGCCGGCCTCGATCGCCTCGGCCTGGGCGGCCAGCGACGCGGCGTAGTTGCCGCCGCACTTGGCCGCGCCGGTGCCACCGGGTGCGGCCCGGGTGTAGTCGGGTGAGACCCAGACGGTGACCGGCTTGACCCCACCGCTGAAGTACGACTCGACCGGCGAGGCGATCACCATGTAGAGGTATTCGTTGGCCGGGCGGACGCCGAGGAAGACCTCGCTGGCGAACATGAACGGCCGCAGGTAGAGGCTGCCGTCCGCGCCGGTGGGGATCCAGTCCCGGTCGATCTCGATGAGCTTGTGCAGCGAGTCGACGAACACCTCGGGCGGCAGCACCGGCATCGCCATCCGCTGCGCCGAGGTGACGAAGCGGGCGGCGTTGGCATCCGGCCGGAACATCGTCACGCCACCGTCGGCCGTCCGGTACGCCTTCAACCCCTCGAAGATCTCCTGCGCGTAGTGCAGCACCGCGCTGGCCGGGTCCATCGGAATCGGACCGCGCGCCTCCACCCGGGCGTCGTACCAACCCTTGCCCTCGGCGTAACGCACGGTGACCATGTGGTCGGTGAAGACGCGGCCGAACCCGGGGTTGGCCAGCAGGGCGGCCCGATCGGCGGCCGATACCGGCGCGGGATTCGGACGGATCTCGAAGTCGAGCATGTCACCACCGCTCATCGCGCTGACCTCCCTGCGGGACAACGGCATGCGGGACCGCACACCGTATGGGCTGTGCCAGAAACTTACCCCGAACGGTCGTTCAGCGGGTAACGCCACTCGGGCTGGAAGGGGTGCCCGGCCAGGCCGATGCCGGGCCGGTCAGGCTACGGCGTGGGCGGCGAGCCGGTCGCCGACCTCTTCGGTACGCAGCGTCACACCCGGAGTACGGCTGGCCAGCTCGGCGGCGACCGCGGCGTTGACCCGGTCGGCGGACTCGCTGTGCCCGAGCTGCTCCAGCAGGAGCGCGGCGGAGAGCACGGCGGCGACCGGGTCGGCGATGCCTTGCCCGGCGATGTCCGGCGCGGAGCCGTGCACCGGCTCGAACATCGAGGGGAACGCGCCCTCGGGGTTGATGCAGCCACTGGCCGCCAACCCGATCCCACCGGTGACGGCGGCGGCGATGTCGGTGAGGATGTCGCCGAACAGGTTGTCGGTGACCACCACGTCGTAGCGCTGCGGCTGGGTGACCAGGAACATGGCGGCGGCGTCGACGTGCTGGTACTCGGTGGCGATGTCCGGGTGCTCGGCGGCGACCGCGTCGAAGGTGCGCGACCAGAGCGAGCCGGCGTGGGTGAGCACGTTGGTCTTGTGCACAAGGGTGACCTTGCGCCGCTCGCGGCGACCGGCGCGGGCGAACGCGTCGCGGATCACCCGCTCCACGCCGTGCCGGGTGTTCAGGCTCTCCTCCGTGGCGACCTCGGCGGGGGTGTCCCGGTGCAGTGAACCACCGGCCCCGGCGTAGAGGCCCTCGGTGCCCTCGCGCACCACCACGAGGTCGACCTCGCCCGGCTTCACACTGCCCAGCGGGCCGACGACGCCGGGCCAGAGGCGGGAGGGACGCAGGTTGACGTACTGGTCGAAGGCGAACCGGAGCTTGAGCAGCAGCCCTCGCTCGAGCACACCCGGCGGGACCGTCGGGTCACCGACCGCGCCGAGCAGGATCGCGTCGTGCCCGGCCAGCTCGGTCAGCACCGAGTCGGGCAGGACCTCTCCGGTACGGTGCCAGCGGGCCGCGCCGAGGTCGTACTCGGTGGCCTGCACGTCGGGCAGCACCGCGTCGAGGACCTTGCGGGCCTGCGCGACCACCTCGGGCCCGATGCCGTCCCCGGCCACCACCGCGATCCGCGCCACGACCGCACTCCTCTGCTCAACGGTTCCGTACCGGGCAACGGTACGTCGCCGTCCCGCCTCCCGGTACGCGACGTCCAGCAGGTGGGAAAGCGTAATGCACAGCAGCCTCTCAGCTGGGATTCATGAGGCGATCATCTGCGCTGCCTAACCTGGTGGGCGGCGGGTCGCGGGGGCCCGTCGACCGCTGGCCGCGACGACGCGGCGCCGAGTGCGAGGGGGCAGATGCGATGCGCATCGACGAGCAGCCGCGGACCCGCTGGCCGGACCCGTCGGCGTTCCGCAACCGCCGGCCCGACCTCCGCCTCGGCAGCCGCCGGCACCGCATCGACCCGGGCGGCGCCACCGAGGGCCGGATCGCGGTGCAGCACACCGTCCGCACGGCGACCGCCGAATACACCCTGCTCCTCAACGCCCCCGAGTGGCTCGGCCGCCGGGGCGTGGGCGACGCCCTGCGGGACAGCGTCGCGGAGTTGCGCGCCATCGACCTCACCTACGGCCCCAACCGGCCGGAGAGCCTGGTCTCCCGGCTGCGTCGGGGCGAGATCAGCCCTGACTCGTACCCCCCGCTCGCCGACCTGGTGGACCGCTGCGCCGCCATGCGCGCGGCCACCGACGGATGGTTCGACGCCTGGGCGGTGCCCGGCGGCTTCGACCCGGGTGGCCTGCTCGGTGGCTGGGCGGTGGAACGCGTCGCGCAGAGGCTTCGGGCCGCCGGCATCCACGACTACGCCGTCGTCACCGGGGCCGACCTCGTCGTCCGTGGCCACGCACCGCACGGCGGGCCCTGGCGGGTCGCCGTGCACCACCCGACCGCACCCGAGCGCGCGCCACTGGTGCTGGAGATGACCGCCGGCGCGGTCGGCACCTCCGGGGTGAGTGGGCGGCAGGGGCACGTGGTGGACCCGCACACCGGCGAGCCGGCCGACCAGCTCGTCGCCGCCACCGTCGTGGGCCCCGACCTGACGATCGCCGACGGCTACGCCACCGCCCTCTACGCCGCCGGCCCCACCGGCCTGGCGTGGTTCCGCGGCAACTCCGACTATCGCGCGCTCTTCGCACACCGGCGCTGAACACACCAACGCGCGGAGCAGACCAGCGCTGAACACATCGCCGCTGGGCACACCAGCGCCACATCGAGCCCGTCTCACCGCGGCGCTCCGGCCCGATTCGCACCTCGGTCGCCCGCTGCCGGGCGGACACACCGCCTCGGTGGTCGACGACCGGTCGGGCTTGCGATCGGCCCCCACGCTCTCGGCAACGACCGTGGGGGCCGATCAGCGACGAGTGCGCGTGGCTCGCACAATCGAGGGGTGCGGACCGGTCGGGTCGGACGTCGACCGCGTCACCCGAAGACGGGCCGGCGCCTCGCACTCGGCCAGTAACCGCAGTACGTACGCTAGCGAATCGACGCAACTCGACGCAAGAGTCTCTACACCGGACCGTCGTGACGGGAGACCGCGGGACCGGCGGTGAGGCAGTTTCGACATGGTGAACGGCGGATGGCACGCTATCCGCCGTGAGTTTCGATCTGAGCGTGTGGGCCCTGGAGGACGGGGCGACGCCCGAGGACGTACGGACAGCGGTCGACGGTTGCCGACAGGGGCGACACGTGGACCGTTACCCGGACCCGCGGGTGGTCGGCTTCTACCGGGCGATCACCGCCTCCTATCCGGACCGTCACCCCGGCGCGGACAGCCCGTGGGCGGTGGCTCCACTGCACGCCGCCCACGACCATGTCGAGCTGAACCTGCACCCGACCTGCCCGGACCAGGTGCTACTGGACATCGAGCGGCTGGCCGGCGAGCACGGGCTGATGCTCTTCGACCCGCAGGACGGCTCGGTCTACCCGCCCCCGGCCCGACTGCCCGGCTGATCGATCCGACCGACCAGCCGCCCAGGTGGCCGGCTGATCGGCTGCCCGGCGGGCCGGCTGATCCGACCCGGTGCGGGTTCGACCCCCACCCCGGGGTACGACAAAGGGGCCCAGCGGATCGCCGGGCCCCCATGCCGCGTGCCGTGGACTATTCGTCGCGAAGGTCGGCGGCGCTGGCCGCGGTGGCGCCGATCGAGTCGGCGGCCGAGGTGAGCAGGTCGGCACCGAGCGCCTGGTCGACGGTGAGCGTCATCAGCGTCTCGCCGCCCGCCTCACGCCGAGCCACCTGCATGGCGGCGATGTTGATGCCCGACTCGCCGAGCAGGGTGCCGACCGTGCCCACGACACCGGGCCGGTCCGCGTAGCGCAGGAAGAGCAGGATGCCCTCGGCGCCGATCTCCACGTCGAAGCCGTCCACCTCGGTCAGCTTGAGCACGTCGCGAGCACCCGAGTGGGTGACCGTGCCGGAGACACTTACCGTCCGGCCGTCCGGCAGGGCGCCGCGTACGGTGACCAGGGTGGGCTGCTCGGCCGTCTCGGCCAGCGTCGTCAGGGTGACCTCGACGCCACGCTCGGCGGCCAGGTGCGGGGCGTTGACGTAGGTGACCTGCTCCTCGACGACCGAGCTGAACAGGCCCTTCGTCGCGGCGAGCTTGAGCACCGACACGTCGTGCGCGACGATCTCGCCACGGACCTCGACCGTGACGCTCGCGGCGATGCCGCCGGCGACCGCGGTGAACGCCCGGCCGAGCTTCTCGGCCAGCGGCAGCAGCGGGCGCACGTCCTCGGCGACCACGCCGCCGGCCTGCACGTTTACCGCGTCCGGCACGAACTCGCCCTGCAACGCGAGCTTGACGCTCTTGGCCACGGCGAGACCGGCCTTGTCCTGCGCCTCGTTGGTGGAGGCGCCCAGGTGCGGGGTGGCCACCACGTTGTCGAAGGCGAACAGCGGCGAGGAGGTGCACGGCTCCTTGCTGTACACGTCGATGCCGGCACCGGCGACCCGACCCTCGGCGATGGCGTTCGCGAGGGCCTGCTCGTCGACGAGGCCACCACGGGCGGCGTTGACGATGCGGACGCCGGGCTTGACGATCGCCAGCTCCTTCTCACCGATCAGGCCCACCGTCTCCGGGGTCTTGGGCAGGTGGATGGAGATGAAGTCGCTCTCCCGCAGCAGCTCCTCCAGCCCGACCAGGCGGACGCCGAGCTGCGCCGCACGGGCCGGCTGGATGTACGGGTCGTACGCGATCAGCCGGGTGCCGAACGCGGCGATGCGCTGTGCGAAGAGCACGCCGATGCGACCGAGCCCGACCACGCCGACGGTCTTGCCCTGCACCTCGACGCCTGTGTACTTCGACCGCTTCCACTCCCCCGCCTTGAGCGCGGCACTGGCGCTCGCGGTGTTGCGGGCGACGGCGAGCAGCAGCGCGACGGCCTGCTCGGCGGCGGAGACGATGTTGGAGGTGGGCGCGTTGACGACCATCACGCCCCGCGCGGTGGCGGCCGGCACCTCGACGTTGTCCAGCCCGACACCCGCCCGGGCGACCACCTTGAGCCGCGGCGCGGCGGCGACGGCCTCCGCGTCGATCTGGGTCGCGCTGCGCACGATGACGGCGTGGGCCTCGGAGAGCGCCGAGAGCAGGGCCGGACGGTCGGTGCCGTCGACGTGACGGACGTCGAAGTCGTGGGCGAGCACCTCGATGGCGGCGGGGGCGAGTTCTTCGGCGATCAGTACGACAGGATTCATCGGTCCTCGTAGAGGTCGTGTTTGCGATCGGCGCGGTGGCGGGGCGCCGCACTGCGCCCTGCGCTGATCCGTGCCGTGGCCGTCAGGTGCCGGCTGCTGCACCTACAGGCGATCGTAGGGGCCGGGCCGGGCGGCGTGTTCTGGTCTGTGGGGTGAGTGCCCTCACACGCCCGGTCGAGCGACGGACATCGACCGTTCACCTCACCGAAACGGTCACGCCCGCAAGACGCCGACCGCTGACGCCGCACGTGGTTGCGCACGGGAGCGTCGACCGCCCGCGGGCCCAGAACGCCAAGATCCGCGCAAGATCAGGGAAATAGCTGCCTCCTGAGGCCCCGAGGGGCCACCATCCCTGATGTTGCGCGGATTTTGGCGCGGGCGCACGGGGCGCCTGGGAGCAGCGGGGAGAGAGCCGCCGGCCCGGGCGCGGCGCTGGGGAGAGCGCCGGCCCGGGTCCGGTAGGAGTTGTCGTCCGGACCGTCAGGCGGTCTCGGTGATCGGGCGGTCGACCCAGCTCATCATGCCGCGCAGCTTCTTACCGGTCTCCTCGATCGGGTGCGCCGCACCCTCGGCCTGCCACTTGGTGAAGTTGGGCCGGCCGGCCTCGTCCTCGGCGACCCACTCGCGGGCGAACTCGCCGGACTGGATCTCACCCAGGATCTTGCGCATCTCGTCCTTGACCCGGGAGTCGATGATGCGGTGGCCGCGGGAGAGGTCGCCGTACTCGGCGGTGTCGGAGATGCTGTAGCGCATCTTCGCGATGCCGCCCTCGTACATGAGGTCGACGATCAGCTTCAGCTCGTGCAGGCACTCGAAGTAGGCGACCTCCGGGGCGTAGCCCGCCTCGGTGAGCACCTCGAACCCGGTCTGCACCAGCGCCGAGGCGCCGCCGCAGAGCACCGCCTGCTCGCCGAAGAGGTCGGTCTCGGTCTCCTCGGTGAAGGTGGTCTTGATCGCGCCGGCGCGGGTGCCGCCGATCCCCTTGGCGTACGCGAGGGCGAGGGCGAACGCGTTGCCGCTGGCGTCCTGCTCGACGGCGACGAGGCAGGGCACGCCCTTGCCGTCGGCGTACTGGCGGCGGACCAGGTGGCCGGGGCCCTTCGGCGCGACCATCGCCACGTCCACGTCGGCCGGCGGCTTGATCAGGTCGTACCGGATGTTGAAGCCGTGGCCGAAGAAGAGGGCCTTGCCCGCGGCGAGGTTCGGGGCGATCGACTCCGTGTAGATGGAACGCTGCGCGGTGTCCGGTGCGAGCACCATGATCACGTCGGCCTCGGCGGAGGCCTGTGCCGGCGTGAGAACCCGGAAGCCCTGCTCCTCGGCCTTGGGACGGCTCTTCGAGCCCTCCGGCAGACCGATCACCACGTCGACGCCCGAGTCACGCAGCGACAGCGCGTGGGCGTGACCCTGGCTGCCGTAGCCGATCACCGCGACCTTCCTGGCCTGGATCAGGCCGAGGTCGGCATCGTCGTCGTAGTACACCTCAACGCTCATGAGAACTTCCCTTTCGTACGACGGCCGGGGCGGCCCGTCGTGGTCTGTGCGGATGGGTTCGGTCACGGCCCAGCGGGGCCGACCGGTGGCGGTCAGGCGGCCCGCAGCGCGGGACCGGCGGTGATCGAACGCGAGCCGCGCCCGATCGCCACCAACCCGGACTGGACCATTTCCTTGATGCCGAAGGCTTCGAGATCGCGCAGCAGCGCGTCGAGCTTGTCCGGGGTGCCGGTGGCCTCGATGGTCAGCGTGTCCGGTGCGACGTCGACGACCCGGGCGCGGAACAGGTTGACGGTCTCCAGCACCTGGGACCGGGCGGACCGGTCGGCGCGGACCTTGACCAGCAGCAACTCCCGGGCGACCGAGACCTGCGGGTCCAGCTCGACGATCTTGAGCACGTTGACCAGCTTGTTGAGCTGCTTGGTGACCTGCTCCAGCGGCGACGACTCGGCGTTGACCACGATGGTGATCCGCGAGACGTCCGGGTTCTCGGTCTCGCCGACGGCGAGACTGTCGATGTTGAACCCGCGCCGGGAGAACAGGCCGGAGACCCGGGCGAGCACGCCGGGCTTGTTCTCCACCAGGACGGAGAGGGTGTGCATGGTCATGCCGGGGCCTCGCTTCGCTCGGTGGTGCCACGACCCTGGGCAAGGATTCGTTCGCTGTGCTCACTCATGTCAGATGTCATCCTCGTCGAAGGTCGGGCGGACGTCGCGGGCGAACATGATCTCGTCGTTGCTGGTGCCGGCGGCCACCATCGGCCAGACCATCGCGTCCTTGCCGACCACGAAGTCGATCACCACCGGGGCGTCGTTGATCTCCATGGCGGCGGCGATGGTCTTGTCCACGTCGTCCGCGTTCTCGCAGCGCAGACCGACGCAGCCCAGCGCCTCCGCGAGCTTGACGAAGTCGGGGATGCGGTGCTTGTGGGTGCCGAGCTCGGTGTTGGAGTAGCGCTCGTTGTAGAACAGCGTCTGCCACTGCCGGACCATGCCGAGGTTGCCGTTGTTGATGACGGCGATCTTGACCGGGATGCCCTCCAACGCGCAGGTGGCCAGCTCCTGGTTGGTCATCTGGAAGCAGCCGTCACCGTCGACCGCCCAGACCACCGTGTCCGGCTTGCCGACCTTGGCGCCCATCGCCGCCGGCACCGCGTAACCCATCGTGCCGAGACCACCGGAATTCAACCAGGTGTACGGCTTCTCGTAGGAGATGAACTGGGACGCCCACATCTGGTGCTGGCCCACCCCGGCCACGAAGATCGCATCCGGGCCGACGATCTCGCCCAGCCGCTTGATCACGTACTGCGGGGAGAGCGTGCCGTCCGACGGCTCCTCATAGCCGAGCGGGTAGCGGTTGCGCAGGTCGTCCAGCTGCGTCCACCAGTCACCCAGATCGGTGGTACGCCCCGCTGACCGCTCGACGGTCACCGCGGCGATCAGCTCGTCGATGACGTGCTTGGCGTCCCCGACGATCGGCACGTCCACGTGCCGGTTCTTGCCGATCTCGGCAGGGTCGATGTCCGCGTGGACCACCGTCGCGTCCGGGGCGAACGAGTCCAACTTGCCGGTGACCCGGTCGTCGAAGCGCGCGCCGAGCGCGACGATCAGATCCGACTTCTGCAGGCCGTAGACCGCGGCGACCGTGCCGTGCATGCCGGGCATGCCCAGGTGCTGCTGATGCGAGTCGGGGAACGCGCCGAGCGCCATGAGCGTGGTGATGACCGGGATGCCGGTCAGCTCGGCCAACTGGCGCAGCCCGTCCGTGGCACCGGCCTTGAGCACCCCGCCACCGACGTAGAGCACCGGCCGGCGGGCGGCGGCCATCAGCCGGGCCGCCTCCCGGATCTGCTTGCCGTGCGGGTGCAGGGTGGGCCGGTAGCCGGGCAGGCCCAGGGTGGGCGGCCAGGTGAAGGTGGTCGGCGCCTGGAGCACGTCCTTGGGGATGTCGACGAGCACCGGGCCGGGCCGGCCGCTGCTGGCCAGGTGGAACGCCTCGGCCAGCACCTGCGGGATCTCCTCGGCGGTCTGGACGAGGAAGTTGTGCTTCGTGATCGGCAGGGTGATGCCCTGGATGTCCGCCTCCTGGAAGGCGTCGGTGCCGATCATCGGTCGGGCCACCTGGCCGGTGATCGCCACCATCGCCACCGAGTCCATGTACGCGTCGGCGATCGGGGTGACCAGGTTCGTCGCGCCCGGCCCGGAGGTGGCGATACACACGCCGACCTTGCCGGTGGCCTGCGCGTACCCGGTCGCCGCGTGCCCCGCGCCCTGCTCGTGCCGGACCAGGATGTGCCGGACGGAGGAGTCGTAGAGCGGGTCGTATGCCGGCAGGATCGCGCCGCCGGGAATGCCGAAGACGACGTCGACGTCGAGCGCCTCGAGGGACCGCACGAGCGAGCCGGCCCCGGAGACCTGGGCCGGAGCGGATGGCCGTACCGCCGGGGCGGCCGGGGTGGCCGCGGGACGCGCGGCGGCCGGGTCGACGTCGACTGTCGGGTCGGCGGCCGCGCGGGCCCGGCGGGCGGAGTGGGCGAGGGTCTCGGGCGTGGGTCTCGTCATGGCGGTTCTGGCCTTCGGCTGGAGTGGCTGGTGGCTAGTCAAGCGATGCGACACGGGCGGGGCCCGCCTCGCCAGGTTCCGATGGCAATAAAAACGGCCCTCGTGCAGATGCACGGGGCCAGCGCACTCTCAATGAGGGAGAGTGCGCTCAGGTAAGTACTCGCAGCGACCGGTACGACGACATGCGGCTAAGCCTGACGCATCTCACGCGATGAGTCAACTGCTCCCACATGTTGGTCAACGGACGTCGGCGCGTCGCCCGACGACGCGCCATCGGCAGGCGGCGTGACCTGTGCGTACCCACCCGGGACCCGGCGTGGCGCGGGCGGTGGCGCGGGCGGTGGCGCGGACCGCGCGCCCGGTGACGTGGCCGCCTCCAGCATCGCTTCCAGGTGCTCGGCCGGCACTCCCCAGCCGAAGAGCGCGCCCTGGCCGAACCGGCAACCGGCGGCCACCACCGCGGCCAACTCGGTCGGCGCGGTCACCCCCTCGGCGATCACTTCCAGCCCCAACTGGTGGCCCAACCGCATCACGATGTCGACCATCGGGGCGAAGGCCGGGCCGTCCCGGTCGACCGGCCGGACCGGCTCGTGCTCGGCCACCAGGCTGTGGTCGATCTTCAGGATGTCGATCGGCAGCCGGCGCAACTGCCCCAGCGACGAGTAGCCGGCCCCGAAGTCGTCGAGCGCGATCCGCACGCCGGTCAACCGCAGCGCGGTCAGCCGCCGGATCAGCTCGTCCAGGTCGGTGGCGACCGCGTGCTCGGTGACCTCCAACACCAGCCGCTGCGGCGGCACGTGGTGGGCGCGCAGCGCCTCGGCGACCTGGACCACGTACGCCGGGGCGTGCAACTCGTGCGGGGAGACGTTCACCGACACCCAGACGTCGTGGCCGTCCGCCAGCCACCGGGAGAGCTGGTAACAGGCCTGGTGCAGCACCCAGGCCCCCAGCGGGGCGATCATGCCGCACTCCTCGGCGAGCGGGATGAACTCGTCCGGACCGACGTTGCCCAGCTCGGGGTGGTGCCAGCGCAGCAGCGCCTCCGCGCCGACCGGCCGCACCGACGGCAGCGACGCCACCGGCTGGAAGGCCAACCGCAGCTCGTCACGATCGATGGCGCCACGCAGCTCGTGCTCCACCGTCGTGCGTCGGCGCAGCAACTTGTCGTACGCGGCGTCGTAGCGTTCGATCCGGTTCTTGCCGCGCTGCTTGGCGTAGCGCAGTGCCAGGTCGGCGTGGCGCAGCAGCAGCTCCACGTCCGGCTCGCCGGCCCACCCGGCCACCCCGATGCTCACCGACAGGAAGACCGGCCCCTCCGGCTCGTCGTACGGCCGGTTGAGCACCCCGAGCAGCCGCTCGGCGACGCGGTCCGCCTCGGCCGGCTGACCCTGCATGAGGACGGCGAACTCGTCGCCGCCCAGTCGGGCGGCCACGTCGCCGGGGCGCAGGTTGCTCCGGAGCCGCCGGCCCACCTCGGCCAGCACGGCGTCGCCCACGTCGTGGCCATGCATGTCATTGACGTTCTTGAAGCCGTCCAGGTCGAGACCGAGCAGCACGCACGGAGTGCCCGCCGCGGCGGCGGCGTGCAGTGCGCGCAGCAGCCCGCGCCGGTTGGCCAGCGCGGTCAGCGGGTCGGTGTGCGCCAGCTCGCGAAAGTGCGCCTCCCGCTCGACCAGGCGGCCCGCGTACTCCCGGACGTCGCGAAGAGTCAGGTATTGCCGCGCCACCAGGGCGAAGCCCTCCACGCTGGCGGCCACGACGCCCGGCGCGGTGAAGCGACCGTCCTGGGCGAGGTGGTGTATCGCCGAGGCGGTCATCGCGATCATCGGGGCGATCCCGTACTCGCCGTCCCGATCCATCAGGTCGACCTCGGCCCGCCCCGGCCGGTCGGCCCAGTGCGCGGCGAGCGCGACGGCCAGCAGACCGGCGGCGAGCACCGCCGCACCGGTCAGCGCCATGGTCGGCCCGGCCTGGCAGAGCCCGGCGCTGAGCCCCATCCCGCCGCAGGTGACCGCGCTGATGCCGAGGCCCAGCGCGGTCAGTCGCCGGCGTAGCGCGGCCCGGAAGATGACTGTCGCCGCGAGGCCGGCTCCGAGCGCGGCACTCACCGTGGCCACCAGGATCGCCGGGCAGGCCATCGGGGTGGCCATGCCGAGCAACCGGGTGGGCTCGGAGAAGAGCACCCAGCCGACGAACCACAGCGCCGCCGCCACGACCAACCCGTCCAGGGCGAGCCGGGCCCGGCCCGCCGCGGTGGCGGCCACGCCCGGCAACCAGAGCAGGCCGGCGGCGAAGGCCAGCCCACTCACCGTCGTGCCGATCGCCACAGCGGTCGCCCAGCCCGTGCGCTGCCCCTGCTCGGCGGCCCAGTGGTGGTGGGCGCTGAGCGCGGCGACCACCCCGGCCAGCAGGCTGAGCAGGGCGACCCCGGCGGCCACCGCGAGCAGCACGTGTGCCGGCCGACGTGGCCCCACCCGCCGCCCGGCGATCACGGTCAGCAGCACGGCGGCGGCAGCGGCGACGAGCCCGCTGAGCGCCGCGACAGCGACCATGCCCGGGGGGATATGCACGCCTCCAAGAGTGCCGGATCGGCGCGCGCCTTGGGGGGCTGGGTGTGCATCTGTTGGGACACGGCGCATACGCGGGAGGGTTGGCGCGGCGATGGTGTCATGCTGGTGGGTATGCCTGAGCTGCGATCGAGGACTTCCACACACGGTCGGACGATGGCCGGCGCCCGGGCCCTCTGGCGGGCCACCGGGATGACCGACGACGATTTCGGCAAGCCGATCGTCGCCATCGCCAACAGTTTCACCCAGTTCGTGCCTGGTCACGTCCACCTCAAGGACATGGGTGGCCTGGTCGCCGACGCGGTCGCCGAGGCCGGCGGGGTGGGGCGGGAGTTCAACACCATCGCGGTCGACGACGGCATCGCGATGGGCCACGGCGGCATGCTCTACTCGCTGCCCAGCCGCGAACTGATCGCCGACGCGGTGGAATACATGGTCAACGCGCACTGCGCGGACGCCCTGGTCTGCATCTCCAACTGCGACAAGATCACCCCCGGGATGCTGCTGGCCGCGTTGCGGCTCAACATCCCGACCGTCTTCGTCTCCGGTGGCCCCATGGAGGCCGGCAAGACGATGGCGATCGAGGGCGTCGTGCACAGCAAGATCGACCTGATCGACGCGATGATCGCCTCCTCGAACGAGTCGGTCACCGACGAGCAGCTCGGTGAGATCGAGCGCTCCGCCTGCCCGACCTGCGGCTCGTGCTCCGGCATGTTCACCGCCAACTCGATGAACTGCCTCACCGAGGCGATCGGGCTGGCGCTGCCCGGCAACGGTTCGACGTTGGCCACCCACGCCGCGCGCCGGTCGCTCTTCGTCGAGGCCGGCCGCACCGTCGTGGAGATCTCCAAGCGGTGGTACGACGGCGACGACGACTCGGTGCTGCCCCGCACGGTCGCCTCCAAGGCCGCCTTCGAGAACGCGGTCGCCCTGGACGTGGCGATGGGCGGCTCCACCAACACGGTGCTGCACCTGCTCGCCGCGGCCCGCGAGGCGGAGATGGACTTCGGGGTCGCCGACATCGACGCCATCTCCCGGCGGGTGCCCTGCCTGGCCAAGGTCGCGCCGAACTCCCCCAATTACCACATGGAGGACGTGCACCGGGCCGGCGGCATTCCGGCGATCCTCGGCGAGCTGGACCGGGCCGGGCAGCTCAACCGGGACGTGCACGCCGTGCACTCCCCCTCGCTGGCCCAGTGGCTGTCCGACTGGGACGTGCGCGGCGGCTCGCCGACCCCGACGGCCGTCGAGCTGTTCCACGCCGCACCGGGCGGCGTGCGTACCGTCGAGCCGTTCTCCACCACCAACCGCTGGTCGTCGCTGGACACCGACGCGGCCGGCGGCTGCATCCGGGACCTGGAGCACGCCTACTCCGCCGACGGCGGGCTGGCGATCCTGCACGGCAACCTGGCACCGGAGGGCAGCGTGGTGAAGACCGCCGGCGTGCCGGACGACTGCCTGACCTTCCGCGGCCCGGCGAAGGTCTACGAGTCGCAGGACGACGCGGTGACCGCGATCCTCGCCAAGCAGGTCGTCGCGGGGGACGTGGTGGTGATCCGTTACGAGGGGCCCAAGGGCGGCCCCGGCATGCAGGAGATGCTCTACCCCACCTCGTTCCTCAAGGGACGTGGGCTGGGCCGGTCCTGTGCGCTGCTCACCGACGGCCGCTTCTCCGGCGGCACCTCCGGCCTCTCCATCGGGCACGTCTCCCCCGAGGCGGCCTCCGGCGGGCTGATCGCCCTGGTCCGCAACGGCGACGAGGTCGTCATCGACATCCCGAGCCGGTCGATCGAGCTGAACGTGTCCGCCGAGGAGCTGGAGGCGCGACGGGTGGCCGAGGAGAAGCGCGACAAGCCGTACACCCCGACCGACCGGCAGCGCCCGGTGTCGGCGGCGCTGCGCGCGTACGCCTCGATGGCCACCTCGGCCAGCGACGGCGCCTACCGCCGCGTCCCGGAGTAGTCACCGTCGATATCGGGGTGTCCGCGTCCACAGGACACCCCGATATCAACGATCTCTGTGCGCCCGGCGATAAGGCGGTCCCTCCATGTCGGCCACGTGGGCTAGCGTGTCGTCGATCTATCCGGGGAGAGCCCCGGATTTCGACGGGGGAAGAGGCGTGTACGTGTCGTTTTGGAAGAAGTCCGTGACGGTTGCGGTCTCGGCGCTCACCGCGCTCGCTGTCTCCGCATGCGGCACGACAACCGGCGGATCCGAGTCGCCGAAACAGCCCAGCGTCCTGGAGCTGCTGGCAAGTGACCTGAAGGGGTCGCTGCAGAAGACCGCCGAGGCCACCGACAAGAGCGACTCGGTGACCGTGACGATGTCAGGCACGGCGGGCGGCGAGAAGGTCTCGATGAAGGGCGTCCTGGACCTCGGCGACCCGGTCAAGGCCGAGATGACGACGACGGACGCGAAGGGCGACGCGACGATCGTCCGGATGGTCGGCACGGTCATCTACGTCGAGATTCCGGCGGAGGACCGCGCGGAGATGGACGGCAAGCGCTGGATGAAGATGGACCTGAGCGCCGCCGGCAAGCAGGCCGGGATGAACCTCGGCAAGCAGTTCGAGGACATCGATCCGACCAAGCAGGTCAAGACACTGCTCGCCACCGAGGGCACAAAGGTGGTCGGGCAGGAGACGGTCAACGGGGCGGCCACCGTCCACTACACCGTCACCACCCCGATGGCGACCTACCTTCAGCAGATCGACGCGAAGCTGCGGGCGGGCGTCGAGCAGCAGATGTCCAAGATGGGCGTCAAGGACATCACCACCGACCTGTGGGTCGACGAGCAGTACCGGCCCCGCCGGGCGGCCCTGAAGATGGGCCCGCTGGGTGACCTGGTGATGGACTACACCGACTACGGCAAGGCGGTGACCATCGAGACGCCGCCGACGGCGGAGACCCTCGACTTCGCCGAGATGCTCAAGGGTCTGAAGGACCTGCAGGGTCTGGAGGGTACGACCAGCGGCACCTGACCGGACCATCGTGGCTGCCCGGCCGGCGCGAAGGTCCGCGCGGGCCGGGCAGCGCCGTCTCCACAGCCGGCCAAACCACTTAGCGCCGGCTTGGGTCGGCGGCCAGGATCGCGTTTTTCAGAGCCCGGAAACCGGACCGGTCTCCGAGCGTTCGGCAGGGGTGGCCGCAGTGCCCACGTGAGGGTCCATCGGGCTGTCGGCTCTGACCGAATCGACCCGCCGTACGCCAGGGGCAATCGGTCGACCGGGCCTGTGCGGTGCAGGGATAAGCTGCGACAGGAAAGTCTGGGTCTCCGGATCATCCGAGAACAGAAGCGTGCCTCGAAGCCCTCTGGTGAGTAGAACCTTGTACGTGTTTCGGATCAGCCGGTCCGCGTTCCTGGCGATGATCCTGCCCTCACGATTCACGATCGCCGGGTCGCACGACTTTGCCGGATCGGAGACGAATCGGCCATCGCGCACCACGAGGTCCTTGCCGATGATCACGCCCGACCAGTCGTACTCGAACCCCTGGGCGGTGTAGATGCAGCCTATCTGCCCGAACCCGCGCGGATCCGTGGCCCAGTAGGCGCTGGTCGGAATACCTTTGGGCGGATAGTCGTCGTACGCGTTCCACGGCCTTGCCCAGGACTCGATGCGGACGTCGGTCACGAGCCGGCCGTTCTGCGCCCGATGGGTCCACGGCCAGCAGAACCCGGCCGAGATCCTCGCCGTCTCCCCCCGATCTTGGCATCCCCGCAGGATCGTCTCCATCTCCTCGGGAGAATCCACCAGGGCGAGCCGGAACCGTTCGTCGCCCTTCCAGCGGTACGGAGCCGCGCGGGCCAATCCCAACAGGTGCAGCACCCACCTTTCGTAGCGTGGGCTACCGCCGCAGCGGAACTGCGCGCCCAACTCGATCCGGTCGACCTCCAGATCCAACTGACCTGCCGCCTCCGTGATCGTGTCTACGCTGCCCACCTCGTCGGGGCGTACGACCTGGTTGTCATCGAGCAGGAAGACCGGCACCTTGGCGGCCTCGATCAGCTCCTGCACCTGGGGCTTGCTGCCCTGCCGCGACCCCTTGGTCGACCGTGCACGAATCCGGTGCGCCTCGTCGCAGATGAGCACGTCGAGCTTGTCAGGAGTGGCATCCATGAAGTCCATGAAGTAGCTGAACAACGGTCTGGTGCGCTGCGCAGGATCCTTCGGTTGACGCCGCGCGTACTGCTGGAGGGTCCGGGTGAATGCCCGCGAACCCGTGGCGTGGGCAATCTGCCGTTCCTTGCGGGCCAGTTCGGCAAGCAGGTTGAGCCCGATCGCGCTCTTGCCGCTGCCCGGTCCTCCCGAAATGATCACGACTCGCTTGCCACGCCCATCCTCGGCCCAACGCACCCCTCGCAGCACCAGCTCGTATGCCGCGCGCTGCTCGTCCAGCAGGGGGAAAACCGCCCGGTTGGTCACCTCATCCGCCGCGAGGGACAGCAGTTGCCTGCTCTGCCGAATTGGGCTGCTCAGCAGCCGATACGCAGCCTGTGGATGCCGCACTCGATGGAACTTACGCTCGAGATAGGCAGAGAACTGCTCAGCCTTGTCCGGGGTCCACACCATGCTCTGGTAGCTGCGCTCACGCACCAGGTCCGGGATTTGGTCGCGCTTGGCGTTGTGCAGGTAGGCCATGCCGTGCACGGCGTTAGGCCACTCCCTTACCTTCTCGACATAGTCAAGGAGGTACGCGCAGTACGCCTGCACCTGCAGGGCGGGATGCAGTTGCGGTTGTTCAAGGTGTTTGACGCGCAGAACGCTCCCGTCGTCGTCGTACCGCGAAGCCTCGCTCCACTGCTTCAGTTCCACCACGAGGTACGTCGCCCGCATCGTCAAGGGTTCGGCTCCGGCGAGGATGACGTCGATCCGCCGGCTACTGCGAGGAAGTTGGTACTCCACGAGCGCGTCGAGATTGCCGTATCCCAGCGCACACAAATGCCGGGCAAAGACTGGCAGGCTGTTACGCCAGGAGCGCCGCTCGGGCTCGTTCACCTTGTATCCGGAGGCGGTGAGATAGGCCGCCAACTCGTCGTCCAGTCGTTTGTCGTCATGCAGCGCGACGATCTGAGCTGGTGTGGTCTGGAACGCCAGCACTCACAGGCCCCCGAGGCACGAAGATCTCGTGCGGTGGGGGCGTGTCCTGCTCGGGAAGCCCGTCGATCCGCTGAACTGGCAGTCACAGTATCGACGTGGCGAGACTTCCCGCTACCCGGCTTCGGCGTCGAACCTGATCTCCGGGGCCCGCCGGACTCGCACCAGCCCACGCAGGTACTCCCGCGTTTCCGGGTCGGTCGCGTACAGCACCGTGCCGCGCATGCCCCGGGTCAGCAACACCTTGTAGGTGTTGCGGATCAGACGGTCCACTTCCCCGTCACCAACGGATTTGCGGCTACGGATCGCCGAGTCCTTCGACTCCTCGCGGCGGGTCACCAAACGACCGTCCCTTGCCACCAGATCGGGGCCGATGATGACCCCCGACCAGTCGTACTCGAAGCCCTGGGCGGTGTAGACGCAGCCAACCTGGCCGAAGCCGTTCGGATCGGTGGCCCAGAATGCGCTCCCCGGCGCCTCTCCGACACTGCGTTCGCTCCGGACGTTCCACGGTCGCGCCCAGTCACCGATCGTCACGTCCGGCACCAACGTGCCGTCAGGTCTCGGATCACTCCAGGGCCAGCAGTAACCGGCCGACATCCTGGCCGTGCCACCCAGTGCCTGCCGCTCGGCGAGGTACGTCTCCATCTCCTCCGGCGATTCAGCGACCCGTACGTCGAACCGGCCGTCGCCGGCCCAGACGGACGGCTCGCCGCCGTCGAGGCCGAGCAGATCAAGAACCCACTCCTCGTACGCCTCGCTGCCGCCGCAGCGGAACTGGTCGTGCAGGGAGACCATTTCGACCTCCACACCGAGCTTCTCCGCGAAGGCGGAGATGACCTCAACGCTGCCCAGCTCACCCGGCTTCACCACCTGATGCTCGTCGAGCAGGAAGACCGGCACCCGGGCGAGTGAGATGAGTTCTTCCAACTGCGGGCGGGCGACATCCCGGCGGGCCTTCGGTGTGTAGCGGTTGACCGACGTCTCCCGTACCCGGTGCGCCTCGTCGCAGATCAGCACCTCGATGTCGTTCGGGTCTGCGTCCATGAAGCTGTTGAAGTACTTGAAGAGGCTCTGCAGCCGGGTCGATCCCCGGCCGGCATAGCGTCGCAGTGTCTGGGTGAAGGACCGCGAGCCGGTGGCGTGCAGCACCGGTCGACCCCGTCGGGCCAGCTCCCCGAGGAGCGCGAGGGCGATGACGCTCTTGCCGCTACCCGGCCCGCCTGCCACCACCACGGCACGCTTGTGGTTCGCCGTCCGGGCCCGCTCGATCGTGTGCATCACCAGCTCGTACGCCACATGCTGCTCATCGAGCAGAGTGAAGTGCGAGCGCTCCTTCAGCTCGGCGGCGGCATATGCCAGCAGATGCCGGCTGGGGCGCACGGTGCTGGTCAGGAATCGGTCCGCCGGGCCGGCTCCCGAGGCGGGTGCGAATCGGCTGCGCAGGTAATCGAGCCACTGTCCGCGACGCTGCCCGGTGAAGATCCGGCTCTGCTCGCTGGACGCTCGGTCGAGCAGGTCGGCAACGTCACGATCCACCGCATTGTGCAGGTAGGCGGCACCCCTCAACAGCTTCTGATCGCGGCCGAGTACGCCCAGGAAGTCGTTGAGGTAGCGACAGTAGTCCTCCACCTGAATACCCGGATGCAGGCGTGGACCATGGACCTGCTCAACAGCGACGAGAGTTTCGGAATCCTCGAAGGCCGTGGCATAGGACCACTGTTTGAGTTCGATGACGAGGTAGGAGTCGTCTCCGGTACGTGCATCCACACCGGCGAGCACCGCGTCGACGCGTCGGCTGGTCAACGGCAGTTGATACTCGACCAGTACCTCGACCTCGGCCAAGCCCGCGTCGGCGAGATCCTGAGCGAGCACCGGGAGACTACGTGCCCAGGACCGCTTCTCGGCGGGACTGACTCCGTGACCTCCGTGGCGGGCCCGCTCGGTCAGCACCTCGACGAGGGTGCCTTCGGTGGCGAGACGCAACAGACCAGCAGCAGACGTACGGTATGCCGACATCGACAGGTGCCCCCGGGCAGCACGAAATGATCGTGCGGATGGGGGGCATATCCGTGCACCGGAAGCCCGTCGGACCGCCTTACTGCCACGACTTTAACGGGAAGATCAACCAACTGCTACGACCGTGGCGCCTTCGCCGCGGAGCCTCTGGCGATTTCCACCGGGTAGCGCCGGGCAGAGTCCGCCAGTTTGTCAATCGCCGCTTCCACCAGGTCGATATCGAGGACGTCGGCGAGCCGGACGAGATAGATCATGACATCGCCGATCTCGGCGCGCACCCGTGCGCCAGCCTGCGGGTCCGCCATCACCTGGGCAGCCTGCTCCGGCGTCAGCCACTGCAGCTCTGCCAGCAGTTCGCCGACCTCGCCGGAGAGCGCCATCGCCAGATTCTTCGGTGTGTGGAACTGCTGCCAGTCGCGTTCCTCGGCGAAATGCCTAAGTTGATCGGTGAGCCGGGCGACACCTGCCGCGGATCCTGCATCCGATTGGCTGCCCATAGCTGAGATCCTCACTTGGCAGGGTTCGATCTTCTCGTCATTGTCGCCCACACCGAGCGAGGCCAAAACCGAGGGCAGGGCGGGGGTCGCCGGCTCAGGAGGGCGCCCACGGGCCGCTGATGAACTGGCCGTTCTCGTTGAACGGGCTGACGTTGGGCAGGCAGCCGCCCAGGTCGATCGTCTGGGTCATCATGACCGGGCCGGGCTTGCCGGGTCCGCCGCACTTCATGTGCGCGAAGCCGAGAAAGTGGCCGAACTCGTGGTTGATCACGCCCGCGTGGTACTCGTCGATGGTGACCGGGTATCCCGGCGAGCCCTGGAGCCAACGCCGCAGATTGATCATGATCGTCTTGCCGTACTTGCAGGAGTAGACCCCCTCGGTGTCGACGCCGCTCGCACCGCACAGCCGGTCCACCGTCCTTGGTGTGGCGAGGCGGACATCGACGTCGACGCGGGAGGTGCTGACCCGCTGGAAGGACCACGACGCCCGGCTCAGATTCACCGCGTCGTTGGTGACCGGGTGCTGTGCGGAGCTGGCCCACCCGTTCGGCGCCGCCAGCACCTGCTCGATGCTCTCGGCGAACTGGGTCGGCTTCCAGGCGGGGATGTCACCCCAGGCGATCCCCTTCTCCACCGAGACGCTGTAGCGCACCCGTTTCTTGCCCTTGCCGATCACGCGACCGGTGCCGGAGGCGGTGGTGAAGGTGCCGGCAGCCCTGATGGGAATCTCCGCGTCGGTCGGGATCCGCGGAGTCGGGCTGGAGCTCGGCGTATCGCTGGGGCGCGGCTCACTCCAATCTGCGCGCCCGGTTTCGGCACCCCCGGACGCCGGCGCTGACGCCAGACCACAGGCCGCGGTCGCCATCACCACCGCCAACGAGATCGGCACGAGCAGCCGTCCGTTGATCCGCACGTGGCAACCTCCAGAAATCGATCACGGTCAGGTGGGCAACCGGAAGGCTACGTCACTGGAGGTAAGGAAAAGGTCAGGATGATCGGCATCGATACCCGGCCACACCTCGGCAGAGCGGACACCATCTCCCGTTCCGCAACTACTTTCCGTGTCGTCACCTGACACCGGGACGGTTCGCCGACACCGATCGGAATGGCGGCCACGACGAGTGCCTCTGCCGTGCCGCTGAATCCCCACCCCTGCCGATGTCTTCGAGGCGGCCGGGGGGTGAGAGGTGGTCGGGCGTCCTTTGCTCTGCACCCGCGGGTGCGACGGCTACTGTCTGCGACCGGTGCTTATCGGGGTGCAGAGCAAAGGAAGGCGGTCTGTGCACCGCCACCGGGGCAAGACGACGGCCGGCGATCAAAGTCTTGCCTGGCCGGCCGGCGCGCTGACGCGACGGCGTTGACTTCCTGATCAGACGCGATCCTGGGGCATCAGTGGATGTCGTTGACGCAGCGCAGCGCAGCACCGGGCCGGTGGTCAAGGGGTCCAACGCTCCGGATGGCCGGCGCTCGATCAGCAATGAAGCCCTATCGCAGACCGCTCAGGTCGCGGGTTCGAGCGAGGAGGCGTACCCCGTCGTCGTCGTGCCGGTGCACGGCGCAGCCGGCGCGGGTGAAGCGCACGGTGAGTGCCTGCCCGGCATGCCGGGCGGCAAGCCGCAGCAGATCCGGTTCGGGGTCGGCGACGATGCCGCGCGCCCTCGACCAGGGCAAGGGAATGGGTGTCGCCGGGTCGATCGGGGCGGCCCCGGCGACGGCGTCGCTCAGACATTCCCGGCACCAGGCGAGGGCGGCAGCCAGACTGGGCCGGTAGGGCAGGTCGTCGGGGAGGACGGCTGCGTCGCGCGGCTTCACCTCGACCGACCAGCGCAGGCCGTCGGCCAGCAACGGGTCACCGGTGTGGTGCCGCAGGTCGCAGACGGCCACCACGAGGGCCAGGTCGAGGCCGACGGCGAGCCGCAGCAACTCGGGCAGCGGCGGCGCATCGGGAGGTGCCGCCACCACGATCAGGCGACCCGCTGCGCTGCCCCGTCCGACGCTGCGCACGTGCTCCCTCACCGGGTCGGCGCCGGCCCAGGGCAGGGTGACGTACCCGTCGCGCAGGTTCCGGTCGAGGTCGTGCCCGCCGTCGGCGTCGCGGAGGTCCTCGGGTCGCGCGCCGAGGACAGCAGCCCAGGAGCCGAGCCGGTAGGGGTCGGGGAGCCGGACGACGGGCCGACCGTTGGGCTGAGTGGCGACAAGTGGGGCAACCTCGGGCGTGCCGGCCTGCCAGGTCAGGTGCACCACCCGGTGCCGCAGGTCGGTGACGGTGACCAGCACGGCCCAGTGCAGGCGGTGGGTGTCGCCGCAGGTGAAGCAGCGCAGCGCCGACGGGCGCAGGCCGGCACCACTGCAGTGCGGGCAGTCGGTGTCGGCGGGGCGACCGCCGAGCCGGCAGTCGCAGGCACGCAGCCGGTTGTGCGGTCGGCAGTCCGGGCAGGGCCGCCATTCGACGGGTCCGCCCAGCCAGGACGGACCGGGCGGTTCGTAGCCGCGGCTCAACGGCACCCGAACCCGACGGACCACCTGACCGGTGGGCTGCTCCGCGAGGATCTCCACCGGCGCGCCGGGGCGCAGGGTGGTGTGCCACCAACGGCCGTCCCGCCAGAGGGCCTGCGCGCCGGGCAGCTCGTCTCCGCGGGCCGGGTCGACGCAGTCGGCGAGGACGCGGCGTTCAAGCTGGTCGACGTCCACGGTCGGGGCGGCGGGTGGGCGCGGCGAGTCGGGGCGCAGCAGGCGGGCGGGGACGGCCAGACCGCGCTCGGCGAGGCCGGTGAGCGCGTCGCCGACGTCGGTGTGGGTCAGCGCTTCCGGCAGGTCTTGCGACCGGCCCGGCGACCTGGACGGCACCGGGGAGCCGGGCACCTCGTACCGGACGGCCCAACCGAACCCGACGCCCTGCCGGCGGGCCTCGACGACCAGGTCGAGCAGCAACAGGTCCGCCAGCGCGCAGAGCCGAGCCAGCCGTGCGGCCGGATCGACGGTGGGCGTGGCGGCGGATCGGCCGAGCACCAGTCGCCAGGGGGCGTAATCAGCCCGCAGGATGGCGTGGGCCTCCAGTTCGTGCCGGCGTGCTGCGGGTAGGTCGGGTCGCCACTGCCGGTCCAGCCACAGTGAAGGCGCGTCGGTGTCGGTCACGACGGCGTCGACGTTGGCGGCGAGTTCGCGTACCCGGGGAGCAAGATCGACCACCCAGTGGCCCGCCGGGTCGCGGTGGGGGTCGAGGCCGCCGGGCACGACCTGGTGGGACGCGACCGCGCCGGTGTCCAGGTTGGCGACGGTGACCACGAGCTGCGCCCGCCGTCGGCCGCGGCGGTCGCAGCGATAACAGGGGTACGCGACGGTGCCCGCGCCCCGACACTGCTCGCAACCCCGGTACGCCTCGGGGCGTGGCACGGGCAGGTCGGCGTCGGCGAGGAACCGGTCGCCGTAGGTGGTGCACCGGCACGGGTCCAGTGTGAAGGTCATCCCGTCGCAGTCGGGGCAGGTGACGACGGGCGCGCCAGTCACCGGGACCGCCGGGTCGTGCAGTCACCGTCGTGCTCCACGCGGCGCACACACCGCCGACCGCCGTCGAGCGGCAGGTCGCAGAAGACCCGATGATGTACGCCCTGAGCGTCCTCGGCGGACACCGTGGTCTCACCCGAGTCCACCTCGGACAGGAGACTCAGGGAGCGGGCCAGGGTGCTGGCGAACTGCTGGGCAGCCGGCAGATCGGCGGCGGTGAACGGCAGGTGCGCCACCCAACGAGGGCTCATTGGACGGCCGTCGGCTCAGCTCGAAGAAACGCGCACATACCTTCTCCTCACTGACGGATTAGTTGAACTATCGGGCGACAGACGGGAATTGCGCGGTCATCGCCTTTGTCGGACCCATCTTGTAAGGTCAGAGGCACTATCGCAATGAATGTCGACTCACCCTGTTCCGTTATTTGTAGGCAACATTCCCCTGTTGCAGAACGGCCGTCGGGATGTTGCAAAATTCAACAGGAAGGAGAGCCGCGTGACCGACGACATGGGCTCGACGGTGCCCCGACGGCAGCTCGGCAGAGCGCTACGTGACCTGCGCACGGAGTCGGGGGCGACCCTGGACGCGGTCGCCGAGGCGCTGGAGTGCAGCCGACAGAAGGTGTGGCGGATCGAGAGCGGGCTGGGCTCGGTGCGCGGCGTCGACGTCCGGGCGATGTGCGAGCTGTACGGGGCGACCGGCGAGCTGACCCGGGCACTGACCTCGCTGGCCGGCGAAACCCGGGCCAAGGGCTGGTGGCATGCGTACGGCGACGCCGTCCCCGAATGGTTCGAGCTGTACGTCGGCCTCGAATCCGCCGCGTCGAGACTTCGGTTCTTCAAGAACACTCTCGTGCCGGGCATTCTGCAGAGCCGCGACTACGCCCGAGGCATCTACCGCATCGACCAGCCCGGCATGAGCGAGGACGACCGGGAGCGTGCCGTCGAGCTTCGCCTGCAACGGCAGTCCCTGCTGACCCGCCGCCTGCCCCGAGCACCGCAGGTGCAGGTGGTGCTCTGCGAATCGGTCCTCCTTCGGCCGGTGGGCGACTCGGCAACCATGGCGGGGCAACTGCACCACCTGCTGGCGATGACCCGGCTGCAAAACGTGTCGATTCGCGTGCTGCCCCTCATCGCTGGACCGCACCACGGGACCGTCGCTGGAGAGTTCGTGCTCCTTGACTTTCCGCCTGGAAACCGGACCACGCCCGAGCCACCGGTGGTCTACAGCGAGGCGATCACCGGCGCTCTCTATCTGGACCGCCCCAACGAGTTCGCGGCCTATGAAAAGGTCTGGTCGAGCCTGCTGTCACTCGCCCTTGATGAGGGACAATCGTTCCAACTGATCAACAAGATCATCGGGGAGGTCCACCGTGGTTGACCTAACGGGCGCATCTTGGCGCAAGAGCACCCGCAGCGCGGGTAACGGCGGCGAGTGTGTCGAGGTTGCCGACAACCTGCCCGGCATCGTCGCCGTACGCGACAGCAAGGACCCGCAGGGCCCGGCCCTCACTTTTACCCCAACCGCCTGGGCCAGCTTCGTACAAGCGAGCCGCACCTCACGCTGAGGCTTCGGTGGGTGTCTCGGGCCCGGCCTGGGCACCCACCCAACGCGAGGGCTGCGCCCGACGGCCGGGGTCGGCTAACGTGCGGCAGTGACCATCGGCGATGTCAAGGTGACGATCCGGACTGGCGATCAAGCGCTCGACAACGCTCGGATGAGCATCGAGAAGGCCAGCGCCAGGCTCGCCGATGCGTCGGCACTGGCAATCGCCACCCTGCATGACAGTGAACGCGGCGAGGCGCAGGAGTCCCGCAAAGCTCTCCGCGAGGCTGCGAACGAGGTGGAGTTGGCGCTTCGCCTAATCAGGGCGGCTAAGGATCACGCTGCCGCATACCTCGCCATCATCGGATGAGCGGAAGCCTCGGCGATGTCGTCGCCCAGCTACGAAGCGCCATCGACACCCTGCAAAGCGCCGCCGTTGTCGCGCATCGCGCTCAGTCCGACGCGGAAGAAGCCAACGCGCACTACGCCCAGGCAGCGCGGGGCACCAGGCACCCCGAACTCACCGGCGCCGTGACCGAGAGCAAGACCGCTGGCGAGAAGGCCGGCAAGCTCGCCCGCCTGATCAGTGAGGCGGCCGATCGCATCGGTGACTACTCCAACGTGATCGCTCCCGGCTCTGCCCCGGCTACACAGCCTTCTGACTCGGCCACACCGTCCGGTGAGGATTTGCTCGCCGAGACCGTCGAGCGCGAATCCGCTCGGAAGAACGTCGCCTCCTTCCTGAGTACGATGACCAGGAAGGTCGAGGACGTCCAGGACAACACCCAGAAGTCGGTGGCGGCGGCCAGGGAAGCTTTCACGATTATCCGAGGCCCGCAGGGCCCGTCAGGGGCTCACCAGCCCGGCACCACGACCCCGACGGTCAGCCCTCCGGTCGGGCAACGTCTCCTCAACGAAGCACCTGATGCGGCGGGGCACCTCGTCGTGGTTGGGCTGGTGGCGAGCATCGCCGTCCACCGCTCTGTTCAGTCGATCCGCAAGGGAATAGCGAGGTTACGAGATCGTGAGCGTACGGACCGAGTTCGGCGACCTGATCCGCGCGATGGCACGGCGTGACTGGGGAACGGTGGACCAACTCCTGGACGGGTTGGAGACCTCCGGCTGGCACGGCGGAAACCAGGTGATCGGTGCCGCGTTCGCCATCGCGGTCAACGACCGCTTGGCCGCCGGGCACTCCCCCACCGACGTCGCCCGCTTCGTCGCCGAGACGCGCACCCAGTTTCCAGGCGCGGAGTCACTGCCCGCCCTGGAGATGGAAGGCCTGGTCCGCGCGGCCCTCGGTGAGGTTGGACTGATCGACAATCTCAGCCCTGAGATTGCCCTCCAGATGCAGATCGTGTTCCTCGGCAAGCTGTTACAGGATCGCGATCTCACCGAGACGCAGCTTGAAGAGTTCATCGCCGACGTAGAGCGTACGGCCGCTGACTACCTGTAGCCGGCAGGGCTGCGTACCGCCATCATCTCCGATAGTGTCCGCTCGACCACGCAAACGTGAACTCGTTGGCGCGATCGACAGACGGAGGGCGGCATGGCCAGCATCGAGGAAGTCAAGGCCGCGCTGATGCAGGCCGCCGAGCAGGGCAACGCCACGATCAGCCAGATCCGGGCCGCCGCCGACAACACCGAACAGATGCTGACCCGGCTACGCGCCATCTCCGCGGGCACCGGGCACCCGACGATCGCCGAGGCCATCGCCCGCGGTGAGCAGAGCAAGCAGCGCCTGGCCGAAGCCATGGCCCTCGTGCAGGGCAGCTCGGAGGCGGCACGCCGCTACATCAGCGTCCTCGGCTGAGCCCCGACCACCACAACAAGCGTTGGTGAGGTCAAGACGTCCCTTCGCAACGCCGTCGAGGCGGCCCGGCAGGAACGGCGGGTGTTTGACCAGGCCGCCTCTGACGCGGAGGCAACGACCCAGACGGCGAACGCTCTCCTGCGCAGCAGCCAACACGCGGACGTGACAGCGGCCCGTCAGGCCCTCGCCGCCGCCAGAGCAGAGGTCGAACGGACCCGCCGCCGCTTCGACAGCACCACCGAACACACAGCCGACTACCGACCCGGCTCGGATGACCGGCAGCATCGCCGAGTTGGTCGCACGGCTCCTCGCCGTACGCGGAAAGCTCGACACGGCCGCTGTCACGGCTGCGCGCCCGGACGGACGCCGGGGAGTCCCTGACAATTTTGGGCGATGTCGGAACCCGGCCCTTTGATCACCTGATCCGCCTGCAAACTCGCTCGCAGTCAGCTAGCGGACACAACCGCAGACAGAGACCAAACTGCCGACGCCGACGTCTCCGACCGGCGAGCGGATTCGGCCGGGTGGATCGCCCGGCATCCCTTTGGGTAACTCTTTCCGTGCGCACGCTCTAACGGTCGCGCCGCTTTCCGACCCAGTTCGCGAGTAACTTCTCGTACCACCGCCTGCACGAGGAGTGACTTGCATGTCTGAGGAGACCTGGCTTGCTGCCCGACTGATCCCCACATCCGGCATCAATGGATCGGACGAACAAGAACGTCGGGCTACCTCCGCCCTACTGGCGGTAATGAGCGCGGTGCGGGAGTTCGGGCGGGCCCTGACCCAGTCCCTCGGCGCACCGGCCGGATCGGTGCAGACTTTCATCGAGGTTCCGTTCAAGCTCGGCAACCAGCAGCTCTTTCCAGACGGCCTGATCCGCGTCACGCGAGGGCAGCGGCAGTGGACCGCTCTGGTAGAGGTGAAGACTGGCAGCAACGCGTTGAAGACCGAGCAGTTGGAGGCGTACCTGGACATCGCCCGGGAGCAGGGCTTCGACGCCCTCATCACGATCTCCAACGAGATCGCCCCCGTCCCGGGTCAGCATCCGACCGCGATCGATCGCCGGAAGCTGCGCAAGGTGGCCCTGTACCACCTGCCCTGGACGGAGATCCTGACCCAGGCGGTGATTCAGAAGGAGTACCGCGGCATCGCCGATCCGGACCAGGCATGGATCCTGGGCGAGCTGATCAGGTATCTCGAGCATCCTCGCTCAGGTGCACTGGAGTTCAGCGACATGGGGCCGGCGTGGGTGCAGGTGCGCGAGGGAGTGTCAGCAGGAACGCTACGTGCAGCTGACAGCGGCGCGGCGGAGGTGGCCGGCCGCTTCGACGCCCTGATCCGCTACGCATGTCTGCGTCTCGGCAGGCAGCTGGGTACCGATGTCACCCCCGCGCTGAGCCGCCGCGATCTCACCGATCCAGCCGCACGTACCCAGTCGCTGGTCACCCAACTCTCCACCACGGGGACTCTGACCGGCAGCATCAGGATTCCCGGCGCAGTCGCCCCTCTCCACGTCACCGCCGATCTGCGGGCCGGGCAAATCGTCTGCCACATCGATGTCGAGGCCCCTCGCACCGGCAGACCGACCACCAGGGTCAACTGGCTGATTCGCCAGCTGAAAGACGCGCCGGACACCGTCCGGATCGAAGCGTTCGCCATGCACGCACGAGGCGGTGGAGCAACCGATCTGCTACGCCAGGTCCGAGCCGAGCCCACCACGCTGATCAGCGATCCCGCACGTGAACTGCGAGCATTCCGGGTCGCGCAGAGCACGGCGGCCGGAACCAAGCGCGGCAGCGGACGGGGCGCGTTCATCGATTCCGTATTGCACGCGATCGATGACTTCTACGAGCAAATCATCCAGAACCTGAAACCGTGGATGCCCACGCCGCCGCGCCTGCGTACGCCCGAAGACGTCGCGCCCGTGCAGCCGGTCGCGGCCAGCCTCGTCTCCACTGCCATCTCGTCCCAGGACAGCCCGGAGTTCGATACGTCGACGGGGAGGGACAGCAGCTCCGCAGTTGGCAGCCAGTTGGAGGAGTGATCCGAACCCAGTGCGCCCTGCACGTGATGCCTCACAGTCATCAAGATGACTGTGAGGCATCACGCTCACCGCAGTCTCCGCCCGGTGCCCGCCTGGCCGGTGACGAGGTTGATGGCCACGCCGATCGGGATCGATGCGGCCAGGCCCGCGACCGGTCGGCCGGCACCGGTCAGCCGGCACTGCTCAGTCGGCGGGTACGACCGTCGGGTGGCCCACCGCGGGGAGCGCGACCGCACGGGCGTACCGGATGGCGGTGGGGGTGTCCGGGAAGACCAGTTCCTCGCGGCGCAGGTCGTCGGCCACGCCGAGGGTGGTGAGCACCTGGTCGTGGGCGGGGGTGATGCCGGAGAGCAGAACGGTGATCCCGCGTCCGCGTAGCCGTCGGATCGCGTCGCCGAGGACGTGCGCGCCGGTGGCGTCCATGGTGGTCACGCGGGACATCCGCAGGATGACCACGCGAACGTCGGCGACCTCGGAGAGTTCGAGCAGGAAGGTGTGCGCCGCGGCGAAGAAGAGCGGCCCGTCCAGCCGGTACGCGACGATGTGTTCGGTGAGCAGCGCGTACTCCTCGGCGCTGTGTTCACCGGGGTCGAGGGGCACCTGTTCCAGTCGGGCGCTGCGGGCCACCGCGCGCAGGGCGAGCACCACGGCCACGCCGACGCCGACCGCCACGGCGGTGACGAGGTCCCAGATCACCGTGACGGCGAAGGTGAGTACCAGCACGACCGCGTCGCCCCGGGTGGAGCGGGCCAGCGCCCACAACGCACCGGCCTCCACCATGCGGACCGTGGTGGCCAGCAGTACGCCGGCCAGGGCGGCGAGCGGGATCCGGCCGACCAACGGGGCTGCGGCCAGCACGATGGCGGCGAGGGCGACGGCGTGGGTGAGGGCCGCCAGCTTCGAGGCCGCTCCGGCGCGGACGTTCACCGCGGTGCGGGCGATGGCGGCGGTCGCCGGAATGCCACCGAAGAGCGGGACGGCGAGGTTGGCGAGCCCCTGACCGAAGAGTTCCCGATCCGGGTCGTGCCGCTCGCCGACGGTCATGCCGTCGGCGACGGTGGCGGACAGCAGACTCTCCAGGGCTGCGAGCGCGGCGACCGCGAGCGCGCTGGGCAGCAGCACTCCGAGCGCGCCGAGGTCGAGGAAGCTGAGCGACGGAACGGGTAGGCCCTGCGGCAACGCGCCGATCCGGACCAGCTCGACCGGGACCAGCTCGGCGAGGACAGTGGCGGCACCCACGCCGAGCAGCGAGAACGGCAGGCCGGGCCGCCACCGGGCGCCCAACAGCATCAGCGCCGCGACGGCGACGGCCACCGCCAGCGCGGCCGGTTTCGGGTGTACGACGAAGCGGGCGACCGCGTCGGCGGCGACGGCCCAGACCTTCTCCCCGTGCGCGTCGGTGACGCCGAGCGCGGCGGGTACCTGTTGCAGGGCGATGACCACGGCGATGCCGGCGGTGAAACCCTCCAGCACCGGGGTGGGCAGGTAGCGGACGTACCGGCCCAGGCGGGCCACGGCGAGCGCGATCAGCACCAGGCCAGCCATCGCCCCGACCATGAGCACGCCGGTGGCTCCGAACTGCTGCACCACCGGCACCAGCACCACGGTCATCGCCCCGGTCGGCCCGGAGACCTGAAGGTTGGAGCCGCCGAATACGGCGGCGACCGCGCCGGCGATCACCGCGGTGATCAGCCCGGCCTGGGCGCCCAACCCGGAGGTGACGCCGAACGCCAGGGCCAGTGGGAGCGCCACCACCGCCACGGTGAGCCCGGCCAGCAGGTCGCGGCGCGGTGAGCGGTGGACGGCCACCCAGTCGGCCCGGCCGGGCAGCAGCCCGAGGATCCGCTCACGGGCCGCCCGTATGGCGGCGCTCACCGGTCGCCGCTCGTGGCGCGCAACTCGTCGAGGAGGGCGCCCCGGTCGGTCAGGACAGCGCCGAGGATCCGTCGACCGGCGGCCAGCAGGTCGGCCACATCGGGGGTGCTGAGCGCGTACATGACGAGAGGGCCGTCGCGGTGTGAGGTGACCATTCCGGCGCGGCGCAGCACGGCGAGCTGCTGGGAAAGGTTCGACGCTTCGACGTCGATCGTGGCGAGCAGGTCGCGGACCGGCTTCGGACCGTCCTGGAGCAGCTCCAGCACCCGGATGCGCACCGGATGCCCGAGGGTGCGGAAAAGCTCGGCCTTGGCCTGGTACAGCGGCACCGACATGAACACCCTTCCGGTCGACACGAAGACTTTAGCACTTGAAGAAGTCTTCAACCGGGTCGCCCGGGTGGAGCGCCGTGTGCGTGATCATGGGAGTTCAGCCCAGGTCGTTGACGCAGCGCAGCACCGGGCGGGCGACGAGGGCCGCAGCATCCAGCGGCCCGGTCGCGCTCACCGTGAAGGTCGTCGACTCGCCTGGCAGCAGGGTGAGCAGGGCCTTGTCGACGGACGCGGACGCGTCCAGTCGGTCCGGGAAGAGGATCAGGTCGCGCAGCACCGTGCGGGCGGTGACCCGGACCCGCTGCCCGCCGTCGACCGGCTCGACAGTCGCGTCCCAGGCCGCCGCCGGCCAGTCGACGTCCCGGTCCTCGGCGAAGAACCACAGCGCCCGATCGGCGCCCGCCTCGGCCACGAGCAGCTCGCGCCGGGCCTCGTCCGGCCGGGCCAGGTCCGCCGGCAGAGCCAGCGTCACCACGGAGTACGCGGGCACCTCCAGCTCCATCGTCGTCTTCGCGCGGGGCTCACCGGCGAGGGTCAGTCGGGTGACCGTGGCAGGCGCGGTCCACACCTCGCCGGTCTCGTTGACCGCGACGAGGGCCAGGCCGCCGTCGCGGGGCTGCACGGTGAGGAGCCGATCGGCGTACGCGTGGCGCAGCGCGTACCACAGGGGTTTGCGACGGCCGTCGCCGTCGACGGCGGACCAGGAGGTGACCGGCCAGCAGTCGTTGAGCTGCCAGACGATGGTGCCCGCGCAGATGCCCCGGTGGGAGCGGAAGTGCTCCACCCCGAGTTGGATGGCTCGGGCCTGGTTGAGCTGCGTCAGGTAGTGCCAGTCGTCGAAGTCGGCCGGTGCGGGCAGGTGGGCGTCCAGGCCCCGCTGCAACTTCACGTCACCGTTGGCGGCCTTCTGGTGGTGCGCCATGCCGGGTGAGTCGTGCGCGAGGGGTTCGTCGCTGAGCGCCCGGCGCAGGGTCGCGTACGCGGGTGGGGCCTGGTAGCCGAACTCGGCGACGAAGCGCGGCACGTACTCGCGGTATTTGGTGTAGTCGTCGGTGTTCCACACGTCCCAGATGTGGGTGGTGCCGTGCGCTGGGTCGTTGGGGTGGATCGCCTCGGTGCCCGACCAGGGGCTGCCCGGCCAGTACGGGCGGGTCGGGTCAAGCTCGGCGACGATCCGGGGCAGCACGTCGAGGTAGTAGCCGCGCCCCCAGGTCCGCCCGGCCAGCGCCGACTGCCAGTCCCAGTCGTGCCAGCCCCAGATGTTCTCGTTGTTGCCGGTCCAGAGCACCAGCGACGGGTGCGGCGTCAGGCGGGTCACCTGCTCGACGGCCTCGGCGGCCACCTCGCTGGCGAACGGCTCCTCCTCCGGGTACGCGGCGCAGGCGAAGAGGAAGTCCTGCTGGACGAGCAGGCCACGCTCGTCGGCGAGGTCGTAGAAGTCCGCCGACTCGTACCGGCCGCCGCCCCAGACGCGCAGCAGGTTGACGTTGGCCTCGGCGGCCTGGTCGAACCGCTCGGCCAGCCGCTCCCGGGTGATCCGGGTGGGGAACGTGTCGTCCGGGATCCAGTTGACCCCGCGGACGAAGACCGGGACGTCGTTGACCGACAGGGCGAACGGGGTGCCGTGCTCGTCGGGCGTGGTGTCCAGCCGCACCGAGCGGAAGCCGATCCGGTGCGACCAGGTGTCAAGTGTTTCGCCGGACGGGGCGTGCAGGGTCACCTCGATCGGGTGGCGCGCCTGTGCGCCGTACCCCCGGGGCCACCAGAGCGCGGGCTCGCGGACGGTGAGGGTCAGCACGGCCGTGCGTTGCCCGGCCGGAATGTTCACGTCGGCGCGGGTGCCGGCGACGGTGGCCCGGACGGTCAGCGGGACGTCCGCGACCCGCTCGACCTCGACGTGCAGTTCGACGCGGCCGTCCCGGCCGTCCAGTGTGACAAGTGGACGGACGGTGGCCAGTCGCGCGGTGGACCAGGCGTGCAGGCTGATGTCCTGCCAGATGCCGGCGGTGACCAGGGTCGGCCCCCAGTCCCAGCCGAAGTTGCAGGCCATCTTGCGGATGAACTGGAACGGCTCCGGGTAGGCGTTGGGCCGGTCGCCGAGCCGCTCCCGCTGTGCCTCGGCGTAGCGGTACGCGGAGTCGAACGTGACGACCAGGTCGTTGTCGTCGTCGCCCAGCAGCGACCCGACGTCGAACCGGTAGCCACGGTGCATGTTCTCGGTGCGGCCGAGGGCGACACCGTTGACCGTGAGCGTGGCGACGGTGTCCAGGCCGGCGCAGACCAGGTCGACCCGGTCGTGGTCGCCGGCCGGGCGCCGGAAGCTCGTCCGGTAGTGCCAGTCGGTGCGCCCGATCCAGGCCAGGTCCAGCTCGTTGTCGTCCCGGTAGGGGTCGTCGATCAGCCCGGCGTCGAGCAGGTCGGTGTGCACGCAACCGGGCACGGTCGCCGGCACGGCCCGCCCGGCGATGTCGGCGGGTACCTGCGTTCCGGGTGCCGCCCGCAGGGTCCAACCGTCGTAGAGTGCCTCTCGGCTCACGGCTTCACCGCACCTTCTGCATCGAAAGACGTGGACTGAACCGGATAAGCTGAGCCACCGTATGGTGCACGATCCGGACTGTCAACGGCCCGAGCCCGAAGGAGCCCGCCGGTGAAGCGGCCGACCATCGCCGATGTCGCCCGGCAAGCCGGGGTGTCCAAGGGTGCCGTCTCGTACGCGCTGAACGGGCAGCCCGGGGTCTCCGACGCCACCCGGCAGCGCATCCTGGCCATCGCCACGGAGATCGGGTTCAGCCCGAGCAGCGCCGCCCGCGCCCTCTCCGCCGCCACCGCCGGTGCGATCGGCCTGGCGCTGTGCCGACCGGCCCGGATCCTCGGTGTCGAGCCGTTCTTCATGGCGCTGATCAGTGGCGTCGAGGCCGAACTCTCCGCCCGCTCGTACGCGCTGACCCTCCAGGTGGTGGCCGACCAGGACGCCGAGATCGCGGTCTACCGACGCTGGTGGGGCGAGCGACGGGTGGACGGGGTGCTCGTCTGCGACCTGCGCACCGACGACCGCCGCATCCCCGCACTCGAACAGCTCCAACTGCCCGCGGTGGTGATCGGCGGCCCCGGTGGCACCGGCGAGTTGGCCAGCCTCTGGTCCGACGACGCGGCGGCGTTGACCGAGACGGTGGAATACCTGGTCGCGCTCGGGCACCGGCGCATCGCCCGGGTCGCCGGCCTGCCCGACCTGCGGCACACCGAGATCCGCACCGACGCGTTCACGGCGGTCTGCCAGCGGCTCGGCCTGGTCGACGCGGTGACCGTCTGGTCCGACTACAGCGGTGAGGAGGGCGGGCGGGCCACCCGCCGGCTGCTCAGCTCGGCCCAGCGGCCCACCGCGGTCATCTACGACAACGACGTGATGGCCATCGCCGGGCTCTCCGTCGCGCAGGAGATGGGGCTCAGCGTTCCCGCCGATCTGTCCATCGTGGCCTGGGACGACTCGCCGTTGTGCCGGCTGGTGCACCCACCGCTGACCGCGCTGGGCCGGGACATTCCGGCGTACGGCGCGCACGCCGCCCGGCAACTGCTCGCCGTCGTCGCCGGCCAGCCGGCCAGCCGGGTGCAGGACGAGACAGCCCGCCTCACACCGCGCGGGAGCACCGCAGGACCACGCGCGAGATGAACCGGTTCAGCGGGACGCGGAGGGAAACTCCTCGAAGTACGCCTCCACCCGCTCGGCCGTCGCCGGCCGGGCCAACGCGAAGCCCTGCCCGTACCGGCAACCGCCCCGGCGCGCACCCTCGACCTGGGTCGACGACTCCAGCTCCTCGGCGACGATCTCCACGCCCAGCCGCTCGCCGACGGTGACCACCACGTCGATCAGCGGCGGCTGCCCATCGGGCCGCGCGCCCACCAACTCCGGGCCCACCTTGAGCAGGTCGATCGGCAGGCGGCGAAGCTGCGCCAGCGAGGCGTGCTCGGCCCGGAAGTCGTCCAACGCGGTGCGGACGCCCAGCGACCGCAACCCGGCCAGCCGGGCCACCACGGTCGGCAGGTCGCCGGCCACCCGCGGCTCGCTCACCTCCACCACCAGCCGCTCCGGCGGCACCCCGTACGCGGCCAACACGGCGGCGGTCCGCTGCACGAAGTCGGGCGTCGTCAACTCCCGGGTCGTGACGTTGACCGCCATCCACAGCTCCCGGACGCCCACCGACCAGTCGGACAACTGCCGGCAGGCCCGATCCAACACCCACCACTCCAACTCACCGACCAGGTCCAGATCCTCGGCGACCGGCAGCAACTCGGCCGGAAGCACGGTGCCGAGCACCGGGCTCCGCCAGCGCAGCAGCGCCTCCGCACCCACCGGCTGCCCGTCGGCCAGGTCGACCACCGGCTGGTAGACGAGATCCAACTCGCCACGGGCCACCGCACCGGGCAGCTCGCGTTCCAGATCGAGCCGGCGCACCAGCTGCTCCTCCAGGAACGCGTCATACCACTCGACCCGGTCCCGGCCCAGCTGCACAGCCCGTCGGCGGGCCAACTCGGCCTGGCGGAGCACGTCCGCCGGGCGGTCACCGCTCACCTCGGCCAGCCCGATGCTGGTCTGCACCCGCACCACCGAACCGGCCACCTCGAAGGGTGGGGCGAGCGCGGCCAGCAGCCGGGTGCCCAGCGCGTACGCCAGCATCGGGCCGGCGGGGGTGACCACGGCGAAGCCGGCAGCCGTACAGCCGGTGACCAGGTCGTCGGGAGCGATGACGGCGCGGACCCGGTGCACCGCCTCGGCCAGCACGTCCTCCCGAGCGGTCGGACCGGCCCCGTCGGTGCCGTGCAGGTCCACCAACAGCAGGGCGCCGGACGGCGCCGGCACGTCACCGATCGCGGCGAGGGCGTCCAGCAGGGCCGCCCGGTCGCCCGGTGGACCGCCTCCCGCCGGAAGCGGTCGCCGGGTCAGCGCCGACCAGCCGGCGCCGTCCTCCGGCGACCAGGCCGAGCCGGGAGCGCTCGCGGTGGCCCGGCCGCCGCCCACGGCATCGGCGCGGTCGGGCCGGTGCTGCGCGGTCGGGAGGTCACCCAGCCACTGTGGCTGGGCCGCGTGGCGGTGCCGCACCGGGCTGCCGGCGGGCCGGCGATGTGCGGCGCGTCGTGGCGAGGTGGGTGCGTCGCCCGCACGCAGCAGCTCGCGCAGCACCAGCGGTGGCACCGCCGCCAGGGCCAGCAACACGCTCGTCCGGTCCGGCGCGTGGCCGGAGCCCAGGTGCAGGCCCGTCGCCAGCAGCAGCACCGCGGCGGGGAGCACCGACCGGGGCCAGGCCGAGGCGATCGGCTCCGGCGGCTCGCTGTCGCCGGTGTCCGCCGCGTCGGCCGCACCGACCGCGACGAGCAGCATTCCGAACACCAGCGGGGGTACGGCAAGCAGGGCCACCCGCCCGGTCGGCGCGGACGGCAGCGTGGCCAGCAGCACCAACCCGCCCAGGGTGAGCAGGACTCCACCCCGGCAGACCGCCGTCGCGGCGCGTCGGCGCGGCCCGGCGAACGCGTTGAGCGCGGCCATGCCCAGCGCACCGAGCGCCAACGCGGCCACCAGCCGGGCCGGAATCGGCAGGCCGTCGTGGGGCAACAGGAGCCAGCCGGCGAGGGCCAACCCGACGGCCGGGCCGGTCGACTCGACAAGCCACCGCAGCCGGAGCCCGCTGGTCGGCCGCGTCCGGCCGGGGAGCTGGCCCAGCCCGGCCACGGCCAGGGCCGCCACGACCAGTGCCCCGACCAGCACGGCACCTGTGTGCCCGCCACCGGCCAGGGGCAGCGCGACGGCGGTGAGACCGGCCGTCACCACCGCCGCGTCGAGCAGCGCGCCTGCCGCACGTGGTGACGGGTCGACGTGGCGCCGGGTGGCCAGCCGGGAGAGCCGCACCCCGGCGAGGGTGGCACCGGCGCCGGCCGCCAACGCGATCACCACCGGAGTCGGGACCAGGTCGAGAGCACCGGCGGCGAGAAGCAGCGCCACCGCCGTGGACGTGGCGGTTTCCGGTGCCGATCGGCGGAGGACGAGGACGCGGAACGGGTACGCGAGGAGCACGGCGGTCGCCTTCGTGAGGGGGCACGGGGCGGTACGACGGTGCGGGAGCAACGGCTGGTCCGCTGCCCAACAAATGAGAACGATCGGTGGCCGAATTGGTTACGTGTCGGTCACCCAGAGGTGACAACGACCTGTGTCACTCTACGACGTACCGCACCCTTGACACCGCCCGCCGCCAGTCGGATCGGCCGGGAATGGGATCATCGGAGGGTGAGTAAGCCCGACACGGTCCGCTTCCGGTACAACCAAGCCATCCTGGTCGCCGCGGTCATCGCCTTCATCGGTGCGCTGCCGCTGGCCGACGCCCGGGCCTACCTGCTGCCGGTGCTGCTGGTGCCACTCGCCGTCGGGGTGTGGGCCTGGCGGGCCGGCACCGATGCCGACGCACGTGAGCTGCGCGTACGGGCGTTGGTCGGGCAACGCCGCATCGGCTGGGACCGCGTCCTCGAGTTGACCACCGACCACCGCGGCCGAGCGGTCGCCCGGCTCGACGACGGCCAGCAGATCGCCCTGCCGGCCGTCCGCAGCGTGGACCTGCCCCGGCTGGTCTCGGCCACCGGCCAGACGCTGCCGCACGCCGGCTGAGGCGCCCCGGGGCTGGGTGTCAGTAGCCGTCGACGACCGCGTTGATCAGCGGCTGCCCGGCGGCGAACCGGCGTACCTGATCACCGACCAGCGCGTACGCCCGCGGCAGCAGGCCCCGCACCGACCCGGCCACGTGCGGGGTGAGTAGCACGTTCGGCATCGCCCAGAGCGGCGAGTCAGCGGGCAGCGGCTCCGGGTCGGTGACGTCCAGCGCGGCCGAGATCCGACCGGTGCCCAGCTCGGCGACGAGTGCCTCGGTGTGTGCCACCGGCCCACGGGCGGCGTTGACCAGCAGCGCCCCGTCCGGCATCGCGGCCAGGAAGTCCTTGTCGACCAGGCCACGCGTCTGGTCGGTGAGCGGCACCAGCACCACCACCACGTCCGCCTCGGGCAGCAGCCGGGGCAGCTCCTCGACGGCGTGCACCCCCTGCTCCGGGCGGGCCGTCCTGGCGACCAGGGTGAAGCTCACCCCGAAGGGGGCGAGCCGGTCGCGCACCGCGGTGCCGATCGAACCGGCCCCGATGATGAGCACCCGCTTGCCGGACAGCTCGTCGGTCGGGGTGTTCCCCGCGTACGCCCAGCGCCGCTCGGTCTGGGCACGGACGAACGCCGGGAACGCCCGCAACTGGGCGAGGATCGCGGTGACCACCCACTCGGCGGTGGACGGGTCGTGCACGCCCCGCGCGTCGCAGAGGGTGACGCCCGGCGGTGTACGGCCGGCCCAGGCATCCGCCCCGGCGGAGAGCAACTGCACCACGGCCAGGTCGGGCAGCTCACGCAGCAGCGCCGTCGCGTCGCCGCCGGTCAGGAACGGTGGCACCCAGACGCGGACGTCGGCCACCGACGAGGGCAGTCGGTCGACGTGCTCCAGGACCTCCACCGTCACGTCCGGGGGCAGCTCGCCCATCAGGTTGAGGCCGGCCTGGTTCGGGATCCATACCTTCACGTCAGCCGACGATAGTCCCCGTCGCCGCGGCGGGGGTGGGCGCGGGCGCGAACCGGCGTCGCGGGGGATGGCGCGCGGGGCCGGGGCGGGCGAGACTCAGCACACCGATGTTCGACCCGGGCCTGGACGAGGTATAACGAAGGGTCGGTGGGCCGGTCGGCCTCCGTCCCAGCAGACAGGTGCTCGATGACCGACGGCTCCTCCGCCACCCCCGGGCGTTCGATCGTCGCACCGGCGGCGCTCGGCGACCCGGCGCGGCTGCGCGCACTCGCCGACACCGGGCTCGACGCCACCCCGGACGAGGCGTTCGACAGGTTCGCCCGGCTGGTCAGCGACCTGCTGGACGTGCCGGTCGCGCTGGTTTCCCTGGTCTCCGCCGACCGGCAGTTCTTTCCGGGCGCGTTCGGGTTGCCGGAGCCCTGGTCGGAGCGCCGGCAGACCCCGTTGAGTCACTCCTTCTGCCAGCACGTGGTGGACGTGGGGGTGCCGATGGTGCTGCCGGACGCCCGGCTCTCCCCCCGCGTTCGGGACAATCTGGCCATCGACGACCTCGGCGTGGTCGCGTACGCCGGGATGCCGCTGACCGACCTCTCCGGTCGGGTGCTCGGTTCGCTCTGCGCCATCGACAGCAAACCCCGCGCGTGGACCGCCGCGCAGCTGCGGACACTCGCCGACCTGGCCGCCGCCTGCTCGTCGGAGCTGCGCCTGCGTATCGCACTGGACGGCGCACAGGAGGCGCGGCGGCGGGTCGTGCAGGCGAACGAGCGGCTGGAGCTGCTGGCCGGGGTGAGCGAGACACTCGCCGGCACGCTGGACGTGGGCACCGCGCTGCGCCGGCTCGCCGCCGCCATGGTGCCGCTGCTCGCCGACTGGTGCCTGCTCACCCTGATCGGCCCGACCGGGCTGCCCCGCGAGGTGGTCTCGGTGCACCGCGATCCGGCCCGGGCGGCCGACATCGACCGCTTCGGTGAGTTGCTGCGCACCGGGCTGGGCCCAGACTCGATCATCCGGACGGTGCTGCGCACCGGCCAGCCCCGGCTCGGCGGCGTCGCGTCCCTGGCCGACGTGGCGAGGGGCACCACCGACCCGGAGATGGCGTCGATCGCCGCCCGCCTGGGCATCGCGTCCTACCTGAGTGTGCCGGTGCGGGGCGTCGGCGGCACCGTGCTGGGCGCGATCACCCTGGTCAACGACCCCAACCGGCAGCAGTTCGACGACCGCGACCTGCTCACCGCGGTCGAGATCGGCCGCCGGGCCGGCCAGGCCGTCGGCAACAGCTCGATGTACGGCGAGCAGCGACACGTCGCCGAGGTCCTGCAACACAGCATGCTGCCGCGGCTGCCGGTGGTGACGGAGTTGGAGCTGGCGGCCCGCTACCAGCCGGCGGCCGACCGGGTGGAGGTGGGCGGTGACTGGTACGACGCCTTCATCCAGCCCGACGGCGACCTGATCGCGGCGATCGGGGACGTGGCCGGGCACGACATCGAGGCGGCGGCGACCATGGGCCAGTTGCGCAACCTGGTGCGCGGCAACGCCTTCGGCCGGCCGGACACGGTCGGGTCGCTGATGAGCAACCTGGACGGCGCGATCCGCGGCCTCCGGCTGCCGATCGCCGCCACCGCGACGCTTGTCCGGATCTGTCCGCAGCAGGCCGGGGCCCACGAGGTGACCTGGTCCAACGCCGGGCACCCCCCGGCCCTGGTGGTCCGGGTCGGTGGGGCGGTCGAGGCCCTGGAGGCGACACCGGAGCCACTGCTCGGCCTGGCCCGGCCGTCCCCGCGGACCAGCAAGTCGACGAGCCTGGCCACCGGCGACACCCTGCTGCTGTACACCGACGGGCTGATCGAGCGGCGGGACCGATCCATCGACGAGGGGTTGGCCGAGCTGGTGGTCCGGCTGACCGACACCGACACGCTGCCCCTCGACAAGCTGTGCGACCTGCTGCTCGCCTCGATCCGCCACCGTGAGGACGACACCGCGCTGCTCGCCGTACGGGCACGGTGAGTGGTGCACCGTCCCGGGTCGCCGGCACCCGTCGGATCCGACGGGCCCGACCGGGCCGTCCGGCCGGCTACCCTGGGCCGGGTGAGAGCCCGTCCCTCGTACCCTCGCGTCCGTAGCCTCCGGGTGGCCCTCGCCGCATCCTGCGCGGCCCTGTTGTTCACGACGGGTTGCAGCTTCGGCGAGCCGGAGCCCGACCCGGCCGGCGAACCGCCCAACCTGCCCACCCCGTCCGCCTCGGCGAGCCCCGGCGGTGCCGGCCAGCAGGCGGTGGCGACGGTCCTCGCGAAGGGTCTGCGGGTGCCGTGGGCCATCGCCTTCCTGCCGGACGGCGCGGCGCTTGTCACCGAACGGGACAACGGCCGGATCCTCCAGGTCGGCCCCGAGTCCGGGCCGGACGGGCTGCGGGTCCGCCCGGTGCAGACGATCGCCGACGTGGCGGCGGCCGGCGAGGGCGGCCTGCTCGGCATCGCCGTCTCCCCCGACTACGCGCGAGACCGGACGGTCTTCGTCTACTACACGGCCGAGCAGGACAATCGGGTGGCCCGGCTGCAACTCGGTGGGCAGCCCACCCCGATCCTCACCGGCATTCCCAAGGCCAACGTGCACAACGGCGGCGGGTTGGGCTTCGGCCCGGACGGGCAGCTCTACGTCAGCACGGGTGACGCCGGTCAGCGTCCCCTCTCCCAGAACGTGAAGAGCCTCGGCGGCAAGATCCTCCGGATCACCCGGGACGGCAAGCCCGCCCCGGGCAACCCGTACCCCGGTTCTCCGGTCTGGTCCCAGGGTCACCGCAACGTCCAGGGCTTCGCCTGGGACGCCGCCAAGCGGATGTACGCCGTCGAGTTCGGCCAGAACACCTGGGACGAGATCAACCAGATCACCAAGGGCGGCAACTACGGCTGGCCGGAGGTCGAGGGGCGGGCCGGCGACCGGCGGTTCACCGACCCGATCACGCAGTGGGCGACCTCGGACGCGTCCTGCTCGGGCCTGGCCGCCACGGACCGGCTGCTGGTCACCGGTTGCCTGCGTGGCAAGCGCCTCTGGGTGATGGAGTTGACCGACACCGGCACGCTGCTCGGTCAGCCCAGCGAGCTGCTCACCAACCGGTACGGTCGACTGCGCGCGGTGGCTGCGGCACCGGACGGCTCACTCTGGGTGAGCACCTCCAACCATGACGGACGCGGCGACCCCGCCGGCGACGACGACCGCCTCCTGCGGGTGGTCTTCGCCGGTGGGGACGGCGGCCGCAGCTGACATTCGTCACCATCCGTTCAGGTTTGCCAAGATCTTCCAACGGGCAGGTCAGAATTTCACCATGGACGGGCAGCGCGACGAGCAGCACGACGACGCCGGTGACCGGGACGTCCCGGTGACCGACGGTGATCCGCCACGCCCCACGCGCTCGCTTGTCGGCCCCGGCGGCCCGCTGCGCCGCATCGGGCTGGTGGTCGCCGTCCTCGCCGTGGCCCTCGCCGGGGCGGTGCTCGGGGTGCTGGCCGGCGGTCAGGTGGACACCGACATCGGGCCGTTCCGGGCCAACCTCAGCATCTCCCCCGCCCGCGACGGCGGCACCACCGTCGACATCCCGCCGCTCGGCGCGCTGCTGCTCGACAGCCACGACGGGCCGACCCACCTCACCGTGCGGCTGGGCGCACTCGACCAGGGACGCACCGAGGCGCTGATCGACGACCCGGCCAGCATCAGCCGGGCCAGCCAGAGCGCCGTGGAGGACGTCCGCTCCGGTGTGATGCGGCTCGGCCTGCGGGCCCTCGGCGCGTCGGTGCTGGTCACCCTGGTGCTGGCCGGGCTGATCTTCCGCAACGCCCGACGGACCGCCTGGGCGGGCGGGCTCGCGCTGCTGGTCACCGCCGGGAGCCTCGGCACGGCGGCGGCCACCGTACGTCCCCAGGCGATCGAGGAGCCACGCTACGAGGGTCTGCTGGTCAACGCACCAGCCATCGTCGGCGACGCCCGCCGGATCGCCAACGACTACACGAAGTACGCCGAGCAGTTGCAACGCCTGGTCGGCAACGTCAGCCAGCTCTACACCACCGTCTCGGCGCTTCCGCTGCTGGAGCCGACCCCGGGCACCACGCGGGTGCTGCACGTCTCCGACATGCACCTCAACCCGACCGGCTGGCAACTGATCCGGACGGTGGTGGAGCAGTTCGGCATCGACGCGGTGATCGACACTGGCGACATCACCGACTGGGGCAGCGAGCCGGAGGCGTCCTTCGTCGGCTCGATCGGCCTGCTCAAGAAGCCGTACGTCTTCATCCGGGGCAACCACGACTCCGGCAAGACCGCCGCCGCCGTCGCCCGCCAACCCAACGCGATAGTCCTGAACAACTCGACGACGACAGTCGCCGGGCTGACCATCGCGGGCATCGGCGACCCCCGCTTCACCCCGGACAAGAACACCTCACCCGCCGGCAGCGGCCTCACCCAACAGGTCGCCGACCAAGTGATCGGCGTCGGCGGCCAGCTCGCGACCACGGTGCGTCAGTCACCCCGGCCGGTCAACATCGCGCTGGTGCACGACCCGGCGTCGGCCGGGCCGCTCGCCGGCACCTGCCCGCTGGTGCTGGCCGGGCACACCCACTCCCAGCAGGTCTCCAAGCTGCCGCAGGCCCCCGGGCAGCAGCCCACCACGTTGATGGTGGAGGGGTCCACCGGCGGCGCCGGGCTGCGCGGTCTGGAGGGTGAGAAGCCGACCCCGCTGTCGATGAGCGTGCTCTACTTCGACCAGCAGAAGATGCTCCAGGCGTACGACACCATCACCGTGGGCGGCACCGGGCAGGCCCAGGTCAACCTGGAACGGCACCTGGTGGAGAACCCGACCGGGGCGTCCCCCTCGCCCACGTCGTCCACCTCGCCCACCTCGCCCACCTCGCCCACCTCGCCCACCTCGCCCGCCGCCAGCCCGACGGGCTGACGCGGCGTCGAAGGGCGACCACCGCCCCTCAAGCGCGACTGGGAGTAAACAAAGGCGAACCCCCGCCACCCCCGCTTCCCCCCTTTGCTCTGCTGCCCAATCTGCACCAGTCACTGTCCGTGCGTCACCCACGGCATGACGCCGACAGAGCAACGAACAGTTCTCGCTGTTCAGAACGGGTGGCGCATCGACGGGTGCAGAGCAAAGGAAGGAAACGGCCTGGTGTTGGTGACAGGAGCGATCACAGCAAGTTGCGAACGGCTTCTTTCCGATGCGATTCACTCAGTGTGATACCGCTCCCCGTCGCGGTCAGCGCAGGGCGATGGCGGCCAGGGCGGCGTTGACGATGCTGCCGGGCAGCAGGTCGTGCAACTCGTACAGCTCGGCGACGGTGCCGGACTGGCCGAACTCGTCCACACCGAGCGGCACCGCCGGCGCGCCGACCGCCGACCCGAGCCAGGCCATCGCGTGCGACGCGGCGTCGTGCACGGTCACCACCGGCACCCGGTCGGCGAACGCGGACCGCAGCGCGCCCGGCACACTGGGCACGGTGGCCGTCCGTACGCCCTGGCGCAGGGTGCGCTGCCAGGCGCGGTAGAGCCGGTCGAGGCTCGTCACGTCGACCACGTGCGCGGCGATGCCCTCGTCGGCCAGCTCCGCGGCGGCGGCCAGCACCTCGGGCAGCACCGCGCCGGAGGCGGCGAGTTGCACCACCGGGGCGTCGGCCAGGTGCGGATACGCCTGGTGGGCATCGACCAGCCGGTACGCCCCGGCGACCACCTGCCGACGCAGCACCGCGTCGCCGAGCCGCGCCCGGGCCGCCTCGAACGGCGCCTGGTCCAGCGGGCGGGTGCTCAGTCGGAAGTAGTACGCGCCGTCCTCGGCGGGCGCGGCGGTCGCCGCCGGGGCCGACCCACCGGCGATCTGCCCCAGCGCGTCGCAGAGCAGCCAGTCCAGGCTGGCGCCGTACGCCGGCTCGACGAACGTCACCCCGGGCAGCTCCAGGCCGACCGACGCGGTGATGGTGGACTGGTGGGCGCCACCCTCCGGGGCCAGGGTGATGCCGGACGGGGTGCCGGCCACCACGAACCGGGAGCCGGAGTACGTGCCGTACAGAAACGCGTCGAGCCCGCGCAGCACGAACGGGTCGTAGACCGTGCCCACCGGCAGCAGCGGCTGCCCGGACAGGTCCCAGGAGAGGCCGAGCTGACCCAGCAGCAGGAACAGGTTCATCTCCGAGATGCCCAGCTCGATGTGCTGCCCAGCGGGGCTTTCCGTCCAGCGCAGCATCCGGTCCTCGGTCCAGGAGCGCTGCTCGGTGGGGGCGAACACCCCGGTCTTGTTGATGAACCCGGCCAGGTTGGTGGAGGTGGCCACGTCCGGGGCGGTGGTGACCAGGTAGCGGCCCACCTCCCGGTCCCGCGCCAGGTCCACCAGCACCCGACCGAAGACCTCCTGGGTGGAGATCGGCTTGGTTGCGCGTACTCCCGTGCTTTCCGGGACGGTGACCCCCAACGCGCGCTGGCGGGGCGCGCGGGACAGCGCCTCCCGGCGGGCGCCGGCCCGGATGCCGGCGGGCGACGCCGGGTCCAGGCGGTCCCACTCGGTCTCCGGGGTCAACCCCTGCGCGGCGCGCAGCGTGTCAACCTGCTCCGAGCTGAGCAGCGCGGAATGGTTGCGCGGGTTGCCGGCGATGGGCAGACCCCAACCCTTCACGGTGTACGCGAAGACGACGCTGGGCCGGTCGGTGACCGCGTCGCACTGGGCGTACGCGTCGAGCATGGCGGACAGGTCGTGCCCGCCCAGGTCGGTGACGAGCGGGCCCAGCTCCTCGTCGCTGAGGTGGGCGATCAGCTCGTCGATGCCGGCCGGCGCGCCGTCGAGGAACTGCTTGCGCAGCAGCGGGCCGGTCAACCCGAACAGCGACTGGTACTGCTCGTTGGGCATCGCGTCGATCCAGTCGCGCAGCGCCTCGCCACCCGGCCGGGCGTACGCCGCGGCGAGCCGACGGCCGTACTTGACCTCCACGACGTGCCAACCGGCCGCCTCGAACTGACCCCGCCACTGGTTGATCCGGATGCCGGGGACCACCCGGTCCAGCGACTGCCGGTTGAAGTCGACAAGCCACATCACGTTGCCCAGGCCGGTGGTCGCCGGGTCGGCCACCGCCTCCCAGATGTTGCCCTCGTCCAGCTCGGCGTCCCCGATCAGCGCCACGAACCGGGAGTGCGGGCGGGCCCCGAAGTGCGCGTCGACGTACCGCCGGGTGGCGGCGGCGAAGAGCGGCGCCGCCGCGCCCAGCCCGACCGAACCGGTGGAGAAGTCCACCTCGTCCGGGTCCTTGGTGCGTGACGGGTACGACTGGAGGCCGCCCCGGGCGCGCAGCCGGGGCAGGTAGGAGCGGTCCAGGTTGCCCAGCAGGTACTGGATGGCGTGGAACACCGGGGACGCGTGCGGCTTCACCGCTACCCGGTCCTCGGCGTCCAGGTGCGCGAACCAGAGCGCGGTCATCGCCGTGACCAGGGAGGCACTGGACGCCTGGTGGCCACCGACCTTCACCCCGTCGCCGGTGGCCCGGTCGTGGTTGGCGGCGTCCACGATCCGCGTGGCGAGCCAGAGCACCCGCCGCTGGATCTCGTCGAGGACATCGAGGTCGTGCTGGGTCACGGTGGCTCCATTCGGGCGTCGCCGTTGACGCCCTCGCGAGGGGTGCGGGGTGGGTGTGCCGGTCAGCCCTGGACGCCGAGGCGCTCCAGGATCAGCTCCCGCAGGGTCTTCGCGTCGGCCTGCCCACGGGTGGTCTTCATGACCGCGCCGACGAGCGCGCCGACCGCCGCGACCTTGCCACTGCGGATCTTGTCGGCGATGCCGGGGTTCGCGGCGATCGCCTCGTCCACGGCGGCGGTGAGCGCGCCGGTGTCCGACACGACCTCCAGGCCCCGGCTGGTCATGATCTCGGTGGGCGAGCCCTCACCGTCGACCACGCCCTCCAGCACCGTGCGGGCCATCTTGTCGTTGAGCTTGCCGGCGTCGACAAGCCCCTGCAGCTCGGCGACCTGGGCGGGGGTGGCACCGATCTCGGCCAGCTCCACACCGCTCTCGTTGGCCCGGCGGGACAGCTCACCCAGCCACCACTTGCGGGCCGCCGCCGGGGTGGTGCCCGCCGCCACGGTGGCCTCGATCAGCTCGACCGCGCCGGCGTTCAGCACCGACTGCATGTCCAGGTCCGACAGGCCCCACTGCTCCTGGAGCCGACGCCGGTGCACCCGGGGCAGCTCCGGCAGCGCGGCCTTCAGCTCGGCGACCCAGGCCGGGTCCGGGGCGATCGGCACCAGATCCGGCTCGGGGAAGTACCGGTAGTCGGTGGCCGTCTCCTTCGAGCGACCCGGGGTGGTGTCACCGGTGTCCTCGTGGAAGTGGCGCGTCTCCTGGGTGATCCGGCCCCCGGCGTCGAGCACCGACGCCTGGCGCAGCATCTCCGAGCGGACCGCCCGCTCCACCGACCGCAGCGAGTTGACGTTCTTGGTCTCGGTGCGGGTGCCCCACTCCGCACCCGGCAGGTTGAGGGAGGTGTTCACGTCGCAGCGCAGCGAACCCTCCTCCATCCGCACGTCGGAGACGCCGAGGGTGCGGATCACGTCGCGCAGCTCGGCGACGTACGCCTTGGCCACGTCCGGGGCGAGCGCACCGGTGCCCGTGATCGGCTTGGTGACGATCTCGACGAGCGGGATGCCGGCCCGGTTGTAGTCGACGAGCGACTCGGTCGCGCCGTGGATGCGGCCGGTGGCACCACCGACGTGCAGCGTCTTGCCGGTGTCCTCCTCAAGGTGCACCCGCTCGATCTCGATCCGCACCGTCTCGCCGCCCACCTCGACGTCCAGGTAACCGTCGACGCAGATCGGCTCGTCGTACTGGCTGATCTGGAAGTTCTTCGGCATGTCCGGGTAGAAGTAGTTCTTCCGGGCGAACCGGCACCACTGCGCGATCGAGCAGTTCAACGCCAGGCCGATCCGGATGATCGCCTCGATGGCCGCCTTGTTGGCCACCGGCAGCGAACCGGGCAGACCCAGGCACACCGGGCAGACCCGGGTGTTCGGCTCGCCACCGAAGTCGGTCGGGCAACCGCAGAACATCTTGGTGTTCGTGCCCAGCTCGACGTGGGTCTCCAGGCCGATCACCGGTTCGAAGCGCGCAACGACCTCGTCGTACGCGGGCAGTGTCGTGGTCATCTGGGCTCCTGCCTCACAGCGCCGGTGGGGTGAACGTGCCGATCGCGGACTCCAACGCGGCGGCGACCCGGTACATCCGGTCGTCGGCCAGCGTCGGGGCCATCACCTGCAGGCCGACGGGCAGCCCGTCGGACAGGCCACAGGGCACCGAGATGCCCGGCCCGCCGTACAGGTTCGTCGGAATGGTGAACAGGTCGGCCAGGTACATCTGGTACGGGTCGGCGGTGCGGGCACCGATCGGGAAGGCCGTGAACGGGGTGGTCGGCGAGATCAGCGCGTCGACCCGCTCGAACGCGGCGGTGAAGTCCCGGGTGATGAGCGTCCGGACCTTCTGCGCCTGCCCGTAGTACGCGTCGTAGTAGCCCGACGACAGCGCGTACGTGCCGATCATGATGCGGCGCTTGACCTCCGGGCCGAAGCCGGCCTCCCGGGTCAACGACATGACCTCCTCCAGCGACCGGTTGCCGTCGTCGCCGACCCGCAGGCCGAACCGGACGCCGTCGAACCGGGCCAGGTTGGAGGAGCACTCGCTCGGGGCGATCAGGTAGTACGCCGGCAGCGCGTACGCGAACGTCGGGCAGGAGACCTCGACGACCTCGGCGCCCATCTTGGTCAGCGCGTCCACCGACTCGCGGAACGCGGCCATCACGCCCGGCTCGGCGCCCTCGCCGACGAACTCGCTCACGATGCCGAGCCGTACGCCGGTCAGGTCACCTGTCGCGCCGAGCTTCGCCGCCGCCACCACGTCCGGCACCGGCTGCGGGATCGAGGTGGAGTCCCGCGGGTCGTGCCCACCGATCACCTGGTGCAGCAGGGCCGCGTCGAGCACCGTACGGGCACACGGGCCGGGAGTGTCCAGCGACGAGGAGAAGGCGACAAGCCCGTACCGGGAGGTGCCGCCGTAGGTGGGCTTCGCGCCCACGGTGCCGGTGACCGCACCGGGCTGGCGGATCGAGCCGCCGGTGTCCGAGCCGATCGCCAGCGGCGCCTCGTACGCGGCCAGCGCCGCAGCGCTGCCACCACCCGAGCCACCCGGGATCCGGCTGAGGTCCCACGGGTTGTGCGTCGGGCCGTACGCCGAGTATTCGGTGGAGGAGCCCATCGCGAACTCGTCCATGTTGGTCTTGCCGAGCATCACCGTGCCGGCCTCGCGCAACCGCTGCACGATCGTCGCGTCGTACGGCGGGCGCCAGCCCTCCAGGATCTTCGACCCCACGGTGGTCGGCACGCCCCGGGTGGCGAGCACGTCCTTCACCGCGACCGGCACACCCGCGAGCGGGCCCAACTCCTCACCGGCGGCCCGGCGCTCGTCCACCGCGCGGGCCGCGGCGAGCGCGCCGTCGCTGTCGACGTGCAGGAAGGCGTGCACCCGGTCGTCGACCGCGGCGATCCGGTCCAGGTGCGCCTGGGTCACCTCGACGGCGGAGGCCTCGCCGCCGGCGACCAGCGCGGCGATCTCCGTCGCGGTCATCTTGATCAAATCGGTCATGAAGCCACGTCCTCGGTCAGGATCCGCGGAACGCGGAACCGCTGGTCCTCGGCGTCGGGCGCGCCGGACAGCGCCTCCTGCGGGGTCAGGCACGGCGTGACCACGTCCTCGCGGAAGATGTTGGTCAACGGCACCGAGTGCGAGGTCGGTGGAATGTCCGGGGCGGCGACCTCGCCGACCTGGGCGACCGCCTGGAGGATCACGTCGAGCTGGCCGGCGAACGTGTCCAGCTCCTCCTCGGTGACGGCGAGCCGCGACAGGCGCGCCAGGTGCGCGACCTCCTCGCGGGAGATGGCGGCCATCCGTGCCCCCTTCTGATGTCCTGCTGGTCGGGCGGTGTGCCGGCCGCGCGACGACTGGAGCGTGACGCGCGGTGACCGGAGCGAGTCTATTGTTCCGCTCCGGTGCCGCGTCCCCGGACTCCCCCTCCGCCGGCCCCCGTGCCGCGTCAGCGGGTGGGGCGGCGTGTGACGTCGGCCTGCGGGTGCCCCCCGGTCGGGCGCACCGGCCGGTACCGGGCCAGCCAGGTGACCAGCTCCGCGGCGGGCATGGGTCGGGCGTAGAACCAGCCCTGCGCCGCGTCGCAGCCGGCGGCGTGCAACATCCGCCAGGTCCGCTCGTCCTCGACGCCCTCGGCCACCACCCGCAACCCCAGAGCGCCGGCCAACTCGATCATCGACCGGACGATCGCCGCGTCGTCGGCGTCGTCGGCCATGCCGAGTACGAACGACCGGTCCACCTTCACCTCCGACAACGGCAGCCTGCGCAGGTGCTGCAAGGACGAGTAGCCGGTGCCGAAGTCGTCGAGCGCGATGCCCACCCCGATCCGGTGCAGTTGGGAGATGGTCGTCAGCACCCGGCGTGGGTCGGCCATCAACGCCCCTTCGGTGATCTCCACCTGTAGCCGCTCGGCCGGCACCCCGTAGCGGGCCAGCCGGTCGGCGATCTGGTCGGCGATCTCGCCGGTGTGCAGGTCGCGCACGCTCACGTTCAGCGCCGCGCGCAGGCCGATGCCGGCCGCCGACCACGTGGCGAGCTGCTCCACCACGTCGTCGACCACCCGACGGGTGAGCAGCCGCATCACGGCGCTCTGCTCGGCGACCCGGATGAGTTCCTCCGGGTCGACCATGCCCCGCCGCGGGTGTCGCCACCGCAGCAGGGCCTCGACACCGACCACCTCGCCGGTCGCGATGGCGATCTGCGGCTGGTAGTACATGGTGATTTCCCCGGCGTCGTCGGCCGGCCCACCGTCCGCGTGCGCCCACCCCGTCGGTTCGAGCGGTCGCCCTGCTGAGCCCGGCCCGATGTCCCGCCGCGGCCCGAGGCCACCGTTGCCCATCGCGGTGACCGCGCTTCCGTTCGGCGACCGCCTGTCGTTTCCGAGCCCGGCGCGTCGCTCCCCGGCCGGGCCCGGCCGGTTGCCGCTGACCGTGGCGCGGGTGTTGCGACCCCGGATCGGGTCGGCACCGGTGGCGATCCGCTTGATCAGCTCGTCGGCGTGCGCCAACTCCGCGTCGCCGCGCCGACGGCGCCCCCAGCGCCGACCGGGCGGCGGTGCCGTCACGATGGCCGGCGCCGGGTCCGCGTGTGGCGCGGCCTCGGCCCCGGTGGGCAGCGCCGCCCCGTCACCGCCGCGCACCTCGGCCGTCGCACTGAGGGGTACGCCGACCGCCCGCTCCGCGCCAACCTCATCCGGTACGGCGTGCCGGCCGTTCCCATCGCCCCGCCCACCCTGCTCGGCCCGCTCGCCCTGCTCGGCCCGCTCGCCCTGCTCGGCCGGGTCGGCGGCGGAGGGCTCGACGACCGGTGGGCCGGACTCCAGCACCCGGCGCAGATCGGCGAGGAGGCCAAGACGCTCGGCGGAGTTGTGGTCCGACTCGGGGGCGTAGACGGCCACCGTGTCGTTGCGGTGCTTGGCGTCGTACATCGCCACGTCGGCGTGGCGCATCAAGGTGGCGAAGTCCTCCCCATGTTCGGGGAAGAGGGCGATCCCGATCGACCCGCCCACGTCCAACGGAAGCCCGTCGAGCGGCACCGGCTCGGCCAACGCCTGGACCACCTGGTCGGCCAGCTCCCGCGCCTGAGCGACGTCGGTCAGCCCGGTCATCACGATGGCGAACTCGTCACCGCCGAGCCGGGCGATCATCTGAGGTCGGGGCCGCACGTCGGTGAGCCGTGCGCTCACCTCGACCAGCAGCCGGTCGCCCACCGCGTGCCCGAGGGCGTCGTTGACGTTCTTGAAGCGGTCCAGGTCGATCAGCAGCAGCGCCAACTGCCCGTCGGGTCCGCCACGGGCCGTCCGCTCGGCATGCAGGTGCACCTGCTCCGCCACCTCGGCCAACAGGGCCTTGCGGTTGGGCAGGCCGGTCAGCGGGTCGGCGGCGGCGAGGTGCTGCTGTTCGACGGTCAGCCGGGCCATCCGGTAGACGGCGAAGAGCGGCACCAACACCAGCGGAATCAGCGCCGCGCTGACCCGCGAGGCCGCGACCAGCACCGGGGCGAGCAGCAGCAGTGAACCGGTGGAGAGCAACTCGAAGCCGAGCCCCTGCCGCAGGGTGGGCCACCACCGGTCCCCGAAGCGCAGCCGCACCGCCCAGCTGACCAACACGTAGTTGACGACGAACCAGGCCAGCGTCGCGCCGCCGACGGCGGCCACGTCGGTCCAGTGCAACCGTCCGCCGGAGAAGATGGTGCCCGGCCCGAGCAGGATCACCCCGTACGCGGCGGCGAGCGCACACGCGTACTGACCGACGTTGAACGCCGTCCGCCACGCCGCGTGCCGCATCCGCCAGCCCGAGACGACGACACCCACCGCCTGCACCGCCACCGCCGGGCCGAGGCCCCAACCCAGCAGGATCGCGAAGGTGAAGCAGGTGGAGGGGAACACCGCCGAGGTCTGCCGGCGCCCCGGCGGGACGAACGGGCGGGCGTCGCAGAGCACGGCGAGCGCGGCCATCGTCCAGAACGCCACCGGCAGCCCGGACACCTCACCGGGCAGCGTCGCGAGTGGAACGGCGGCGGTCAGCGTGGCCACCACCAGGATGCCGACGACGAAGGCAGCGAACGGTGCCACTCGCCCCGGGGGCAGCGAGTTGCGTGGATCGGCGACCTCCACCACACCTCCCGACCGACCGTCGACGTGCCGGTGCGCACGTCGTGACCCAATGAAACGCCCTCAGCCCCCGGTTTCCCGGTATGACAGTCACGAATCGGTCGTAGTCGTAATTAAGTTGGTATACGCGACCTGTCGCCGCGCCGTGCCGCGGGCGGGGTCAGCCGCCCGGTTGAGCGACCTCCCGTGCGGCATCCGGCCCCGCGTCGAGCAGGAGCTGGAACCCGGCCTCGTCGAGCACCGGCACCTTGAGGCTGACCGCCTTGTCGGCCTTGGACCCGGGGTTGTCCCCCACGACGACGAAGCTCGTCTTCTTGGAGACCGACCCGCTGACCTTGCCGCCCCGGGTCTCCACGGCCTCGGCGGCCTGATCCCGCGAGAAACCGGCGAGCGTGCCGGTCACCACCACCGTCAACCCCTGCAACGGGCGCGGCCCCTCGTCGACCACGTCCTCCGCCATCCGTACGCCGGCCTCGGCCCACTTGCGGACGACCTCGCGGTGCCAGTCCACCGCGAACCACTCCCGAAGGCTCGCCGCGATGGTCGGCCCGACCCCGTCGACCGAGGACAGCTCCTCCTCCGTGGCCGCCTCGATGGCGTCCATCGAGCGGAAATGCCGGGCGAGCGCCCGAGCCGCGGTGGGGCCGACGTGCCGGATGGAGAGCGCCACCAGCACCCGCCACAGCTCGCGCTGCCGGGCGACCACGAGATTGTCCAACAACTTGGCCGCGTTGCTGCCGAGGGTGCCGTCCTTGTTGACGAAGAACGGGGACCGGGCCAGCTGCTCGGCGTCGAGCTGGAAGAGGTCGCCCTCGTCGGTGATGATCTGCGCGTCCAGTAGTGCTCCCGCGCCCTTGTAGCCGAGCACCTCGATGTCGAACGCCCCTCGGCCGGCCAGGTGGAACACCCGCTCCCGCAGCTGCGCGGGGCAGCTGTGGGTGTTGGGGCAGCGGATGTCGACGTCGCTCTCCTTGGCGGGAGCGAGTGGCGTGCCGCAGGACGGGCAGGTGGTGGGCATCACGAACGCACGCGCGTCGGCGGGACGCAGGTCGACCACCGGGCCGAGCACCTCGGGGATCACGTCACCTGCCTTGCGCACCACCACCGTGTCGCCGATCAACACGCCCTTGCGTTCCACCTCGCTGGCGTTGTGCAGGGTGGCCTGGGCGACAGTCGAGCCCGCCACATGCACCGGCTCCAGCACCGCGAACGGGGTGACCCGCCCGGTGCGCCCCACACCGACCTCGATGTCGAGCAGCTTGGTGGTGACCTCCTCCGGCGGGTATTTGAAGGCGATCGCCCAGCGTGGGGCACGGCTTGTCGAACCGAGCCGGCCCTGGATGGAGACCGGGTCGACCTTCACCACCACCCCGTCGATCTCGTGCTCGACGTCGTGCCGGTGCTCGGCGTAGTGCGCGATGTATTCCGCCACGCCGGCCAGATCCGGGACGACCCGCCACCGATCGCTTGTCGGCAACCCCCACGACTTCAGCGCCGCGTACGACTCGGACTGGGCCGTGGGCTGGAACCCCCGGCGGGCGCCGATGCCGTGCATGACCAGGCGCAGCGGCCGGGAGGCGGTGACCCGCGGGTCCTTCTGCCGCAGGCTGCCGGCGGCGGCGTTGCGCGGGTTGGCGAACGGTGCCCGGCCCTGCTCGACCAGGCTGGCGTTGAGATCGGCGAAGCCGGCGATCGGGAAGTAGATCTCGCCCCGGACCTCCAGCAGCTCCGGGACGTCTGGGAACTCGGCGGAGGGGGCGAGCTCGCTGGGCACGTCCCGGATGCTGCGTACGTTGGCGGTGACGTCCTCACCGGTGCGACCGTCACCCCGGGTGGCGGCCCGGACCAGCCTGCCCTTCTCATAGGTCAGGTTGATGGCCAACCCGTCGACCTTCAGCTCACACAGGTAGGGCACCGGGCCGCCCGCGTCCCGTTCGACCCGCTCGGCCCAGGCCGCCAGCTCCTCGTCGGCGAAGGCATTGTCGAGCGACAGCATCCGCTCGGCATGGGTGACCGGGGTGAAGTCGGTGGAGAACGTGCCGCCCACCCGCTGGGTCGGCGAATCGGGCGTGCGCAGCCCCGGGAACTCCGTCTCCAGCGCCTCCAACTCGCGCAACTGCCGATCGAACTCGGCGTCGGCGATGATCGGCGCGTCCAACACGTAGTAGCGGTATTGATGCTCGGTCAGCTCCCGGCTGAGCGTGGCGTGCCGCTCCCGGGCCGGCGGCGTCGGCTCAGCCCCGGCCGCCGCCTCCTGCTCCGGGCTGACCTGCTGACCGATCTGCTCCTCGGACACACCGCCACCTTCGGACACGCCTGCGACCTCCCTGATCACGCTACTCCGGCACGGTATCGGGCCGGTGGGACAATCCGTTGCCCGCCCGCGCCAGCAGCGACGTTCCTCTCCACCGCGTTCCGTGATCACTTGATGCTGAGTGGTTCTCGACGGGCCGATCCCACTACTCAGCCTCAAGTGATCAAGGGGGTGTCCTCCGGGTGCCGCGGGGCGTCGGGGCAGCCGCGGTGTGGTTGGCGGGCGGCACGGGCGACGGCGTGCGAGGATCGCCGCACGGTGCGACCCGCGAGCCGCCAGGGGGCGGCGCTACGTCCGCCGGTGGCCACCAGGCGGGGGCGCGTCCGCGGGTGGGCACGAGGCGGGGGTACGTCCGCCGGTACGCACGAGGCGGCGCTACGTCCGCCGGTGGGCACGAGGCGGCGCTACGTCCGCCGGTGGGCACGAGGCGGCGCTACGTCCGCCGGTGGGCAGGCGGCGGGGATGCGTCCGCCGGTGAGCAGGAGGTTATGCGATGCGCGAGGCACTGCTCTGGGCGGTGGCGATCCTGCTGGCGGTGGGTGCGGGTTGGGCATGGAACAGCTGGCGGCACCGGGTTTCCACCCGACCCTCGGGCACCCGACCGGATCGCCGTGCCACGGCCCGCACCGGTGGTCGTCGACCCACCCCACCTCGACCGCGTGGCGCCGACCGGCCGGGCGCCAAGCCCCGCTCATCGGACACCGACCGGCGGGATGCCCCGGCACCGGGCGAGATCTGGTGGGCCGACGTGCCGTACGCCGATGGCAGTGGCTCGAAGGTACGGCCCTGTCTGGTGCTGCGGGCGGACTCCCGAGGGGCGGACGTCCTGAAGATCACCAGCCAGGACAAGAGTGACCGGGACGACCACGTGCGGATCCCCACCCGGGACTGGGACCCCGGCGCGGAGCACGACAGCTACCTCAGCCTGACCGAGCCGATCCGACTCAACTCGGCCGCCTTCGCCGACCACGCCGGCCGCTGCGACGCCGACCTGTGGCGCAAGGTCCGCAGCCTGCGTCACCTGCCCACCCCCTGACCACCCCGCGGCCCGGTCGACATGACCGCCCGGCGAGCCCACCCCGTCACCCTGACTATCCGGCGGGCCCACTACCCCGTCCGCCCTGCCCAAAGAAGGCATGATCGACTCGGCTTCCTGCAAAACGCGGCATCCGACACCAACGGACACCGCGACTTTCAGAAAGCCGAGTGGATCACGCCCCCCGGGACCAACGCGGGGCACCGCCGAGGCCGCGCGGGGCACCGCCGAGGCCGCGCGGGGCACCGCCGAGGCCGCGCGGGGCACCGCCGAGGCCGCGCGGGGCACCGCCGAGGCCGCGCGGGGCAGCACCGAGGACCGCGCCGGTCAGCACCGAGGACAGGGCAGGCAGGTGGGGTCAGTCCCAGGCGGCGCCCAGGGTGGCGAGTTGGTCCGCGTACTCGATGCGGTCCAACCACCCGGTCGGCCAGGCGGCCATGCCGGCGGCCGCGCCCACAAACGCGCCGGCCAGTGCGGCGATCGAGTCGGAGTCGCCGGCGGTGGTCGCGCCCCGGGCCAGTGCCGCCACCGGGTCGTCGACGTGCCGAATGGCGCAGAGCAGCGCGGTGGCCAGCGCCTCCTCGGCAACCCAGCCCTCCCCGGTGGCCCGGCACGGGTCGCCGCCGTCGTCCGGCTGGCTCAGGGCGGTCGTCAGTCGGCCCAGCGCCGTCAGGCACTCGTCCCAGCCTCGGGCGATGAACGTCTCCGGTGACGGTGTACCGGGACGCTGCCAGAGGTCACCCAGCCACTGCTCCCGGTAGACCAGGCGCTGGGCGAGCGCCCGCTCGGTGAGCAGCGCGGGTAGTTCGGGCAGTGTGGCGCCCGCGCGCAGCGCGAAGACCGCGTACGCGGTCAGCTCGCTGGCGGCCAGCCCGGTCGGGTGGCCGTGGGTCATCCCGGCCTGTAGCTGGGCCAACCCGGCCAGCGTGTCCAGGTCGACGTCGAGCAGCCCGACCGGGGTGACCCGCATGTTGGCGCCGCACCCCTTCGACCCGGCCACTGTCGCCTCCTGCCAGCGCAGCCCACGGCTCAGCTCCGCGCAGGCCCGCAGGCAGGTCATGCCCGGGGCGCGGTTGTTGTCCGGGCTGACCGCCCAGGCCAGGAAGCGCTGCCGCAGCAGCGGCTCCACCGCCTCCGGGGTGAGCGAGGGCGCATCGTGCAGCGCCCAGCCCACCGCGAGTGCCATCTGGGTGTCGTCGGTGACGAGTGCCGGCTCGCCGGACAGCTCACGTGGGCCGGTCGGGCCGTACCGGTGCTCGATCTCGGCGACGGTCAGGAACTCGGTCGGCTTGCCGAGCGCGTCACCGTAGGCGAGGCCGAAGAGTGAACCGGAGGCGCGCAGCGCGGAGGTGGGGATCACGGCGGCCATGATGCCCGGCCGCCGCAACCCCCGTCGGGCTCAGTCCCAGCAGAGGCAGAACGGGTGGCCGACCGGGTCGGCGTAGACCCGGAAACCGTCGCCCTCGCCCGGCAGCCGCCGAGCCCCGAGCGCGAGGGCCGCCTTCTCCGCGCTCTCGATGTCGTCCACCGTCACGTCCAGGTGGAACTGCTGTGGACGCTCCGGGTCCGGCCAGGCCGGTGGCCGCAGGTCGGGCGCCTGCTGGAAGGCCACCCGCGGCTGGTGGCCGGGCGGACCGCCCAGCACCACCCAGTCGGACTCCGTCTCCCCGTCGGCGATGGGTACGCCGAGCAGCTCGGCGTAGAACTCCGCCAACGCCCGGGGATCCGGGCAATCGATCACCACTGAACGCAGCTGTCCAATCATGACCGTCATCCTGCCCACCCGGTACGACAGGAAACCTCAGTCCTCGGCGAGCCGCCGACCGGCGTCCCGACAGGCCGCGAGCACCGCCCGCGCGTACTCCGGGGTGGCACCGGCGAGACCGCAGGCCGGGGTGAGCACCACCTGCTCGGCCAACTGCCGACGAGGAAAGCCGAGGCGGTCCCAGACCTGGCGTACCCGGTCGGCGATCTGCGCGGAGGTCGGCGCGCCACCGGCCGACGGCGGTCGGGTCGGCGCGGCCCCGGCCAGCAACCCGAGGCCGGCGTCGATCGCCTCGCCCAGCGGGTCCAGTTTGGTGACCAGGTCGAGGTCGAGGGCGACCGCGACGGCGCCGGTGGAGCGGATCAGCTCCAGCGGTACGTCGGGGGCGCAGCAGTGCACGAGCGTCGGCACGCCGACCGCGTCGACGACCTCGCGCAGCAGCGCGGCCGCGTCCACCGACTCGACCGCCCGGTACGCGCCCAGGCCACTCTCGGTCGGCACCCGCCCGGCCAGCACGGTCGGCAGTGACGGCTCGTCCAGTTGCAGCAGCACCGACGCCCGGGGCAACCGCCGGGCCACCGCCGCGACGTGCGCGCGCAGCCCTTCGGCGAGGGAGCCGGTCAGGTCGCGGACCGCGCCGGGGTCACGCAACAGGCGGCCACCGATCGGCAACTCCAGGGAGGCGGCCAGCGTCAGCGGACCAGCGGCCTGCACCTTGATCGGGCCGTCGTACTCCTCGGCCTGCTCGGCGAGCTGGTCCAGGTCGCGTTCCATGAGGTCAGCGGCCCGGCGCAGGTCGCGGCCCGGGCGTGGGGCGACCCGCCACCGGCCGGCGTACACCTCGACGGGCAGCTCGACCAGCAGCCCGGCGCTGCGGCCGATGAGGTCGGCGCCGGGGCCACGGGCCGGCAACTCGGGCAGGTGGGGCAGCTCGGGAAGCTCACCGAGGACCACCCGCTGTGCCTCGCCGATGTCGGTGCCGGGCAGCGAACCAATTCCGGTTGCCGCACCGGCCGGCCAGGGCCACGCCTGATCTGTCACGGCCGAAGGCTATCCCGCGAACCCCCGTGCCGCGCCGTCAGGCGGTGATGGTCGCCGAGCCGAGGACCACGTCGCCGGCCGGGTCCGGCCGGTACGCGACCACGGCCTGACCGGCGGCGACGCCGCGGACCGGCCGGCGCAGCTCGGCGTGCAGCAGGTCACCGTCGAGAGCGACGGTCGCCGGGACCACGTCGCCGTGCGCACGCAACTGCACCTCGCACTCGACCGGCGCGTCCGGCCGTGCGCCGCCGGTCCAGACCGGACGAACGGCGCGCACCTCGGACACCTCCAGCGCCTCGGCGGTGCCGACGGTCACCGTGTTGGTCTTCGGCGTGATCGAGAGCACGTAGCGCGGCCGCCCGTCCGGGGCCGGCCGGTCCAGGTGCAGGCCGCGACGCTGCCCCACCGTGTACGCGTACGCGCCGCGGTGACTGCCGACCACCGCGCCGGTGCTCGCGTCGACCACGTCGCCGGGCGCCTCGCCGAGCCGGCCGGCCAGGAAGCCGCGGGTGTCGCCGTCGGCGATGAAGCAGATGTCGTGCGAGTCCGGCTTGTCGGCCACCGCCAGGCCACGCTCGGCGGCCTCCGCACGGACCTGCGCCTTCGTCGAGTCGCCCAGCGGGAAGATCGACCGGTCCAGTTGCTCGCGGGTGAGCACGGCCAGCACGTACGACTGGTCCTTGGCGATGTCGACGCTGCGCCGCAGCAGCCCGTCCGGGCCGAGCCGGGCGTGGTGCCCGGTGACCACCGCGTCGAAGCCCAGGGCCACCGCCCGGTCCAGCACCGCCGTGAACTTGATCTTCTCGTTGCAGCGCAGGCAGGGATTCGGCGTACGGCCGGCGGCGTACTCGGCGACGAAGTCGTCCACCACGTCCTCGTGGAAGCGGTCGGCCATGTCCCAGACGTAGAACGGGATGCCGATCACGTCGGCGGCCCGTCGTGCGTCCCGGGAGTCTTCCAGCGTGCAGCAGCCGCGCGCCCCGGTCCGGTAGGTCTGTGGATTGCGGGCCAGCGCCAGGTGTACGCCTGTCACGTCATGCCCGGCCGCCACCGCCCGCGCCGCCGCCACGGCCGAGTCAACCCCGCCCGACATAGCCGCCAGAACCCTCACCAGCGCACTCCCTTCCCCACCGCCAGCCTACCCACCCACCCCGCACCGGCTCCGCTGGCGGCAAAGTGACCTGTTCCACCCTCAGCCCTCCGTCGATCAAGGAGTTGTGGTGGGTGACAAAAGCCGTCATTCGCCATCTTCTCGGCACCACAACTCCATGATCGACCGCGGAGAGAAGAGGGTGGGCGAGGGGCGAGGGGCGGGGGGCTGTTAGCGGGGGGTGCGGAGGGCTGCGGCTCGGCGGGCTCGGTCCACCGCGCCGGGGAGGGCCGCGATGAGGGCGTCGACGTCGGCCTGGGTGCTGGTGTGGCCGAGGGAGAAGCGCAGCGAGGAGCGGGCGCGGTCGTCGTCGGCGCCCATCGCCAGCAGCACGTGTGAGGGTTGGGCCACACCCGCGGAGCAGGCCGACCCGGTCGAACAGGCGATGCCCTGCGCGTCGAGCAGCAGCAGCAGGGCGTCGCCCTCGCAGCCCGGGAAGGAGAAGTGCGCGTTGCCGGGCAGCCGGCAGGTCGGGTCGCCGTTGTAGATCACCTCGGGCACCGCCCGACGAACCCGTTCGATCAGGTCGTCGCGGAGTGCGGCCACCCGGGCCGCGTACTCCTGCTGGCCCTTCACCGCGCTCTCGACGGCGACCGCGAAGGCGACGATGCCGGCGGTGTCCAGGGTGCCGGAGCGGACGTCGCGTTCCTGGCCGCCGCCGTGCAGCAGCGGCGTGGCCGCCACGTCCCGGGCGAGCAGCAACGCGCCCACCCCGGTCGGGCCGCCCAACTTGTGCCCGGTGACGGTCAGCGCGGCGACACCGCTGGCGCCGAAGTCGACGGGCCCCTGACCGACCGCCTGGACGGCGTCGGTGTGGAACGGCACACCGTACTCGGCCGCGACGGCGGCCAACTCGGCGACCGGCTGGACGGTGCCCACCTCGTTGTTCGCCCACATCGCGGTGACCACCGCCACCCGGTCGGCGTGCGCGGCCAACTCGGCGCGCAGGTCCTCCGGGTCGAGCCGACCGGCGGCGTCCACCGGCAACCAGCCGACCTCGGCTCCCTCGTGCTCGACGAGCCAGTCCACCGCGTCCAGCACCGCGTGGTGCTCGACGGCGCTGGAGACCACCCGACGGCGTTGCGGGTCGGCTCCGCGGCGGGCCCAGAAGATGCCCTTGACCGCGAGGTTGTCGCTCTCCGTGCCACCACCGGTGAAGATCACCTCGGACGGCCGCGCGCCCAGCACCGCGGCCACCTTCTCGCGGGACTCCTCGACCCGGCGGCGGGCACGGCGACCCGCCGCGTGCAGGGAGGACGCGTTGCCGACCTCGCGGGCGGTAGCGACGTACGCCTCCAGTGCCTCATCGAGCATCGGAGTCGTCGCCGCGTGATCCAGGTAAGCCATCACCGCTCAGCCTACGGCCGACACCGCGGAGCCCGGATGGCGGAGGGGACCCGGCGCGACGGCCGGGGTGGCGCTTCCCACCCCGGCCCGGTCAGGCGGGCACCGCGGTGACGACGATGTTGTCCCGGTACCTGCGCGCCTTGGCGTCGAACGGCCCGCCACAGGTGATCAGGGTCAGTCGCGGCTTGCCGTCCCGGGCGAAGTACCGGTCCAACGGAATCCTGGTCTTCGCGTACTCCTCCCGGGCGACGACCCGGTAGCGCCGTGCCGTGCCGTCGCTGCCGGTCGCGGTCAGCGTGTCGCCCTGGTCCAGTTCACGGAGTCGGAAGAACGCCCCCCTGCCCTGCCTGGCACTGTCCACGTGACCGGCGATGACCACCGAGCCGGCGGGGGCCTCCAGGCCGGGTCCGTAGCGGTACCACCCGATCTGGTCGACGCTCGGCGGCACCTCGAACTCGTTGGTCCGCTCGTTGATGCCTACCGCGTCGACGGTGGCGGTGACGTCGATCTCCGGGATCACCAGCCGTACCGGCGGGATGATCGCCGCGTCGACCGGCAGCTCACCGGCGGTCACCGGGACCGACGGAACGCTGGCGGCGGTCGTCGGGGTGCTGGCCAACGCGCTCGCCTCCGCGGCGCCCACGGTTCCGGCCGGCCGGGAGCCGCCCGCCACCACGGCGGCGACGGTGAGCGCGGCAACGCCGGCGGCCAGGGCCGCCAGCGCGCCGCGGTTGCGCACCGTCACCTGCGACCGGTCCGCGCGGTCGCCATCCGCACACCACCAAACAACAGCAGGAGTACGCCGGCACCGGTGAGCGTGTACCACCACGTGCCCAGGCCCGTGCCAGCCTGACCGCCGTCACCGCTCGGCACGCCGCCCGGGGCGGAGTGCAGGCCGGTGATGGTCTGTGCCACCACACCGAGGGTCTTGCCCTCGGCTGAGCCGATCGCGTAGACGATCGTCGCGGTGCCCTCCTTGAGGTTGAGGTCCGCCGGGCCGATGGCCACGGTGTCGGTGCCGGCGAGCACCACGTCCGCCTTCACGCTGCCCGCGTCGACGTCACCCTTGGCCTCCTTCGGGTTGGTCAGGCCCTCGAAGACCGGGGTGCCGCCGGCGCGTACGTCCACCGCCGGGGCGGCGGCGGTGTGCCGGACGATCAGCCGGGCCTTGCCGGCGTCGACCTTCGACACGTCGTTCACGAACGGTGTGATCTTCGGCTGGCCGGCGGCGTCCAGGTGCGCCGCGATGCTGATGTTCGCGCCGCCCGGCACCGCCGCGTTGTCGACCTTGAGGATCGCGCTGCCGACCGGCTCGCCCGGCTTGGTGAGCGCGATGTCGTAGTCGCCCTCCTCCAGGCTCAGCGGGCCGGCGACGTCGCCGGGCTTGAAGTTCTCCAGCGTCTTCTTGCCGTTGACGTAGACGTCGACCGGGGTGTCCGGGATGCCGTGCACGACGGAGACCTTCGACGTGGCGGCGTACGCGGGGGTGGCGGTGAGCGCGCCGACTCCGGCGAAGGCCAGCGCGGCGACCGCGCCGCCCGCCGCGACCCGACGCAGGGATGAGAACTGCATGTCTGCCTCCTGGTGATTGGTGCTGATTCGTCAGGCCTGACTTGCAGAACGGGTTACGCCGCCGTCTGGACGGGTGGATGCGACACCGACGCACTTTTCTTTTTCGGCCCCACCTGCATCCGAACCGGGGTCGCGAGGCGAAGAGCTGCTGAGATGACATCGACCGGGAGAGTGGGGCGGAGACTGTGGCAGCTACAGTCGGGCATGCCCCATCGAAGGCGAACCGCCCGATGACGGCCCTGCACGAGGAACCGGACCCTCCGGTGGACGACCTCGCGCTCCGCTTCCGCGCGGGCGACGACGTGGCGCTCCGCGAGGCGTACGACCGGTACGGTCGGGCCGTGTTCCACCTGGCCACCTCCATGCTGGCCAACCGCGCCGACGCCGAGGACGTCACCCAGGCCACGTTCGTCGCCGCCTGGCTGGGTCGCGACACCTTCGACCCGGCCAAGGGGTCGCTGATCGGCTGGCTGCTCGGCATCGGCCGGCGCAAGGTGATCGACCGGATGCGCGCCTCGGCCCGGGAGACCCGGGTGGTGGATACGGTCCGTCAGTTGCCCGAGCCGGCGCCGGCCGACCCGGACCCGGACCGCGTGGTGGACCGGCTGGTGATCGCCGACGAGCTGGCCCGTCTCCCCGACGACCAGCGACGCATGTTGGAGCTGGCCTTCTACGACGACCTGACCCACCAGCAGATTGCCACGGTGACGGGGGTGCCGTTGGGCACCGTCAAGAGCCACATCCGGCGCGGCATGGCGAGCTTGAAACGCAGATGGGAGGTGGACGGTGCAGCACCTGGACCACGACCGGCTGGTCTTTCTGGCGCTCGGTGAGAGCGAGGCGGACAACGGGGAGAGCACCCACCTCGGCACCTGCGCACACTGCCGGGTGGAGATGACGACCCTGCGGCAGATCGCCGGACTCGGCGTGGAGACGCAGGGCCTCGCCGACCTGCCCGACCCGCCGGAGCACCTCTGGCAGGGCATCCTGGCCCAGGTCAGCGCGGCGGAGACCCGACCGCCGGTGACCGAGATCCGCCGCCCGCCGGTGCCGGAACAGGCCACCGGCACGACGGCGGAGCCGACCGTCGACACGGTGGCGGAGCCAACCATCGGCACAGTGGCGGAGCCGACCATCGGCACAGTGGCGGAGCCGACCGTCACCCGGTTGGACTCGGCTCGGCGGTCTCGCCGGGGCCGTGGCTGGTCCCGCTGGGCGGCCACCGCGGTGACCGCTGCCGCCGCCGCGGCGGTCGGTGTGGTGGGCACGGTCTCGGTGCTCCGGCCGGACGACCCGGCGCCCACACCGAAGCCGGTGGTGGTGGCGAGCGCCCCGCTGGCGGCGTACGGGTCGACGCCCCCGGCGGCCAGGGGTGACGCCCGGGTTCTCCAGGACGGCCAACTACATCTGCATGTGGCGAATCTCCCGCGCGTCCCGGGGTACTACGAGGTCTGGCTGATCAATCCGACGACGATGGAGATGTTCTCGGTCGGCACCCTGGGTGGCGGCCAGGATGCCCTGCTACCCCTGCCCCCGAATGTCGACCTCAAGACCTACTCGGTGGTCGACGTCTCCGCGGAACGGTTCGACAACAACACCCGCCACTCCGGCGACAGCCTGGTGAGGGGCACCCTGACGGGCTGATCGGCGGGCCGGCTCAGCTCCCCGGCCCGCCGATCAGCTCCCCACGAAAAAGCAGTGGCCGCCCCGGATCGGGGCGGCCACTGTCGTGTCAGCGGGTCACTTGCGCTTGCGGATCTCCTCGGCGGCCTGCGGGACGATCTTGAACAGGTCGCCCACCACGCCGAAGTCGGCCAGCTCGAAGATCGGTGCCTCGCCGTCCTTGTTGACCGCGACGATGGTCTTCGAGGTCTGCATGCCGGCCCGGTGCTGGATGGCACCGGAGATGCCGAGCGCGACGTAGAGCTGCGGGGAGACCGTCTTGCCGGTCTGGCCCACCTGGAACTGGTGCGGGTAGAAGCCGGAGTCGACGGCCGCGCGGGACGCGCCGACGGCGCCGCCGAGCAGGTCGGCCAGCTCTTCGACGAGCTTGAAGTTGTCGGCGTTACCGACTCCGCGACCGCCGGAGACGACCACGCCGGCCTCGGTCAGCTCGGGGCGGGAGCCCTTCTGCTCGGCGACCCGCTCGACGACCCTGGCCAGCTTGTCGGTGTCGGTGACCGACACGGTGAGCTGCTCGATCGTCGGGGTGGCCGCCGCCGGGGTCGGGGTGACCGAGTTGGGCCGGACGGTGACCAGCGGCAGGCCCTTGGTGACCTTGGACTTGACGATGGCGGAGCCGGCGAAGGCGATCTGGGTCGCGGTGCCGTCGGTGTCCAGGCCGACCACGTCGGTCAGGATGCCGTTGTCCAGCTTGACGGCGAGGCGGGCGGCGATCTCCTTGCCCTCCTGGGCCGAGGCCAGCAGCACGGCGGCCGGCTGCACGCGCGTGACCAGCTCGGCCAGCACGGTGGCCTTGGGGGCCACCAGGTAGCCGTCGATCTCGTCACCCTCGGCGGCGTAGATCTTCTCCGCGCCGTACTCGCCCAGTTTGCCGCTCAGCGCCTCGGCGGCGCCGGCGCCGCCGAGCACCACCGCGCTCGGGGTGCCCAGCTCGCGGGCGAGGGTGAGCATCTCCAGGGTGACCTTCTTGACGCCGAATTCCTTGGTGGCTTCGACGACGACGAGAACCTCAGACATGTCCAGACCCGCTCTCACACGAACTTTTCGGTGGCGAGGAACTCGACCAGCTTGACGCCGCCCTCGCCCTCATCGGTGATCTTGGCGCCGCCGGAGCGTGGCGGGCGCTTGGAGTGCTCGACGACGGCGCTGGTGGCCCCGTCGAAGCCCACCTCGGCGGGCGCGACGCCCAGGTCGGCCAGGGAGAACGTCTGCACCGGCTTCTTCTTGGCGGCCATGATGCCCTTGAAGGAGGGGTAGCGCGGCTCGTTGATCGTGTCCCAGACGGAGACCACGGCCGGGGTGGCGGCGGTGACCACCTCGTAGCCCTCCTCGGTCTGCCGCTCCACGGTCAGCGTGCTGCCGTCGACGGTCAGCTTGCGGGCGCCGGTGAGCGCGGCGACGCCGAGCCGCTCGGCGATCATGTGCGGCATGACCTGGACCCGACCGTCGGTGGACTCGGCGCCGCAGATCACCAGGTCGGCGTTCAGTTGACCGAGCGCGGCGGCGAGCACCTTCGAGGTGGCGACGGCGCAGGAACCGTGCAGGGCGTCGTCCAGCACGTGCACGGCCTTGTCCGGGCCCATGGAGAGCGCCTTGCGGATCGACTCGGTCGCCCGGTCCGGACCCATGGTCAGGATGGTGACCTCGCCGCCGTGCGCCTCCTTGATCTTCAGCGCCTCCTCGATGGCGTACTCGTCCATCTCGTTGATCACGTTGTTCGCCGAACCGCGGTCGACGGTGTTGTCGTCATTGCGCAGGTTGCGGTCCGCGCCCGAATCAGGCACCTGCTTGACGAGTACGACGATATTCATCGCGCTTCGACGACCCTCCTGTGTGGTGATGCGATTCGCTCGCCCGGTCTGGGGCGCAGCGTCGCGCGTCGGTCGACGCCTGGTCAACCGCGGGCTGTTGTGCAGTTGCCCACGACGCAATGTTACCTGTCGGTAGCTTGCGCTCCCCGGGCCACTCAGGGTGACACAGCTCACCGACGGGCAGGCGGTCAGGCCGGGTCGGCCAACGCGTTCCGGATCTGGTCGATGGCCGCCGCCTCGGCGGGCGCCACCCCGGCGTGCGCCCGGGCCACCCGGTCCGCCGCACCCAACACCACCGAGCGGTACGCCGCCACGTCCTGCGGTGACTTGTCGCGCAGGATTCGCACCGCCTGCCGCAGCGCCGGCAGCACCACCGACTCGATCTCCAACTGCGAGTCCCTGGGCAGCCGGGGCAGCGGGCCGGTGGTGAGCGCCTCCTTGACCGTCCCGCTGGCGTTGGCGAGTGCGCTGGACGCGGCGACGCTCTCCCGGATCACCCCCAGCACCCCCGGGTCGGCGTTGGACACCAGGAAGACGGCACCGAAGGCGCCGGTCTTGAGGATCAACCGCTCCTCGTCCGTCAACCGCTGCTCCATGATCACGGAGTGTAGACGTACGGGGTGGTGGTGGTCACCGGGACGAGGCCGAGCCGCTGCAGGATCGGCCGGCTGTCCTCGGAACAGTCCACCTGCACGAGCGTGCGGCCCCGCTGGTCGGCCAACCGCGCCCGGTAGTTGACGAGCGCCCGGTAGATGCCCCGTTGCCGCCACTGCGGCAGGGTCGAGCCGCCCCACAGGGTGGCGAAGCCGGTGTTCGCCGGGAACCGCACCCAGCCGGCGCTCACCACCGTGTCGTCCGCCTCGGCCACCACGACGGTGATCGAGTTCCGGTCGGCGTCGATCTCCTTGGCCAGCCCCCACACCAGGTGCGAGCGGTCCTCCTGCCAGACCTCCTCCTCCATGGCGGCGATCCGCTCCAGGTCGGCGCGGGAGGTCACCTCACGCAGGCGTACCCCCTCGGGGGTGACCGGCAGCGCGGCGGCCAGCGGCGCGACCGGGCCGACCACGACGGTCTCCCGGTCCTCCGGGACGAAGCCGGCGGCGCGCAGGCGGTCCGCCAGGTCCGCCGGTTCGTCGTGCTCGTTGAGCTTCCACTCGACCGACTGGCCACGTTCGCGGAACAGCCGCACCTGTCGGGTGATCAGCTCGTCCAGCGCGTCCCCGGTGAGTCCGCCGAGGTCGCGGTAGGTGAGGAAGCCGCCGGCGTCGAGCCCGATGATGCGCACCAACGGCCCGTCCCGCTCCACCGTCACCCCGGCCGGAACCGGGTCGGGGATCTCCGGGCGGAGTTGGTTGTCGTAGGCGGCACGCAGCGTCATTACGTCGAGATCAGTCACCGAGTCAGGCTAAGCGGGATGGGAAGCGGATAATCTTCCACCGTGTGGGCGGCGATCAGGAGATGGTTCGACCCGGCGGAGCTGGGCACGGTCGGTGAGCAGCCGGACTACCGGTTCTCGCTGGCCAACGAACGGACCTTCCTCGCCTGGCTGCGCACCGGGTTGGCGCTGGTCGGCGGTGGGTTGGCCGCCGCGCAGTTCCTGCCGCCCCTGCCGATGAGCCACCTGCGGGAGGCGATCGCCGTCGCGCTGCTCCTGCTCGGCGGTGCCGTCGCGGTCCGCGCGGTGGACCACTGGGCGCGTACCGAGCGGGCCATCCGGCTCGGTCAGGAGCTGCCCGCGTCCCGGTTTCCCGCCGTCCTGGCCCTGGCCGTGGGTGTCGGTGCGGTGCTGCTGGTGGTCGCCGTCCTGCTGCGGGCGGTCGGCAGCCGGTGAGCGCCGCACGCGACTCCGGGCTGCAACCGGAGCGCACCCGCCTGGCCTGGCGACGCACCCTGCTCACGGTGACGGTGGTGACCGCGCTCGCCGTCCGGTTGGCCTCGGCGGACGGCCCGAGCGGGGCGCTGCTCGCCGGCGTCGTCGTGCTGCTGTGGGGCGCCCTGCTGGTGCTCTGCTGGCCCCGCGGCACCGGCGCCGGCCCGGCCCGCACCGGTGGCCGGACCCTGCCCCTGGTCGCGCTGGGCACCGTGGGGATCGCGTTGCTGGGAGTGCTGCTGGTGCTGCGCGGACTGTGGTGACGGGACTCGGTGCGCCATGATGGGTGGATGGCCCGGCTGTACGTTCTCCTCTTCCTGGTGCAGATTGTCCTCGCCGTCTGCGCGCTGATCAGTTGCCTCTCCGCCGAGGAGGGTCAGATTCGCGCCCTGCCCCGGATCGCCTGGGTGCTGATCATCCTGTTCTTCCCGTTGGTCGGCTCGATCGCCTGGTTCGTCGCCGGCCGGGAGCCCAGCGCCGGCGCGCGCAAGGGCTGGTCGGGTGGCACCGGCTCGGTCGAGCGGAAGCGCCCCCGACCGGTCGCCCCCGACGACGACCCGGAGTTTCTCCGGTCCGTGCAGGACCGTGCGAAGCAGCAGGACGACGAGCTCTTCCGTCGTTGGGAGGAGGACCTGCGCCGGCGCGAGGACGACCTGCGCCGGCGCGACGGTGAGCCGCCCCGCGAGGGTGACCGGCCGGAGGTGTGAGCGTCGGCGCGGTCGCGCCGGCGTTGGTGCCCGAGCGGCGGCGCGGTCGCGCCGGCGTTGGTGCCCGAGCGTCGACTCACACCCGACGCTTGAGCGCGCGCACCGCCAACGGCGCGAAGATCACCGCGATGCCGGAGCCCCAGAGCAGCGTCTGGAGCACCGGCCCGGCCACCGGCCCGCTGACCAGGAGCCCGCGCAGCGCGTCGGCCACCACGGTCACCGGGTTCACCTCCACCCAGCTCTGCAACCAGCCGGGCATCCGGTCGGTCGGTACGAAGATGTTGCTGGTGAAGGTCAGCGGGAAGATCACCATGAACCCGAAGATCTGCACCTTGTCCGGTTCGCTCACCAGCACGCCGACCAGCACCGAGATCCACGACGCGGCCAACGTGAACGCCAGCAGCAGCGCGAACGCCCCGACCACCCCGAACAGGCCGTTGCCGACCCGGAAACCCAGGATCGACCCGACGCCCAGCAGCAGCGCGATCGACCAGGCCTGCTTGACGGTGTCGGCGAGGATCCGGCCGGCCAACGGCGCCCACCGGGCGATGGGCAGCGCCCGGAGACGGTCGAACACGCCCTTGGTGAGGTCGTTGTTCAGCCCGAACCCGGTCGTCATCGTGGCGAACAGCGCGTTCTGCACCATGATGCCGGGCAGCATGAAGGTGAGGTATTCGCCGGACGATCCGGCGATGGCGGTGCCGAAGACGTACGTGAACAGCAGCACGAACATCACCGGCTGGATGCTGAGGTCGAGCAGCTCCATCGGGTTGTGCTTGATCTGCACCAGGCTGCGCCACGCCAGCGTGAGGGTGTGGCGCAGCCCCGCTGCCGGGCTGAGCCGGCGGGCCGGTGCCAGCGGAGCGGGGAGGGTGACGGCGGTCATGCCGGAGTCCTTTCCAGGTCGGTGTCGGCCGGGGCGTCCTCGGCCCGGTGGCCGGTGAGGGAGAGGAAGACCTCGTCCAGGCTGGCGCCGCGCAGTGCCAGCTCGGCGACCGCGATCTCGGCGGCGTCGAGGCGGCGGACCACGGCGGGCAGGACACCGGAGTCGTTCACGGCGACGGTGACGGCGTTCTGGGCCACCTCGGGGGTCGCACCGGACACCTCGCCGACGATGGCGGTCACGGTGCCCAGGTCGGTGCTGTCGGCCGGCCGCACGGTGAGGGTCTGACCACCGGTCTTGGCCTTCAGCTCCTCCGGCGTGCCCTGGGCGATCACCCGACCGTGGTCGACCACGGCGATCTCACCGGCGAGCTGGTCGGCCTCCTCCAGATATTGGGTGGTGAGCAGCACCGTCACACCGTCGGAGACCAGGGTGCGGACGATGTCCCACAGGTCGTTGCGGCTGCGCGGGTCGAGCCCGGTGGTCGGCTCGTCGAGGAAGAGCACCTGCGGCCGACCGACCAGGCTGGCGGCGAGGTCCAGCCGGCGACGCATGCCCCCGGAGAAGGTCTTGGCGGCCCGGTCGGCGGCATCACTGAGCGCGAAGTCGGCGAGGAGTTGGCGGGCACGCTGCCGGGCGTCGGCTCGGCTCAGCCCGAGCAGCCGACCGATCAGCAGCAGATTCTCCGCACCGGTGAGCGTTTCGTCGACCGAGGCGTACTGGCCGGTGAGGCCGATCAGCTGCCGCACCTGGTGCGCGTCGCGCACCACGTCGAAGCCGCCCACCGTGGCGTGCCCCTCGTCGGCGGCCAGCAGGGTGGCGAGCACCCGCACGGCGGTGGTCTTGCCGGCCCCGTTCGGCCCGAGCAGGCCGAAGACGGTCCCGGTCGGCACCGCCAGATCAACGCCGGCGAGGGCTGTGGTGGTGCCGAAACGCCGCACCAGACCCTCGGCCCGGATCGCGTAGTCCATCCCAACTCCTGTCGTCGTCAGTGGTGACACCACTGTGGGCGACAGGTCTGACATCCCGCCGTTCCCGCGCTGACGTTACGACGACACGAGCTGACATTCCGCTGATTTAGCTGCGGACAGACACGACCGCCGTCGCCCGCTGGGGGGCGACGGCGGCGGCGGGTGCGTCTCAGGCCAGGTTCGACGACCGGGGGTACGCGTCGGTCGGGTCGGTGAGCACGTTGACCAGGTACGGCACTCCGGCGTCGAACGCCCGTTGCAGGGCCGGACCCAGGTCGGCGGCCTTCGCGACCGTCTCCCCCGCCCCGCCGAGCGCGCTGACCACCGTGTCGTAGCGCAGCTCGGGTTGCAGGTCGGCGGCCACGTCGTAGCCGTACATGGCCCGCATCGGGTGCTTCTCCAGCCCCCAGATGCCGTTGTTGCCGACGACGATCACCACCGGCAGCTTCTGGCGGACCAGCGACTCGACGTCCATCAGCGAGAAGCCCGCGGCACCGTCGCCCATCAGCACGCAGATCTGCCGATCCGGGTGGCTGACCCGGGCACCCATCGCGTAACCCATGCCGGTGCCCAGGCAGCCGTACGGGCCCGGGTCCAGCCAGGTGCCGGGCTGGGCCGGCTCCAGGTAGCGCCCGGCGTACGACACGAAGTCGCCGCCGTCGCCGATGGTGATCGCGTCCGGGGCCAGCACCCGACGCAGCTCGCCGTAGATCCGGGCGGGGCGGATCGGGTCGGTCTCGGCGGCCATCTCGGCGGCGTCCCGGGCCTTCGCCGCGTCCTCGGCGACGCGCAGGTCGGCGATCCAGTCGGTGTGGTCGGCCCGGTCGCCGGAGTGATCGGCGAGCGCGGAGAGGATCAGGCGCAGGTCGCCGGCGGGGGCGGCGGCCGGCTGCACGTGCGTCGCCCGCTGGCTGGGCGCGTCGACGATGTGCACCACCTTGGCGTCGCCGAAGTCGCCGAAGCTGAGCCGGAAGTCCAGTGGGGTGCCGACCACCACGACCACGTCGGCGCCGGACAGGGCGGCCCGGCGGGCCTTGGCGAACGCGAGCGGGTGCGTCGGCGGGAGTGAGCCGCGGCCCATGCCGTTGGTGAAGACCGGCACCTGCAACGCCTCGGCCGCCTCGCGCAGGGCGGCGACCGCGTCGCCGGCGTACACGTCGGAGCCGGCGATGATGACCGGTCGCTGTGCCCCGGCGATGAGCATCGCGGCGTGGCCGACCTCCTCCGGGTCGGGTACGACCGGGTCGACGCCCGACACCGCGGGCAGGTCGACCTCGGCGACCGAGAAGACCGTCTCCAACGGGAAGTCGAGGAAGGCCGGGCCACGGTGCGGGGTGAGGGCGGCGGTGAGCGCGGAACCCACCGCGCGCGGGATGTCGTCGGTGCTGAACACGGTCTCGGCATGCTTGGTGACCGGGGTGACCAACGGCAGGTGGTCCATCTCCTGCAGGCTGCCCGAGCCCCAGCGGAAGGCGGGCGCCCGCCCGCCGAGCACCAGCACCGGGGAGGCGTTGAAGAAGGCGCTGGTCATGCCGGAGATGCCGTTGGTGACACCGGGCCCGGCGGTGAGCACGGCGAGACCGGGGCGGCGGTGCAGCTTGGCCACCGCCTCCGCGGCGAAGACGGCGGACTGCTCGTGGCGGACGTCGTAGATCGGGAAGTCGGTCTTGTACGCGGCGTCGTACAGCGGGAAGACGTGCCCGCCGGAGAGTGTGAACATCTCCCGTACGCCGTGCGCGCGTAGTGCCGCGAGCGCCAACTCGCCGCCGTGACCCTCGATCCGCTCCGTCATCGCCGCTCCTTCTCGTCGCTCATGACCGAAGCCACACGCTACTGGCCGGTAGGCACAATGTGAACAATTCTCGGCTCGCCGTCGGGGCCAGCGGTCCGAACCGCCGGCCCCGCCCGCTCAGCGGCCGGTGAAGTCCGGCTTGCGCTTCTCGACGAAGGCCGTCATGCCCTCGCGCCGGTCGTCGGTGGCGAACAGCGCCGCGAAGAGCTGCGTCTCCCAGGCCAGGCCCGAGGTCAGGTCCATGTCCAGGCCGCCGTCGACCGCCAGCTTCGCCGCGCGCAGCGCCTGCGGGGGCCCGGTCAGGTACGGAGTGACGAGCGCGACGGCCGCGTCGTACACCTCGGCGGCCGGGACGACCCGGTCGACCAGGCCGATCCGCAGCGCCTCCTGCGCGTCCACCATCCGCCCGGACATGATCAGATCCTTGGCTCGGGCCGGGCCGACCAGGCGGGCCAGCCGCTGGGTGCCGCCCGCACCGGGGATGATGCCCAGCTTGATCTCCGGTTGGCCGAGCTTGGCGTCCTCGGCGACCACCCGCCAGTCACAGGCCAACGCCAGCTCGCAGCCGCCACCGAGGGCGTACCCGGTGATCGCGGCGACCACCGGCTTGGGGATCCGGGCGAGTGCGCCGAGCGCGCTGGACAGGTCCGGTGCCCGCTCGACCATGTCCACGTAGGACATGTCGGCCATCTGCTTGATGTCGGCACCGGCGGCGAAGACCTTCTCCCCGCCGTACACGATGACGGCGCGGACCTCGGGGTCGGCGGTGGCCGCCGTGGCGGCGGCGCGCAACTCCTCCTGCACCTGGGTGTTGAGCGCGTTCATCGGCGGCCGCTCCAGCCGGATCGTGCCGATGCCGTCCCTGGTCTCCAGCCGAACGAACTCGCCCACGGTGCCTCACTTCCTCGTTGAAGTCGCGTGCCAACCTTACGACCCCGCTCGTTGGGGTATGTAGTGTGGTGTCAGCCTCCGGGCAGGAGTGAAGCCATGGTCACTTATTACGACGACAGATCGGTGCAGGTCACCTCCACCACCTTTCGAGTCGACGGCCGCAGCTACGCGTTGACCGACATCACCATGATCTGGCACCGCCGCGGCACCCGTTCCTGGCGCGTCCTGGTGGGGCGCGGCGCGCTCGGCGCCGCACTGGCCGGTCCGCTGGTCGCCGCGGTGCTCGGCATCGCCCTGGCCGTCTGGCTGCACCGCTCGCCCACCGTGACGATCGCGATCGTCGGCGCGTCGGTGCTGGTCGGGCTGGCCGTCGGGCCGGTCGCCGACTTCCTCTTCGAATACCTGGACCGCTCGTACACCCGGGGCAGCCGCCAACTGGAGATCTGGGCCCGCTGGCGCGGCCAGCCGGTGCGGCTGCTGCGCACCGGCGACGCGTTGCGCTTCGGTCAGATCTACCGGGCGGTGCAGCGCGCGGTCGAGCACAGCCAACCGGCCCGCCCCGGCACCCGCCGCTAGCGCCCCAGGCGAGCCCGGGTCACTGGCGGCCCGGACGCCTCCGGCGCGGGGCCAGCCACCCTCGTGCGGCGCCGACGAGTTGTCTACGGACTGTCGACGGGTTGCCTACGGGTGGTTAGGCTTAGTGATGACCCTCTATTACCGGGACGACGCGGTGCAGGTGACCTCCGAGTCGATCCGGGCGGGCGGTCACGCGATCGCCCTGTCCGACGTGACGTTCGTGTGGCACGCCCGGGGCCAGAAGACTCTCGCCGTGCGCGGCCGGGTGCTGGGTCGCGGTGTCCTGGTGCTGCTGCTCTCGCTGCCGCCGCTGGTCGCCCTGGTCTGCGTCGTCTCACTGGCCTGGTCCGCACAGGACCGGGGCAACTGGCAGCTGGCGCTGATCATCCTCGCCGCCTGCGCGGTCGGGGTGGTGGTGGCGCTGCCGTTCCTGGAGATCCCGCTCGGCTGGCTGGACCGCTCCTACGAGCGCGGCAGCCACGTGCACGAGCTGTGGGTGCAGCACCACGGCCGCGAGGACCTGCTGGTGCGCACCCCGGACGCGTTGCGGTTCGGGCAGATCTACCGGGCCGTGCAGCGCGCCGTCGAACAGCACGGGGACCGTTGACGGTCGCCACCGCGACGACGCCGTCGAGCGGTTGCGGCGCGGCCGACGCACACTTGGTCCCATGGCGATCCCCCTCCCCACACCGACCGCCGTTGTCGGTCTGACCCGCTTCGCTCTCGACCAGGCGTTCGGCTCGGCCGCCTCGATGGCCGCCGTGCCCGCCCGCGCGTTCGCGGTGCTGGACGGGGTGGAGTCGCTGCTGGCCCGGATCAACGGCGTGGTGGACCGGATCGAGACGACCCTGGACCGGACCGACCAGGTGCTCACCGACGCCGAGGCGGCGGTCCGCGAGGTGGGCCTGATCAGCGCAGCCGCGACCACCGCCATCGACACGGCCACCGAGGTGGCGACGGCCGCCGCCGTGGTGGTCGCCGAAGCCGACCGGGTGTCCCGGTCGGCCGGCTCGGTGGTCGCCGAGGCCGACACGGTGGCCGGCCGGGCCGCCGCCACCGTGGGCACCGCGGCGGAGGCCGCCGCCACGGCCGCCGAGCTGCTGGCGGCGTACGAGCCGGCGTTGCGCCGGGCCGCGCCGATGGCGCGGAAGTTCGTCGAGGAGCTGAGCCACGAGGAGATCAGCGCGGCGATCCACCTGATCGACGAGTTGCCCAAGCTCAGGGAGCACCTGACGGCCGACATCCTGCCGATCCTCGCCACCCTGGATCGGGTCGGGCCCGACCTGCACGACCTGCTCGACGTGACCCGTGACCTCAAGCTCGCCGTGGCCGGCATCCCCGGGCTGGGCATGCTGCGTCGGCGGGGCGAGAGGCTCGCCGACGAACCGGCCGACTGAGCCTTCCTGCGTTGGGGGATCAGCAGTCGCAGGTGATCGTCGCGATTGGCGCGGTCAGGTCGTCGACCGGGCGCCGGGTCAACCCGGTCTCCGTCACCACCGGCAGCCCCTCCCGCACCCAGTACTCGAACCCGCCGAGCATCTCCTTCACCGGGTAGCCGAGCCGGGCGAACTCCAGCGCCGCCCGGGTCGCGCCGTTGCAGCCCGGACCCCAGCAATAGGTCACCACCGCCGAGCCTGGCGGGATCACGTCCGCTGCCCGGCTCGCGATCTCGGCGGTGGGCAGGTGCACCGCGCCGGGAAGGTGCCCCTGCGCCCAGGCCGCCGCGCCCCGGGAGTCGACGACCATCAGGCCCGGGGTACGGGCCGACAGGGCGGCGTGCACATCACTGACGTCGGTCTCGACGCTGAGCCGATTGTGGAAGTGGGCGGCGGCGGTGGCCGGCTCGGCCGGCGGAACGGCGAATGTGAAGGTCATGCACCGATCCTCGCCGGCACGCCACCTCGGGACGAGTGGCGCGAACGACGTCCTGCGCTAACATCCCGCCATGCCGACCCGGACCAACACCACCAGCTCGCGCCCGCTGCCGACGCCCCGACGGCCAGCGGCCGCGCACCGCGTCGCCGTGCTCGCGTACCCAGGAATGTCGGTGTTCGAGACCGGCATCGTCACCGAGGTGTTCGGGCTGCCCCGACCCGAGTTCGACGTCGACTGGTACGACCTGGTGGTCTGCGCCGAGCGGCCGGGGCCGGTGCCGGTGGTCGGCGGGGCCAGCCTGCACACCCCGTACGGCCTGGCCGAGCTGGCGGAGGCGCAGACGGTGATCGTGCCCGGCGTGCCGGACGTGACCGGTGACCCGTCACCCGAGCTGGTGACCGCGCTGTGTCGGGCGCACCGACGCGGTGCCCGCATCATGTCGATCTGCTCGGGCGCGTTCGCGCTTGCCGGTGCCGGGCTGCTCGACGGCCGGCGGGCCACCACCCACTGGCGGTACGCGGAGCTGCTGGCGCGGCGTTACCCGCGGGTCGCGGTGGACCCGGACGTGCTCTATCTCGACGACGGCGATCTGCTCACCAGCGCCGGCAGCGCCGCTGGGCTGGATCTCTGCGTCTACGTGGTCCGGCGTGACCATGGCGCGGCGATCGCCAACGCGGTCGCCCGACGGCTGGTGATCCCCCCGCACCGCGACGGCGGCCAGGCCCAGTTCGTCGAGGCACCGGTGCCCGCCGACCCGGACGACGACCGAATCGCGGGCAGCATCGACTGGGCCCTCGTCCATCTCGCCGAGCCGCTGAGCGTGGCCCAGCTCGCCGGGCGGGCGCACATGTCGTCCCGCACCTACCTGCGGCACTTCGCCCGGGCCACCGGGACAAGCCCGATCCGTTGGTTGATCGACCAGCGGGTCCGCGCCAGCCTCACCCTGCTGGAGGAGACGGACGCCCCGGTCGAGCAGGTCGCCCGGACCGTGGGCTTCGACACGCCGGTCACCTACCGCCACCATTTCGGCCGGGTCATGCTGACCTCGCCGTCGGCGTACCGCCGGGCCTTCCGCACCGGCGCGACCGGCGCGCTCAGGCCGACGTAGCGCGGGCGCGCTCAGGCCGGCGCGTACAGCTCGTCGATCTCGGCGCGCCGGGGCAGCGCCACCGAGGCACCGAGCTTGCGGACGCAGGCCGCGCCGGCCGCCGACGCCCAGCGCACGGCGTCGACCAGGTCGCGCCCCTCGCCCCAGCCGACGGCCAGCGCGGCGGTGAACGCGTCACCCGCGGCGGTGGAGTCGACCACGTCGACCCGTACCGCCGGCACGTGCACGTGGGTGCCGTCCCGGTCGACGTACCAGGCGCCCTCGCCGCCCAGAGTGAGCACGGCCCGGGGGGTCAGGGCGAGCAGCGCCCGGGGGTCCTCCCGACCTCGGCCGGCCAGTGCCTGCGCCTCGCCCTCGTTGACGACGAGCACGTCCACCGCGGCGAGCAGCTCGGGCGGGAGGTCCCGGGCCGGGGCGGCGTTCAGGATGACCCGGGTGCCGGCGGCGCGGGCGGCCACCGCGGCGGTCGTCACGGTGCGCACCGGGATCTCCAGTTGGGCGACCAGGACGTCCGCCTCGCGCACCGTGGCCAGCTCCTCCTCGGCGAGGTCGACCAGGGTGTCGTTGGCGCCGGGGGTCACCATGATGGCGTTCTCACCCTGGGCGTTGACCATGACCAGCGCGACGCCGGAGGTGCCGTAGACCACGCGCAGCTGGCTGGTGTCCACCCCGGCGGCGGTGATGCGGGCCTTCAGGGTGACGCCGAAGGCGTCCGAACCGATCGCGCCGAGGAAGGCGCAGGAGGCGCCGGCCCGGACGGCGGCGATGGCCTGGTTGGCGCCCTTGCCGCCGGGCACCATCACGAAGTCGGTGCCGAGCGTGGTCTCACCCACCCGGGGTAGCGCGGGTGCCATCGCGACCAGGTCCATGTTGGCGCTGCCCACCACGGCGACCCGGGTCTGAGGCACTGTCGTCTCCGCCCTGTCCCGACGCTCAGGCGGCCCGCGCGGTGTAACGGTCGCCCGACCGTTCGACAACCAGTGGCAGGCCGAAGGTCTTGGAGAGGTTGTCGCCGGTCAACGTCTCGGCGAGCAGACCCTGGGCGACCACCCCACCCTCGCGCAGCAGCAACGCGTGGGTGAACCCCGGCGGGATCTCCTCCACGTGGTGGGTGACGAGCACCATCGCCGGCGCGTCCGGGTCGTTGGCCAGCTCGGCCAGGCGGGCGACCAGGTCCTCGCGACCACCCAGGTCGAGCCCGGCGGCGGGCTCGTCGAGCAGCAGCAGCTCCGGGTCGGTCATCAGGGCACGGGCGATCTGCACCCGCTTGCGCTCACCCTCGGAGAGGGTGCCGTAGCGGCGTTCGGCGAGACCACCGACGCCGAGCTGGCTCAGCAGTGCCAGCGCCCGCGCCTCGTCGCCACGGTCGTAGTTCTCCCGCCAGCGGCCGACCACCGACCACGCGGCGGTCACCACCACGTCGCTGACCCGCTCGTCGGCGGGTAGCCGCTCGGCGAGCGCGGCGGTGGTGAGCCCGATCCGGGTCCGCAGCTCGTTGACGTCGGTGCGGCCGATCCGCTCGCCGAGCACGTGCGCGACACCGGTGGTCGGGTGCAGCCGGCCCGAGGCGAGGTTGAGCAGGGTGGTCTTGCCGGCACCGTTGGAGCCGAGCACCACCCACCGCTCGTCCAACTCGACGCGCCAGGTCAGGTCCTCTAGGAGGGCGGTGCCGGACCGGCGTACACCGACGCCGGCCAGGCTGACCACCAGATCCGGGTCCACAGGCGCGGCGCCGGCAGCGTCGGGGATCAGGTCACCAGTCACCGCACCATCCAACCACGCAGCGACGCGGCGCCCCCCATGGGCGGCGCCTCGGCCATAGGGTGAAGCGCCGTGTCGTTGATCACCACACCCGGAGGACGGCTGATGCCCCGTCGAGGTACGGAGCCGCGCGGATGAGCGCGGTCATCGAGATCGAGGGTCTGCGCAAGACCTTCCACAGCCTGCGTAACGGGCGGCGGGTGGCGGTGGACGGGTTCGACCTGCTGGTCGAGGCGGGCCAGGTCCACGGTTTCCTGGGGCCCAACGGCTCCGGCAAGACCACCACCCTGCGAGCCCTGCTCGGGCTGGTACGCGCCGACGGCGGGCGGATGACCGTGCTCGGCGCGCCGTCGCCGCAGCTGTTGCCCCGGGTGGCGGGCCAGGTCGGCGCGATCGTCGAGAGCCCGCAGTTCTTCGGCAACTTCACCGGGTACCGCACGCTGCGGCTGTTGGCCCGTGCCGGCGGGGTGCCGATCTCGCGGGTGGACGAGGCACTGGATCTGGTGGGGCTGCGCGACCGGGGCGACGAGCGGGTGAAGGGCTACTCGCTGGGCATGAAGCAGCGCCTCGCGGTGGCGTCCGCGCTGTTGAAGGACCCACGGTTGCTGATCCTGGACGAGCCGGCGAACGGGCTGGACCCGGCGGGGATCCGGGAGATGCGGGACCTGATGCGGTCGCTGGCGGCCAACGGGGTGACAGTCCTGGTGTCCAGTCACATCCTGGGCGAGATCCAGTTGATCTGCGACCACGTCACGATCATTTCGCGGGGGCGTCGGGTGGCGGCCGGCCGGGTGGACGAGGTGCTGGCGGGTCACGACCGGCACGAGTTCCTGGTACGGGTGGCCGAGCCGGAGCGCGCGGCCGAGTTGCTGAACGCGGCCGAGCTGACGGCTGTCGTCGACGGCGGGGCGCTGGTGGTGAGTGGCGTGGATGACCCGACGGTGATCAGCCGGGCGCTCGGCGAGCAGGGGCTGTGGGTGGGCGAGCTGACGCCGCTTCGGCCGGATCTGGAGAGCGTCTTCCTGGAGCTGACCGGTGCGAACGCGCAGCCGTCGGTGCCCCGGCAGGTCGACGGCTCGGCGCTGCCGGCCGGCGGTCAGGGCGAAGCTGTGATTGACCTCGATCGGGGAGTGGACGCGTGAACCTGGTTCGTGCCGAGTTTGAGCGGCTGTCCGCCCGTCGCTTCGTGCAGCTCATGGTCGTCCTGTTGGCGTTGGCGTTCGCCGTGACGGCGGCGACCACCCTGGCTGGTTCCCACAAACCGAGCGCGAGCGAGATGGAATCGGCGCGGCAGCAGGCCACCGAGGCGCGGCAGAGCATGGAGGTCGCGTACCAGGAGTGCCTGGCCCGTCGGAGCGGCTCGTTCCAGGGTGAGGACACCGGCCGGTACCTCCCCACCGACTGTTCGGAGATCGACCCGGTGCGGCAGGAGCGGCTGCCGATCGCCGCCGACTTCCTGCCGGGGGTGTTCAGCTTCGCCCAGCAGGCGCGGCCGCTGCTCTACTTCCTCATCGCGTTCCTGGTGCTGTTCGGTTTCCTGGTCGGCGCCTCCTACATCGGCGCCGACCTGAACTCGGGCGGCGTGGTGAACCTGCTGCTCTGGCGACCACGCCGGTTGACGGTGCTCGGGGCCAAGTTGGGCACCCTGCTCGGCACGGTGTTGGTCCTGGCGCTGCTGGCGTCGGTGGCCTACCTGGCCACGTTCTGGGTGATCGGGCAGACCGCCGGGTTGCCCGGCCGGTTGGACGGGGACTTCTGGCGTTCGCTGGGCGCGGTGCACGGCCGCGGCCTGGTGCTGGTGCTGTTGGCCAGCGCGGCGGGCTTCGCCATCGCCACGCTGGGTCGGCACACGTCGGCGGCGCTCGGCGCGCTCGCCGCGTACGTGGTGGTCTGGGAGTTGGGCGCCCGGCTGGTCCTGGAGATCGTCGACGCCCCAGAATCGGACCTGTTCATGCTCTCCAGCCACATCGGGGCGTGGCTCAACGGCGAGGCGCGTTTCTACGACGCACGGATCTGCCGCGGCGACAGCGTTGGCTCGTACTGCGACGGTTTCTACACGCTGACCTGGTTGCCGTCGCTGTTGGTGCTGCTCGTGATCACCGGCGGGCTGACCGCGGCGGCGTTCGCCGTGTTCCGCCGACGCGACCTGATCTGAGGTGTCGGCGGCCTGCCCGGGGAGTCGCGGGCAGGCCGCCGAACCAGGACCTCGACGGCAATGGCTTGCAGCCTGCTAGCCGGCGATGAAATATTCCTTCACATGACCGGCGCAGCGGGCTCAGCCGACGGTGGAGCCGAACACCTCGTCGCGTACCGCGTCCAGGGCGGTGCGCAGCGCGCCGTGCAGGATCGGCTCCTCGGTCAGCCCGGTGGGCACCACCCGTGGCCGGACCAGGGTGATCGCCGCGACCTCGTGCTGCACCCGCTCGGCGAGGGCGGCGCCGCCGGCCTGGCCCACCTCGCCGGCGAGCACGACCAACGGCGGGTCGAGGACCACGCAGGTGCTGGCCACGCCGAGCGCGAGCCGGCGAGCCAGCTCGTCGAGCATCGGGCCACCATCGGCGCCGGCCGCGACTGCCGCACGCACCGCCTCGGCGGCGTCGGTGTCCGGGTAGCCGTGCTCGCGGGCCACCGCGCGCACCGAATCCGCGCCAACGAGCTGCTGGAAGGCGGGCTTGGCGCGACGGGAGACGTCACGCGGGATGGGCGCGCCGGGCACCGGCAGGTAGCCGATCTCACCGGCCGCGCCACTGCTGCCGTGGTGCAACCGCCCACCCAGCATGATCGCCAGGCCCACGCCGGCACCCACCCAGACCAGCACGAAGTCCGCCAACCCCTGGGCGGCGCCGGACTGCGCCTCGGCCACCGCGGCCAGGTTGACGTCGTTCTCGAAGACCACCGGGGTGTGCAGGTCGTCCCGCAGGGCGGCGAGCAGGCCGCTGTGCCAGCGCGGCAGGTTGAAGGCGAAGGTGATGTCGCCGGTGCCGGGGTCGACCAGGCCCGGGGTGCCGAGCACGATCCGCCGTACGCTGCTCAACTGCGCGTGGGCGCTGCTGGCGGCCTGCACCACGGCGTTGTGCACGACGCCCACCGGGTCGTCGGTGTCCCGGGTCGACTGTTCCACCCGGCCGATGACCGCACCGGTGATGTCGGCACACGCCGCCACCACCCGGTCCGGCCCGACGTCCACGCCGACCACGTGCGCGCTGCCCGGGCTGACCGCGTAGAGCTGGGCGTTCGGCCCCCGCCCGCCGGCCTGCTCGCCGACACGCGTGACGAGACCGCGCTCCTCCAACCGCTCGACCAACTGCGAGGCGGTGACCTTCGACAGCCCGGTCAGCTCGCCGAGCCGGGCCCTGGTCAGCGGGCCGCGTTCGAGGAGCAGTTCCAGTGCCGCACGGTCGTTGAGCGCCCGCAACAGGCGGGGGGTGCCGGGCAGCCGGGTCGCACTCATGACACGTCCTCTAGTTTTAGTAAACTTTGCTAACTGTAAACCGACCTGCGAACGGGTAGCCGTAGCGTATCGGCCACCCGCAGGCGGGGCGCTCCGCCGATTCGGCAGGGCGAACACCACCACCGGTACGACGTTTCGTACCCGCTGGGGCACCGAAGGGGGAGATCACGTGGGGCTGGATCCAGGACTGCGCCGGCTGGCGCTGGGCACGCTGCTCGCCGCGTACCCGGGACCGGTCCCGCCGGACTGGGCGGTCGACCTGCTGGCCGACGGGCTGGCCGGGCACACCCTGTTCGGGACCAACGTGCACGACCCCGCCCAGGTGGCGGCGAGCACCGCGGCGCTGCGCGCCGGCCGCCCGGACGTGTTGATCGCCATCGACGAGGAGGGTGGCGACGTGACCCGGCTGGCGCATGCCACCGGCAGCCCGTACCCCGGAAACGCCGCCCTCGGCGCGATCGGCGACGTGGCGCTCACCCGACGCGTCTACCGGTCGATCGGCGCCGAGCTGGCGGCGCTCGGCATCACCGTCAACCTCGCCCCGACCGTCGACGTCAACACCGCCGACGAGAACCCGGTGATCGGCACCCGGTCCTTCGGCGCGGATCCGGTGCGGGTGGCCGCCCATTCGGCCGCCGCCGTGACCGGGTTGCAGGCCGCCGGCGTGGCCGCCTGCGCGAAGCACTTTCCCGGGCACGGTGCCACCGTCACCGACTCGCACCACGAGCTGCCCACCGTGGACGCTCCACTGAGCCTGCTCCGCCAGCGGGACCTGCCGCCGTTCGCGGCGGTCGTCGCCGCCGGTGCGCGCGCCGTGATGACCGCACACATCCGGGTGCCGTCGCTGACCGGCACCGATCCGGCCACCTTCAGCCGGGCCGTCCTGGTCGACCTGCTCCGCACCGACCTCGGCTTCACCGGCGCCGTGATCACCGACGCGTTGGAGATGAAGGGCGCCGCGGTGGCGGCCGGCGGGGTCGGGCCGGCCGCGGTCCGCGCCCTGGCCGCCGGGGCCGACCTGCTCTGCATCGGCGCGCGGGTCGACGCCGCGCTTGTCGAGCGGGTGGCCGCCGAGATCGTCGACGCCCTCACCGACGGTCGGCTGGCGACCGCCCGGGTCGAGCAGGCGGCCGGCCGCGCCGCCGAGCTCGCCGCCTGGACCCGGGCCGCCGGCGGGTCGCCGGCCATCGGCGACACCGAGCTGGGGTACGCGGCAGCGCGGCGGGCCCTCCGGGTGGACGGCGTGCTCACCGGCCTGGACCGGCCACTCGTGGTGCAGTTGCACACCGAGTCGACGATCGCCGAGGGTCGGGTGCCGTGGGGCCTCGGCCCGCACCTGGCCGGCGTGCCGGAGATCCGCGTGATCGCCACCGAGACCGACCCGGCGCAGTTGCGCGGGCTGGCCGGTGACCGACCCATCGTGCTGGTGGGGCGGCACCTGCACCGGCTGCCCGGCGGCCCGGAGCTGGTCACCGGGCTGGCCGCCCAGCATCCGGTGACCGTGGTGGAGATGGGCTGGCCGGCACAGTGGCGCCCGGCGGGTGTGCGCGCCTTCGTCACCACGTACGGCGCGAGCCACGCCAACGGCCGGGCGGCGGCCGAGGCGCTCGGTCTGACCGGCTGAACCACGGCGTTCTCCGGCCGGGCCCCCGCGGCTCGGCCGGAGGACGCGCTCCGACACCGCAGTGTCCACAGTCACGTGTCGCCCCTTCTTGAACATGTTCAACATCCGCCCTAGGCTGACGACGTCGGTAGTTGAACACGTTCAAGAAGGGCGTCCACATGGACACCAAGGTCTGGATGTACGTGATCTACCTGGCGGTCAGCATCGGCCTGACCATCTGGGTGGCTCGGGCGCTGTCGCGCAACGGGCTGGTCTTCCTGGAGGAGGTGTTCGCCGAGGAACGACTCGCCCAAGCGGTCAACAGTCTCCTCGTCGTCGGCTTCTACCTGCTCAACCTCGGCTACGTCACGGTGGCGATGAGGCACTCCGACCCGGTGCTCTCGACAAGCCAGGCGATGGAGGAACTGTCCCTCAAGATCGGCTTGGTGCTGCTGGTGCTCGGCGCGCTGCACTTCTTCAACGTCTTCGCACTGGGTCGCTACCGCCGAAACCGCCTGCGCCAGCTCGCCACCCATCCCCCGATCGCCCCGATCGGCCGACTCCCCATGCAGCCCACCCCGGCCGGGCCGCAGTTGGTCGGCGCGTACCCGGGCGGACCGCACCCGACCGGCGGGTACCCGACCGGACCACAGCAGGCCGGACCACAGCAGGCCGGACCACAGTCGGCCGGTCCGCAGCCGGGCGGTCCGCAGCCGGGCGGTCCGCAGCCGGGCGCCGGCCCGGCGAACAACCCGCCGACCCGATGACCGTGCCACCGGCCGATGACGGCGGTCGGCTCCCGGATCCCACCGCTCACTCCGGCGGTGGGATCCGGGGGTTCACCGTCCTGTTCGACGCGGCCTGCCCGCTCTGCCGCGCCGCCCGCCGCTGGCTGTCGTCCCGCGCCCAACTCGTACCCCTGGAGTTCGTGCCGGCCGGGTCGGCCGAGGCCCGGCGGCGCTTCCCCGGCCTGGACCACGACGCGACGCTGCGCGACCTCACCGTGATCGCCGACACCGGTGAGGTGTACGCGGGCGACGGCGCCTGGTTCGCCTGCCTGTGGGCGTTGGCCGACCATCGGTCCACGGCCGAGCGGCTGGCCCGACCGCACCTGCTGCCCCTCGCCCGACAGGCGGTGGCCACCGCCTCGGCGATCCGGGAGCGGGTCCGCGACCCGTGGGCCGAGCCGACCGACGACCTGGCGGGATACGGTGGCCACGATGACCGAACAGCCTGCGCAGACGACCACTGCGGGTGACCCAGCCACAGCCCGGGGCGAGCAGACCCGGCAGCTGATCCGGGACACCGCGATGCGACTGTTCCGCGAGCGTGGTTACGCCCAGACCACCATGCGGGCGATCGCGCAGGAGGCCGGCGTGGCGGTCGGCAACGCCTACTACTACTTCGGCTCCAAGGACCACCTGATCCAGGAGTTCTACGCCCAGTCCCAGGCCGCGCACCGGGCGGCCGCACAGCCGGTGCTGGATCGGGAGGAGGCGTTCGGCGCCCGGCTGGCCGGAGTGCTGCACGCCGGGATCGACGTGCAGACGCCGTCGCACGCGTTCGCGGCGACCTTCTTCAAGACGGCGGCCGAGCCCACCTCCCCGCTGAGCCCCTTCTCCGCGGAGTCCTCCGGTCCCCGACAGGCGGCCATCGACCTCTTCGCCGAGGTGTTGACGGGCTCGACGGCAAAGGTCGACGCCGAGCTTCGCCCACAACTACCCGAGCTGCTCTGGCTCGCGTACATGGGCGTGATCCTCTACTGGGTGCACGATCGATCGCCGGGGCAGACCAAGACCCGTCAGCTGATCGACGGGGTCGTACCACTGATCGACCGACTCGTGGCGCTGTCCCGACTCCGGGTCCTCCGGCCGGTGACCCGCCAGGTGCTGGACCTGATTCGCACGCTCCGTCACTGACCCGGCCGGCACCTACCGATCGGCGAAGAAGCAGGTCAAGTCCACTTCTCGACACTCCGAGCGGACAGCATCAGCCTTGCCCCGAGCCTGTTCGATACGTAGCGTGATCGCCACGTAGTGGCTCGCCCACACGGCGGGGCCGCCACACCTGGAACCGGGGCCTGGGGAGAGGTCGCGGACCGTGGATCCGGCCCGGGATCCACGGTCCGCTCGCGCCCGTCGTCGCTCAGCGCGGATAGACCCCGTACGCGCGCCAGCCCTGGTCCGGGAAACCTGCCGCGTCGGCGACCCGGGCGGAGGCGAGATTGTCCCGCTCGTGCAGGTAGGTCGGCACCGCCCCCTCGTCGAGGACCCGTCGCGCCGCCTGTGCCACGAGTCGGCGGGCGAGGCCGCGACCCCGGGCGGCCGGCGCGGTGCCGACGGCCAACTCGTGCCCGTACGCGTCGTGCCGTTTGATCCCGGCACCGGCCAGGTAGGTGCCGTCCGGGTCGCGGACCACCAGCACCGGCCGGTCGAAGAGCCGCAGCCAGGGCGGCAGCCCGGGGCTCGTGGAGGCGGTCCACTCCCCCACGTCGGGCAGCGGCGCGGGGGCCGTACTCCAGCGGAAGGGGCCGTCGTGCACGCACCAGTCGGGCCGCCCCACCGCCTGCGGCAGCGCGGCGAGGAACCGGTCCGGGGTACGGCGGACCAGGGCACGGATCGCCGCCACCCGCTCCGGCGCCACGGAGAGCACGCCGCTTCGCCCGGTGTCCACGGCGAGCGCGGGGCGCAGCCTGGCGTCCCAGGCCGGTGTGGCCCGTCGGTGCGACGCGACCACGTGCAGCCCCGCCCCGCCCGGCCACTGGCCGAGCCAGGTGGCCAGGTGTAGCTGGACCCGCCGGTCGAGCATGTGCACCTCCGGTGTCGCCCCACCCGTCGTGGATCACCGTACGCCGGGCCGCCCGGCCGGGCGGACGATCCCTCCGGGCCGGGCGGGCGCGCCGACCTGGTGCGGCAATCGACCGTCATATCTATTTTTCAACCTGGACACCTTTGTTTGGGACGGTAGGGCAATGCCGAATGAGCCTTACCACCACCAGCAGGACCGCGAGCGACTCTGGCTCACCGCGGGGACCGCTGGCGGCATCCCGCCCCAGCCGCGCTACCGCAACCCCCGGGCGATCGGCGGTAGCGCACTGTCCTGGGCCGGGCTGAACAAGCTGGCCGTCGGGAGTTCCGGTCGGCACCGGCTGAACACGCACTGACTCGCCGGTCGACCGGCAGCCCCCGTCCGGCGACACACCGGGGAGGTCCAGCGCGGGCTTTCGCACACCTGTCGGGTAATTTCTTGTGGTCCGGCATCCCGGCCTACGACAGGAGAAGCTCCGCGCATGGGCAAGAAGACGATCCACGTCTCCGACTTCACCGGCACGGTTCTGCAGCAGGACGACGAGGTGGTGCGCGTCGTCGTGCTGGAGCACCCGGACCTGGTCGCCGGGCCCGTGCAGTTGGACGCCACCCCGGGCGAGGTCGAGCACATCGACGACGCCGCCCTCGACGTGGCGGTGGTGGAGATCCACGACCGGCACGGCGGCGGCGAGCCGCGTCGGGTGGTGTTGACGGCCAGCGAGTTCGACGCGATGGCCACCGACGTGCCGATGGCGCAGCTGTTGCGGACGGCCGAGCGGGTCCGCCCACCGAAGGCCCGCAAGAGCGCCGAGAAGATCGACTACAGCACGCTTGAGCACGCCGGCAGGCCGCACCGGGGCCGGGTCACCGAGGAGGAGGCCCGACTGGTGCGCGAGCAGCTCGACGAGGTCAACAAGCGCCTCGCCGACACGGGCGTGCGCCAGATCGACCCGGCCGATCCGGAGCACGCCCTGCGTTACGGCTTTCCCGAGGCACCCTGACCCCGGGTCCTCACTTCTGCTGCGCCGTGAACGCCGCGAGCGCGGCGGCCAGGTCGGCCTCGACCGTCGCCTTCGCCAGGCCGAGATCGGTGAGCACGCCGGTGCCGTCCTCCTGCTCCAGCAGGGCCAGCAGGATGTGTTCGGTGCCGATGTAGTTGTGCCCGAGGCGCAGCGCCTCCCGGAAGGTCAGCTCCAACGCCTTCTTGCCGCGCGCGTCGTACGGGATGAGGTCCGGGACCTGCTCGGCCGGCGGCGGCAGGACGGCGGCGACCTTCTCCCGCACCACCTCGGCGGTGGCGCCGCGGCCGGCCATCACCGTGGCGGCCAGTCCCTCCGGCTCGGCCAGCAGGCCCAGCACCAGGTGCTCGGGGCGGATCTCGGCGCTGCCGCTGGTGCGGGCCTCCTCCTGGGAGGACATCACCACGTTGCGGGCCCGGGGGGTGAACCGGCCGAAGGATTCGTTCGGGTCGAGGGGCGATCCGTCGGTGGCCTTCGGCACGAAGCGCTTCTGGGCGGCCTGCTTGGTGACCCCCATGCTGCGGCCGATGTCGGTCCAGGAGGCACCCGAGCGGCGCGCCTGGTCGACGAAGTGCCCGATCAGGTGGTCGGCGACCTCGCCGAGGTGATCGGCGGCGATGACCGCGTCGGTGAGCTGGTCGAGCGCGTCGGTGTGCGCCTTCTTGATCGCCTGGATCAGGTCGTCGAGCTTGACGGTGTTGCTCATCTGGAGAGGATCTGTCATGCGTCAACCATAAGTTGACGATCTCCTTGCGTCAACCCCGAGTTGACGACCGCCGACCCAGTCGCATCGGCTGGCCCGGATACGGTGGGCTCCGGTCGAGCGGCGGGAAGGGCGGTCATGCGGCTGCACGTGGGGTGCGCGATGTGGAGCCACCGGTCGTGGTCGGGGCACCTGCTGCCGCCGACAGAGCGTCTGCGGCACTACGCCAGCTGGTGCGACGCCGTGGAGGGCAACACGACGTTCTACGCGACGCCCGCCCCGGACACCGTCTCGTCGTGGGCCGCCCAGACGGATCCCGACTTCCGGTTCGTCCTCAAACTTCCGAAGGTCATCACCCACCAACGCCGGCTCACCGACGTCGGCGAACCGCTGCACGCCTTCCTGGGCGCGATCGAGCCGCTCGGCCCGCGCGTACACGCCCTCTGGATCCAACTGCCCGGCTCGTTCGCCCCCGCCGACGTCGCGACCCTGCGCCGGTTCCTGGGCCAACTCCCGCAGTCGCACCGGTACGCGGTGGAGGTCCGCCATCCCGCGTTCTTCGGCGACGCCCACGCGGCCCGGCTGCTGGAGGCGACCCTCGCCGACGCGTCCGCCGAGTGGGTCCCCTTCGACACGACCGCCTTCTTCGCGAGCCCACCCACCAGCGGCGCGGAGCGGGACGCCTGGACCAAGAAGCCGCGGGTGCCGCTCCGGTCGCTCGCGTTGACCGATCGTCCGATCGTCCGCTACCTCGGCCGGGACGACTCGGCCCGCACCGTCGAGGGGTGGCAGCGCTGGATCGACGTCACCGTGGCCTGGCTACGGGAGGGGCGCTCACCGACGATGTTCGTGCACACCCCGGACAACGCCGACGCGCCAGTGCTCGCGCGGCGCTTCCACGACGAGGTACGAGCACGCGTACCCGAGCTCGACCCGCTGCCCGAGCCGATCCCGGTCGAGCCGCTGACGCTGTTCTGACCCGAGCGGTCAGCACTGCTCGCCGAGCAGGTCGTCGAGGTGGGTCGCCGTGCTGATCAGGGACAGGTGGCTGAACGCCTGCGGGAAGTTGCCGATCTGCGCACCCGACGGGGAGATCTCCTCGGCGTAGAGGCCGAGCGGGTTGCTGTAGGTGAGCATCTTCTCGAAGGTCAACCGTGCGTCGTCGAGCCGACCGGCCTGGGCGAGCGCCTGGACATACCAGAAGGTGCACATGTTGAAGGTGCCCTCGGTGCCGGCCAGGCCGTCCGGCGAGGCCTTCGGGTCGTAGCGGTAGACCAGGCTGTCGGAGACCAGTTCGGTGTCCATCGCCCGCAGCGTCGACTCCCACATCGGGTCGGTCGGTGAGATGAAGTTCAGCCCGGGCATCGCCAGGAGCGAGGCGTCCAGGATGTCGGACCGGTAGTGCTGCACGAACGCCTGCCGCTCCTGGTTGAACCCACGGGTCATGACCTGCTCGTAGATGGCGTCGCGTTCGGCGGCCCAGCGGGCGGTGTCACCGGGGCGCCCTCGGCGGTGCGCGATGCGGATGGCACGGTCGAGTGCGACCCAGGACAACACCCGCCCGTAGGTGAAGTCCTGCCGGCCGGAGCGGGTCTCCCAGATGCCGTCCTCGGGTTGGTCCCAGTGCGCGCAGAGCCAGTCCATCAACCCGGCCGTCTTACGCCAACCCTGGTACGGCGGGATCAGCCCGTTGCGGTCGGCAAGTTCCAACGAGAGGAGCGCCTCGCCGTAGATGTCGAGTTGCAGTTGGCCCGCCGCACCGTTTCCGATGCGCACCGGGGCCGAGCCGCGGTACCCCTCCAGGTGATCCAGCACCTCCTCCGGCAGGTCCGGTGAGCCGTCGATCCGGTACATGACCTGCAGCGGAATGTCACCGTCACTGGCCGCACGAATGCGCGCGTCGAGCCAGAGCAGATACTTCTGGGCCTCGTCGGTGAAGCCCAGGCGCAGCAGCGCGTGCACCGAGAAGGACGCGTCCCGGACCCAGGTGTAGCGGTAGTCCCAGTTGCGCTGCCCGCCGATCTGCTCCGGCAGACCCGCGGTGGGTGCGGCGACCAGGGCACCGGTCGGCGCGTACGTCATCAGTTTGAGCGTGATCGCCGACCGCTCGACCACCTCCCGCCAGCGACCCGTGTAGCGGGAACCACCCACCCACCGCCGCCAGTAGTCGCGGGTCTGGGCGAGCAGGTCGCACGCCTGGTCGGTGGTGAGCGCCCGGGGCGCGTGCGGGCAGGCGGTCTCCAGGACCACCCCGCCGATGTCGCCCTGCCGCAGGGTGAACGACGCGGACACCCCGTCGGCGTCCCGCCGGATGTCCCTGGCGTTGAACACCCGTTCCACGTTCTTGAAGGGAGCGAGGGTGAGGGTCAGCGTCCGGCTCCGGAAGACGTCACCCTCGGGGTGCACCTCAAGGGTGTACGGATCGCGCCCGTAGTTGAACCGGGGCCGGCAGTCGAAGCGGAACCGCATGCTCCCCCGGACCATCCGGACCAGCCGGACCAGCACGTGCCGCTCGGTGGCGCGGGCACCGGTGACGGGCATGAAGTCCAACAGCTCCGCGACGCCGTCGGCGCTGTGGAAGCGGGTGATCAGGATCGGCGTACCGGGCAGGTAGAGCTGTTTGCTCGCGTAGTCGACGCCGTCGGGCGACAGCTGGAAGTGGCCGCCCCGGTGGCGGTCCAACAGCGCGGCGAAAACGCTCGGGGAGTCGAACCGCGGCGCACAGAACCAGTCGACAGTGCCGTCCGTGCTGATCAGCGCCGCGGTCTGCAGGTCACCGATCAGGCCGTGTTCCTCCACCGCCGGGTAGGTCGTCGCCACGCTGCCCCCGCATTCGTCGAGCCAACGGCGGCGACTACCCGGGAATTGATGACCTACACCCGCGATTGCGGAACCGCACCTTCCGCAATCGTCGCTAGCGTCGACACCGAACACATCGCGGAGAGGACACCTGATGAGCCTGCGAGGATTTGCCACACTCAACATCTGGGCGGACGACGTGGAGGCGGCCACCAAGTGGTATGCGGAATTCCTCGGCGTCGAGGCGTACTTCATGCGCCCGGGGCCCGACGGACGCCCGGCCTACACCGAGTTCCGGATCGGTGACTACCAGGCGGAGCTGGGCATCATCGACCGCAAGTTCGGCCCGCCCAACGCCGCGACGGGGCCCGGGGGCGTGGTCATGCACTGGTACGTCGACGACCTCGACGCGACAGTCAAGCGTCTGCTGGCGCTGGGTGCCACGGAGTACCAGCCGATCACCCCGCACGGGGACGAGGGGTTCATCACCGCGTCGGTCGTCGACCCGTTCGGCAACGTGCTGGGCGTCATGAAGAACCCGCACTACGAAGAGATCCTGGCCTCGCTGAAGGGCAGCTGACGTGGAGGTGCTCGACTTTCCCGACGCGGCGGCGTGGGAGGCGTGGCTGGCCACCCAGCACGAGGTACGCGACGAGGCGTGGCTACGGATCGCCAAGGCAGCGCACCGCCACCACCCCGCCTGACCTCCTGGCCGCGCTGTCCGCCGATCCCGCGCGAACGCCGCGTTCGAGCGGCTCGGCCGATCCGCCCAGTATGCCGTGATCCTGCCGGTGCTCAAGGCCCGCACTCCGGAGACCCGGGCGAAGGTGCTGGCCCGGGAGGTCGCGCGACTGACCGGGTAGTGACGGCGGACGGTGGGCCGGCTCAGCTCCATGCGGTCCGGTCCACCGTCCGCCGCAGTAACGCTGCCGCCTCGTCGGCGTGCAACCCGCTCGCGATGAGCAGGTCGTAGGTGGCCGTACGAAACTCACCCGCGGCGATCATCCCCGAGTAGCCCAGCCGGTGGGTGTGTGGACGGGTGGGATCCGGCGCGGCCTTCCCCTGCGCCTTCCCGACCAACTCGACAGCGGTCAGGATCTGTTGGCGCGCCTCCCGCGGCTCCGCCCGCACGCGGGAGGTGGTGCGTTTCAGCGTCTGCACGCTGTCGGCCAGCAGGTCGATGGCCGCCGCGAACTCCTCCGGTAGCGGCTCATCCTCGCGGAGAGCCATGGCGAGTCTCCTCGCGACGGCCCGACAGCCGTAGAGGCTGCGCTCGAGATGTCGGACGGCCTCGGTGTACCGGGCCAGGGATCTGCGTTGGCGCCACCGTAGTGGCGCCAGTCGCACCACTTCCTGGGCAGCCCCGAGACCTTCGTCCAACGCGGTCATCCGCGATCCAAGAACCCGCAGACCGCTGAGACTCTGCTCGACCTCCCGAAGGTCCCTGCGACGCAGCGCCGTGGCCAGGTTGTGCAGGGCGTCGATGGTCGGATCAAGGACCGGTTCGGCCAGCCGCTGCACCGTCCGCTGCGGGTGGATGGGCACCAGCAGCAGGCCGACCGCCAGACCGATCAGCCCGCCAACCGCGGCGTCGACGAAGCGCGGCACGGACAGTTCGCGTACCGGCGGTTCCAGAGTGGCGATGAGCACCGCGGTGCCGCCAGCCTGGGTGAGCAGGGATCCGCCGCCCTTGAGCAGCACGGCGACGACGATCGCCAAGACGACGACCACGCCGGTCTGCCAGGCTCCGATGCCGAACAGCGGCATGAGCGCGTCACCGACGGCGAGGCCGAGAATCACCCCGACCAGCAGCTCGACGGTGCGCCGCAGGCGCGAGCCCATCGAGGCGGCCACGATGCCGACCGCGGTGGTGGGCGCCAGCACCGGGGCGGGGTTGTCCAGGAACTGGGCTCCCACGAACCAGGCGAGCGCCGCCGCGATGCCGGCCTGCACGGCGAGCAGCCCGAAGAGGCGGAACCGCCAGGCGCGGGCGCGCAGTGCGTGCCGTACCCGCTCACGCAGGCCGGCCGCCGCGCGGGACGCCCCGCTCGGTTGTGGGCCGAGGTCGGCCACGGGCTCCTGCTTCGCGGGCATTCGCGCCGCTTACCCGCCGACGGCGGACCTATCCGGCAAACCGGGTGGGTGACCCGGTCAGTGGGCGGGATTGGGTGTGTGCGGGAGTTTGCCGAGTTGGCGCCAGTTCGTCTCGGCGACCTCGACGTCGTAGTGCTTGGCTGCGGCGAGGATGTTCTGGAAGGCCAGGTCCCGGTCCTCGTCGGTGACGCCCTGCACCTGGTCGAAGCGGGCGATGGCGTTGCGGACGTGGCCCGCGTCGGTCATCGGTTCCTTGCGTTCACGAGGGAACGCGAAGACGGTCTCCGGCAGCTCGCGCTTGTCCTTGCTCGACAGGCCGCCGTGCTTCTCGTGGGGCTTCCAGGTCGACTTCATCACCCCGCATTACCCGCACGCTGTCCGCCAGCACCTCTCCGGCGGACATTTTCCGGTCCCGCCAACCCGACCAGAGCGGGCGGAGCACCCACCGTCGACCTCGACGGCGGGTGCCCCGCCACCTGGGCGCGGAGCGATACATGTCACCCCGCGAAACGGTAATCCGCGACATTCGACCGTTCCGCGTCCGTGGCCAGGCGCTACGCACCGACCTGTGTGGACACCCGCGTCCGCGTACTTTAAGGAAGGTTTAAGGAACTGTCGAGTACGGGCGGCGGGCACCTACCATTCGGCGGCCGTGGCCGTTCGGGTCAGCCTCATGTCGGCTCGTTGGGAGTGCCAGGTGTCGTACGAGAGCCCGCCGCCGTCACGTCATCGCCCGCCGGGGTGGCCGGCCCGCACCAAGCTCGGCGTGGCCGCCGGAGCGGCGGTGCTGCTCGCCGCCGCGGCCGGGGGCGTATACCTGGGCAACGGCGGGGTGCCGCCGAGGCCGTCGAACGCGGCCAACGCCGTGGATTACCCGTCTCCATCGGCCCGGCCCACCGAGTCCGCTGCGGCAGCGTCGGCCGTCGCGACGCCATTGACCTCCACGACCCCACCGATCGCCGCGACCCCGTCCACCGCCGCCGCGCCGAAGATCCCCGCCACCGGCTGGATTCCCGTCGACCGCGCGGCCTGGAAGGCGCAGGCCGACGCGTACCGGGCGTTGACGATCGACCCGGTCCCGGCCGGTGTGGGCAACCTGCCGGAGTTCCGCGCGGACTGCCAGTACAGCCACCGGTTGCCGGATGACCCGATCGTCGCTCCTGGCCTACCGGGCGCCTCACACATGCACTCCTTCGTCGGCAACAAGGCCGTCGACGCGAACACCGCCGCCGGTGACCTGACGAGGTTCACGGCCACCTCCTGCAAGCCGGCGCAGGACCACTCCGCCTACTGGGTGCCCACGCTCTACGACAACGCGACGGGCAAGCCGGTCGAGACCACTGGCTTCCGGGTCTACTACCGATCGCTCGCCAAGAACTCGACAGGCCAGATGCCGCTGCCCAACGGCCTGCGCATGATCTCCGGCGACGCCAAGAAGAAGAAGCCGACCCCGCGTGGCGCGACCGGGCAGTTCTACTGCGCCTTCTACGGCCCGGGGGATCTCGACGGCGTCGCCCGCAGCACAAACGGCAACTGGCCCATCTGCGGAGGGGACGCGACGCTGCACTTCATGATGCAGTTCCCCGACTGCTGGGACGGCAAGCACCTGGACAGCCCCAACCACAAGGACCATGTGGCGTACGGCAGCGGCGACGCCTGCCCGCCCAGCCATCCGGTCCGGATTCCGGCGATCACCTTCGACATCCAGTACCCGGCGAAGGGCACCCCGGCGGGCTACTACCTCTCCTCCGACAAGGAGGGCAAGAGCGCCTCGTCGATGCACGGCGACGCGTTCGTGATGTGGGACGTCGCCACCATGAACAAGCGCACCAAGAACTGCGTCCTCGGCCGCCGGACCTGCGACAACTACGGATACCAGAAATAGCCCGGGGCCAGGCCCGTGTCGGCCTGGCCCCGGGGTCTGATCGGTCAGCTACGCAGCGTCCACCGCTGGTTCGCGCCGCCGTTGCACGACCAGAGGATCACCTTGGTGCCGTTGGCGGTGGCAGCGCCGTTGGCATCGAGGCAGAGCCCGGACTGGGCGTTCGTGATGGTGCCGTTGGTGTTGACGTTCCACTGCTGGTTCGTGCCGCCGTGGCAGTCCCAGATGATGACCGCGGTGCCGTTGGCCGTGCCGGCCCCGGACGCGTCCAGGCACTTGTTGCCGTACACGGTCAGCTGCTTGCTGGCGGTCTGGGTCCACCGCTGGTTGGTGCCGGTGGAGCAGTCCCAGAGTTGCGTCTGGGTGCCGTTGGTGGTCGAGGAGTTGGGCACCTCGACACAGCGGCCGGACTGGCCGCCCACGAGTTGCCCGACGCCCGTACCGCCGCCGCCCTGCTGTTGCCGGACGATGAAGGTCGACTCCGCCGAACGGTTGCCCTGCGCGTCGACCACGTAGAGCCGGTACTCGCCCTGGGTCGTCGGCACGGCGATGGACGTGGCGGTGCCGGTCGCCCTGGTCATCGTCGCCCCGGCGGTGAAGGTGGTCGTGCCGGACGGAGCCAGCCAGACCGACTTGGTGGCGTCGCCGGTGCTGCGGATCGGGATCGACGCCGTGGCACTGGCGACGAACGTGCTGGCCGGCAGCACGTAGTTCGGCGCGGAGAAGGTGCTCGCCGCAACGACGTCCCGGTACGCGTCCTCAAGTCCGGAGTTCGCGGCGATGCTGTAGGCCGCCGCGGGCCAGACATAGTCGGCGGAGACGAGGATGTCGGCGACCGTGCTGTTCGGCAGGTTCTTGTTCGAGACCTTGTTGATCGGGCCGTAGATCTGCGTGATGCTCAGATCGTGTTTGCGCCCGAAATCGTCCGAATTGATCATCCAGGTGACGTTCTTGTCGATGCTCAGGACGTTGTCGCGGAACGTGATGAACGCCGATCCCTCGTCCGGGTGCAGCCCGTACTTGTGGCCCGACGGCACGCCCTGGAGATAGTTGTTGGTGATCATCGTCCCGGGCTGGCTGCCGAGGGTGTAGATGGGGGCCGTGTCACTGAGGCGCTGCACCGTGTCGATGATGTGGTTGTAGCTGATGTTGTTGTTTCGCGCCGTCGTAGTGGGTCGGTTGGGCACGATCGAGCCCGATGACCCGTCGAAGTTCCACCAGCCCCAGCCGAGGGTGATGCCCGACCACGGAGTCTTCTCGATCCGGTTGTGCTGGATGGTGAGGGTGTCCGCGAAGTAGGCCGAGATGGCGCTGTGCCCGTTGAACAGGACGGCACTGTCGTAGAGATAGTTGTTCTTGATGTCGATGTTCTTCGGCAGCCCCTCGACCTGCGCGGAGTACTTCTCGCGGTTGGTCGACGTGCCGTCTCCGATGTAGACGTGCTGGGGATGGCCCACCAGGATCGCGGAGCCGGCGATGTCGTTCGTGGAGTTGCCGATCAACTGCGAGCCCTGCACGTCGTTGACCATGCTGATCCCGTCGGCACCGGTGTGCTGGATCCGGTTGCGTTGCAGGAGGATCCCGTCGGCGTTCTGCACCTGGAGAATGCCGGGAACGACGTCCACGTTGCGGTAGTGGTAGACGTGGAAGTTGCCCTTCGCGTACACCTGGGCGCCGAGGTTGCCCTGCTGCGCCTGCTTGAAGGACGCGCCGGCGACGTTGAACAGGTTCCAGTCGGAGTGCTGCACGGTCAGGCCGGAGAACGTGATGTTGCGGGCGTGGCTGCTGGTCGAGGTGCCGGCGACCCGCAGCACGGTGGTGACGTTGTTCGGCGCGTAGACCGTCGCGGTCGACATGTTGTCGGCAGTGGCCTTGTAGTAATAGACCGTCTTGGTGCCCTTGTCGAAGAAGAACTCGCCCGGCGCGTCCAGGAACTCGTAGGCGTTCATGAGCTTGTGGGTGCCGCCCACCTGGGCGTTGCCGTTGAACGAGCCCTGGGCGATCGCCGCACCCGGCTGCTGGAACAGGGCGACCCGGTTCGCGCCGTCGGAACTCGTGGTCACCTGGCGGACACCCACGATGGCCGTGGTCCAGGTCGTCCCCGTCTCGATCTCGATGTCGTCCTGGTTGCGGGCGACGGCGGGGAAATCGTTCAGGCTGTATTTGGCGCCGTCGCACTGCGAGCCCGACTCCCAGGCCCACGCGGCCTGGTTCGCGGTGATGTTGTACGTCCCGTAGCACCCGCCCGAGCTGATCGTCTTCGACGCCATCACGGCTCGCTTGTCATTGACGTACAGCGCCCGCAGCTTGTTGGCGCGGTCCAGTGGCGCCTTCCAGATGTTGCCGCTGTGCTGGGTCCACCCGGTCACCTGGACACCACCGTCGAGGACCGGCTTCTCACCGGGGTACGCGCCATAGCTGACCCGGAACCCGTTGGTGCCCGAGTCGCTCGTGCCGAACTCGACGGTGCTGCTGATCGGATAACTCCCACCGCGCAGCAACACGTCGATGTCGCCGGTCATGTTCGTATTCACCGTACGAACGACATCCCGTGCGCGTTGCAGGGTCTTGAATGGGGATTCGAGCGTCCCCGCGTTGGTGTCGTTGCCGTCCGGGGCGACATAGTAGGTCGCCTGCACCGCGGCCGAGGCCGGTAGCTGATTCGTCAACACGGCCGGCACTGCGGCGGAGACGAAGACCGCGAGCGCCAACAATGACGTTCGAGCGGTGGATATTGCTGATTTCACGTGCTGTTCCTTTCACTTGCCGTCGACGGGATGCCGAATGTGGGTATCGAGCGACGAGCACGGAACAGCGATGCCACTAAGGACTGGCGGAGGGGCTGCTGTCGCCCGACCGCACTCTTTTTCCAATCGCTACGAAGCTCTCCCAGGGACTGTATGTCGAACGTGTGACGACTGCAACAGTCAATTAAGAGTGGTCAATGCGCAAAGACGCTCGTACCGGGCAGAACGCCCGAGCCCCGCCCCCGGCGTCACCGGCATCGTCCGATGAATCCGCGACGAAGGAGCGCGCTGCCCAGCGGGCTGAGTACGAGCACTCATCCCGCCACCGCCGTCGGCCGGCATGCTCGACGCCATGGCTCATCCGCACCGACTCGGTCGACGACCCTCCGGCACCCGGCGACGGCTCGGCTCCACGCCGCTGGTCTGCGCCGTGCTGGCGCTCTGCCTGGTGTCGACCGGATGCGCGGAGTACGGCGACGGCACCTCGATGGCACGGGACCACGCCGCGGCCGAGGCGAAGCGCCTCGACGAGGAACTCGGCCATCGCGACTGGGTGCGGGACGCCGAGTACATCGCCGCGACCGAAGTCCTCGACCCCCCCGAAGACGGCACGTCGAAGGTCCGACGTGAGCCGCTGGCCTGGTCCGGCCGCACGTTCGGCGACGAGCAGGCCACCATCGACGTCCGGTTCGTGGTGACAGTGGACGAAGACCCCGGAGGGCCCTTCGGCAACCCCGGGCACTCCGCCGGCCAGGCCACACGGTGCTATCGCTACCTGCTGAAGCTCGGCCGCAACACCTCATCCGAAGAGATCGACTGCCCCTCCGTGCGGATGCCTCTGGTGCCCGTCGCCAAGCCGTACCCGGCGATGCCCGCCGACGCGCGCGACCGGCTCGCGGCGGCGCTGCGTACCGCCACGCCCGACACCCTCGCGGGCGCCGTGCGAGCCGCCTTCCCGGAGCGGCACGTCACCGTCGACACGACCACCCACGAGAATGCCCTCGTCGCCGTGCTGAGCGTGCCCCCCGAGCGGCAGTGCCTCCTGCTGGTCCGGACGCCCGGCGGAGCCATCGAAGCACCGGCGTACGACCCGATCTGGCTGGCACCGGGCGAGACGGGGTGCAACACCGGGCTGTACGTCTCGCCACCGCGCTAGCCGAGGAGCCGCGACGCGGGCCGCGCGAGCGTCAGGGGTCGGTGGTACGAACTGGGCTGACCCGAGACGCGGCAGCAGCGGAGGACACCACCATGCGGACACACACGGCGGCCCGCCGCTGGGCCACGACCTGGGCCGACGCCTGGCCGACCCGGGACGTCGACGCGATCGTCGCCCTGCAACGGGAGGACGGCGACCACTGGGCCTCCCTGTTCCGCCCGTACCGGGGCCGAGCCGGCCTCCGGGCCTACCTGGCGGAAGCCTTCGCCGAGGAGTCCCGACCCGCCCAGGTGTTCTTCGGCGAGCCACGGGTCGACGGCGATGCCGCAACCGTGGAGTACTGGGCGGTGGTCCACCTCAAGGACCAGCCCCTGACCATCTCCGGATGCACCGTGCTGCGTTTCGACGAGGCGGGCCTCGTCGCCGAGGCCCGCGACTACTCGCACGTGCGCGAGGGCCACCACTCGCCGCCGGCCGGCCTGTTCACCTGACGAGAGGCAGCACCGCACTCCAGGACGTGTGTTCGACGCCGGGTTGGTCAATCTCCACACCCGCGACTCGACCCGGGGATCCGGTTCTACGAGAACAGTTCTTCGTCACATAAGCGCGACTCACGCCAGCGCCGTGCGTGTGGTTAGGATCTGCGGATGGCTGACGAATTCGACGTCGTGGTGCTCGGCGCCGGTCCCGGTGGCTACGTGGCCGCCATCCGTGCTGCTCAACTCGGTTTGCGCACGGCGGTCGTGGAAGATAAATACTGGGGCGGCGTCTGCCTCAACGTGGGTTGCATTCCGTCGAAGGCGCTTCTCCGCAATGCCGAGCTGGCCCACCTGTTCACGCGCGAGGCCAAGACATTCGGCATCAGCTCGACCGGCGAGGTGACCTTCGATTTCGGAGCCGCGCACGCGCGCAGCCGCAAGGTCGCCGACGGCCGAGTCAAAGGCGTGCACTACTTGATGAAAAAGAACGGCATCACCGAGATCAACGGCCGGGGCACGTTCACCGGAGCTGACACGCTGCGCGTCGATGGTCCGGACGGCAGCCGGGCGGTGTCGTTCCGGCACTGCATCATCGCCACCGGCGCCACCCCGCGGCTGCTGCCCGGCACCCAGCTCAGCGAGCGCGTGGTGACGTACGAGGAGCAGATCCTGAGTGCCGAGCTTCCCGAGCGAATCGTCATCGCGGGCGCGGGTGCCATCGGGGTCGAGTTCGCGTACGTGTTGCAGAACTACGGCGTGCAGGTGACCATCGTCGAGTTCCTCGATCGGATGCTCCCGCTGGAGGACCCGGAGGTGTCGGCCGAGCTGCAGCGGCACTACCGGCGGCTGGGCGTGGACGTGTTCACCGGCACGCGGGTGGAGCAGATCGAGGAGACCGGCGCCGAGGTGCGGGTCACCGTGTCCCGTGGTGGTGAGCAGCAGGTCATCGAGGCCGACAGGGTTCTCCAGGCCATCGGCTTCACGCCCAACGTCGACGGGTACGGCCTGGACGAGCTGGGCGTCGAGCTGACCCCCCGGAGCGCGATCGCGGTGGACGGCCGCTGCCGCACGAACGTGCCGAACGTCTACGCCATCGGCGACGTCACCGCCAAGCTCATGCTCGCCCACAACGCCGAGGCCATGGGCATCGTGGCGGCCGAGACGATCGCCGGCGCCGAGACCATGGAGATCGACTACGCCATGGTCCCGCGGGCCACCTACTGCCAGCCGCAGGTCGCCAGCTTCGGCTACACCGAGGAGGAGGCCCGCAAGCTCGGCTACACCGTGAACGCGGCGAAGTTCCCCTTCACGGCCAACGGCAAGGCCCACGGCCTGGGCGACTCCAGCGGCTTCGTCAAGATCCTCAGCGACGACGCCACCGGCGAGCTGCTCGGCGCCCACCTGATCGGTCCCGATGTGACCGAGCTGCTACCCGAGCTAACCCTGGCCCGGCAGTGGGAGCTGCGCGTCACCGAGGTGGCCCGCAACATCCACGCCCACCCGACCCTCGGCGAGGCCGTCAAGGAGGCCATTCACGGCCTGGCCGGCCACATGATCAACATGTAGCACCGAGCTTCCTGCGGTCGGCGCCCTGATCGTCGGCGTACCGCCGAGCACTCGCATCCCGAACCCGCAGATTGATGGATCGGCATTGCGTCCCTCGCTTACGTCTGGCGGGGCGGCGTGATACAAGGCAGTCATGTCTGGAGCGGAGCTATCCACGGCGTTACGGGTCTTGGGCGCCATCGCCAAGCCCGCGACCGACAAGCTGAAGCGCCAGGAGGGCGTGGTCGCGGTCCTGCACAAGCTGGGCATGGCGCCGGACGCGCCACCGCCTGACTTCGCGGGCGTCTACACCTACACCGTGGTCGAGTACTGCTACGGCAAGCCAGAACCGGTACTCCGGCTGTTCCAGAACCAGTACGTGCGCGAGGCGTTCGAGCGGTCCTTCGTGACCGGCGACCCAGCTCACCTCGACCGCGAGGTCGCCGAGATCCTCCAGTGGAATGAGGAGACCGGCGCGCTCGGCCGTCTCGACTACAACCTGGCCCGTGAGGTCACCGGCTTCTCGATAGTCTTCAACCGGCTGGTCGACCGCACCCGCACCGCCGCCGAGACCAGGATGGAGCTCGGCGTCAACGACATCCAGGAGACCCTCGCCGGGCTGATCAGGCGAATTGACCGGATGGGCACCCGCGAGGAGATCCTGCGGCAGGAGGGCGGGGCGATCACCTCGATCCGGCACCTGGCCAACGAGTTGCGCGAGTGGTTCGCCGCGGTGGAATACCGCATTCTGCGGGAGGTCGAGTCCGGCCCGGCGGAGTTCGTCTGGCTGGTGCGGGTGCCAGCCCGCCGTGGGTACGACACCGCTGTCGTCCTCGGCAAGAGTGGCGAGCTCAGTGCCCCGGACGTCACCCGAGCTGCCGAGTTGGTGACGGCCCACCACGCGTCCGAGGGCTGGGTGGTCGTGCCGCAGCGGATCAGCAAGGCCGCCCGCGCTGTCGACGAGCAGCTCGAACAGGTCTACTGCTACACCCTCGACGAGTTGATCGACGAGAGCGCCGACTTCGAGCCGTACCTGAAATGGCTTGAGCGCGAGGTCCGCGACCGCCAGATCGACGAGCGGTTCGTGCCACCGTCCTGTGTGAAGGACGAGCCCGACCGGGGCAGCGGTCGGATCGCCGCGCGAAGCGTCTACTCGTGGCGCGAGGGCGGGCTTGGCGAATACGTGCGGTCCTGGTTGGACGACGACACCAAGGAGCACCTGTCGATCCTCGGCGAATTCGGCATGGGCAAGAGCTGGTTCAGCCTTCACTTCGCCTGGACCGTCGCGCAGGAGTGGCGGGCGGCCAAGGCCTCCGGCCGCAAACGGCCGCGCCTGCCGCTGGTGATCCCGCTGCGCGACTACGCCAAGGCGGTCAGCCTTGAGTCGCTGTTCAGCGAGTTCTTCTTCCGCAAGCACGAGATCCTGCCCGGCGGCTACGGCGTCTTCGAGGCGTTGAACCGGATGGGTCGACTGCTGCTGATCTTCGATGGCTTCGACGAGATGGCCGCCCGGGTCGACCGCCAGGCGATGATCAACAACTTTTGGGAGCTGGCCCGGGCCGTCGTTCCCGGTTCGAAGGTGTTGCTCACCTGCCGCACCGAACACTTCCCCGAGGCGCGCGAGGGCCGCGACGTGCTCAGCGCCCGGCTGGCCGCCTCGACGCAGGCCCTGACCGGCGAGCCGCCGCAGTTCGAGGTGGTCGAGCTTGAGCCATTCGACGACGACCAGGTGGACGAACTGCTCGACAAGCTGACGAGCGGTCCCGCGAAGGACGTCATCCTGCAGAATCAGGACCTGGTCGACCTCATCCGGCGCCCGGTCATGGCTGACCTCGTGCTTTCCGCGCTGCCGGCCATCGAGCGCGGTGCGAAGGTCGACATCTCCCGCGTCTACCTGTACGCGGTGCAACACAAGATCGATGCTGACATTCGGGCCGAGCGTACGTTCACGTCGCTGGCCGACAAGGTCTACTTCCTGTGCGAGCTGTCCGCGTACATGCTCAAGGAGTCGATCCTCAGCATCAACTACCGTGCGATTCCCGACCACATCCGTGCGTGCTTTGGTCCCGCTGTCCAGGAACAGCGCGACCTGGACCACTGGCACTACGACATGCTCGGGCAGACCATGCTGGTCCGGAACTCGGAGGGCGACTACTCCCCGGCCCATCGCTCCCTGCTCGAGTTTTTCGCCGCGTACCGGATGGCGGCCAAGCTCGGCGTGATGAACGAGGACTTCATGACCCTGATCGGGTCGGCACGGCCTACGGGCGAGCCGAGGTTCACCTGGTCCGAGCTGCCGTCCATCCCGGCTGACGAGCGCGCCGCCGCGATCGGATGGCGCCCGGAGGGCCTCCAGCAGCTCGCCGACTCCGCTTTCAGTGTCGAAACTCCCGCCGTCTTCGACCTGATGAGCCCGATGCTGACCACGAACCCGATCGAGTCGCTTGTCGAGTACCTGCGGTGCACCGCGGAACTGTCCGACAACAACGAGGGTCTGCTGGGCGCGAACCTCATCGAAATCATTGCCCGGATCGACCCGAACGCGCTGCGCGGGCGACAGCTCGACGGCGTCGACCTGCGGGCGGCGCAGCTGGATCGGTTTGACGCGGGGATGAGCCTGGCCGGGTGCTCGCTGCGCGGAGCCAGGTTCGAGTACGCCGACCTGGAGGACGTGGACCTGGCTGGCGCAGACCTGACCGGCGCCCGTTTTGCCACTGCCGACTACCTCGGCGTCGAGCGCGGCGCCGTGAATTCCCTCGGCAGCCGCGACGACCTGCCGGTCGTCTGCCTCACTCGGGACAACCGGATCTACCTGTGGACGCTGGCCGGCGCTCCCGAGCTGATCTTGAAAGCTCCGGGCAAGGTCGACGGCGGCGTGATGTTCGACGACGGCAAGACGCTTGTCGTCTACGGGGACGACACGACGGCGTCGCGGCTCGCCAGCGTGATACACGATCCGGCGACCGGCACGGTGTCGCCCCATCCGATCCGCGGGTCCACCGGCGACGCGTGGCAGATCGGCGAAAAGCACTATCTGCTGGAGTTGCTCCAGCACGAGAACGGCGAGTTGCTTACTCTGCGCGACATCGACACGGACGTGTTGACCGCCGAGGTTCTCCTTGACGCGGCCAATATGACATTCGAGGTGAACGGGGTCGGTCGGGTGTTCGGCCTCAACGTGCTGAGCGTCGACCAGGACGAGACCGTTCCGACATCCGAGGTCGAAGTCTTCGAGCTGCTCGTCGGCGCGGGCGGAGACCTTCGCTACGAACCGCACCGCACCCTGCGGGTCCGCACGGCCGACGCGGACAACATTCAGCTCTACGGTGCGAGTGGCGTCGGCGTGATAACAATCAGCGACGACGGTCTGCGCCTGATGCTGCTCGACGTCGACACGGGCAGCCTGCGCCTGATCGACTTCTTGGACGCGTCCGCGAAACCCTACAACCGGAGCCTCGACTACCCGGCTCGCAGCCTGCGCGCGTTCAAGCTGAGCCGGGACGGCAGCGCCGCCGCCGTCCCGTACGCCGGCGGCGTACGCGTGTTCCGCGTCGACGAGCCTGCCCGGCCGATCCTGGAGATCGACCCCGACCGTCATGCCACGAGCTTCACCTTCACCGACCGGGGCCTTCTGGTCGTCGCCGACGCCTATGGCGGCCTCAGCGCCTATGACCTGGATACCTGCGCTGAGGTCGCCACGGCGAACCTGAGCACCAAGGTCCGTGGTGCGATCTTCCGGGAAGCCACAGGCCTGCCGCAGGCCGTCCGCGACCACCTCGCCCGCAACGGTGCGATCGTCGAATAGCCGTGCTTTCTCAGCCTGCAGGCTGTTCTGGCACCTGTGGCACGGCGGGTGGATCCATCGGCAGCACCTCGATCCACGGCATGGCAGCCAAGCCGGTGTTCGACCTGCAGGTCAGCGTCGCCGACCTCGACGCCGCCGTAGTCGCGTTCGATGAACCGGTTCCCGCCCACCACACCCCCTGCAGCTCCTTTGCTCTGCACCCGCGGAGGCGACACTCACGGTCCGTAGCTGGCGCCTCCGCGGGTGCAGAGCAAAGGATGGCGGAGAGATGGTCGTTGCTCGTCGAGCAGCGGGGAACCGTTCGGGTAGACGTGGTCGGTCGAACATCGTCACCGGCTCCAGGTTGGGCTTCGACCCGGCGGTTGGCAGTGACCGCAGCGGAGGAATGGGCTGCCGCCACCGGCTGGTCCCCGCGCGGCGTCGACTGTCGAGGACTGGCTGCCCGTTAGCCGGCTCGCACCGCATCCACATCCGCCGCCGTCCGATCGTCAGGTCACGTCTCGAGATGCGCTGCCAGGTTGGCGAGTGAGGAGGTCATGCCAGCGGCGTGGTCGCCGGCGGAGATACCGACCGGGACGTTGTCCGCCTGGAACTCCACGCGTGTGCCCTGCTCCACCTCCGTGACCGTCCACGTCATCGTCATCGTGCCCGAGTGGGCCGGGTCCTCGGAGACGAAGTCGACGGCCTGCACCACCCGTACACCAGGGACGATGTCGACGAAGGAGGCCTCCACCACGTCCGAGTCCGCGGTGCTCTTGCCCGGTGCGGTCGAGGCGTCGGCATAGGTCAGCACAAGCCGGTAGGATCCGCCCGGCCTGGCGTCGAACCGCTCGAATCGGGCGCTCATGCCCTCGGGTGGCAACCAGATCGTCAGCGCTTCGGGGTCAACGAGTGCCGCGTACACACGGTCGGCCGGAGCCATGATCACTCGGGAAGCCGTGTCCGTCCTAGCCATGGTCGGATCCTAGTTTCTCGACGCTTGAGAATTGCTCCGCGCCTGCGCCCACCAGGCCCGGTCCGCGCCGGCTTCCTCATGCCGCCGGACGGCGGGTGCCGCCGTCCGCGTGCCTCTCGACACCCGCCCGGCGCTTCAGGACGGCCGGGACGGTTCGGTGCTCGTGGGGGCGACGGCCCGGGCCGCCCGGAAGTTGGTGTGCAGCAGTTCCGCGGTACGGAAGGACAACTCGATCGACTGGCTGCGGTTCAGCCGGGGGTCGCACGCCGACTCGTAACCGGCGTGCAGGTCGTCGAAGGCGACCGGTTCCCCGCCGCCGACGCACTCGGCCACGTCGTCGCCGGTCAGCTCGATGTGCAGGCCCCCGGGGTGGGTGCCCAACGCGGCGTGTACCTCGAAGAAGCCCGTCACCTCGTCGACTATGTCGTCGAAGCGTCGGGTCTTGTGCCCGCTCGGCGCCGTGATCGTGTTGCCGTGCATCGGGTCGCTGACCCAGATGACCTCGCCACCGGCGGAACCGGCCGCCTCGACCAGCGCCGGAAGCCGGTCACGGACGAGCTCGGCGCCCATCCGCGCGATGAAGGTCAGTCGGCCGGGCCGGCGGTGCGGGTCGAGCAGTTCGACGTAGGCGACCACCTCTTCGGGTGTGGTGCTCGGCCCCAGCTTGACCGCGATGGGGTTGTCGATCGTGGTCAGATATGCCAGGTGGGCGCCGTCGAGCTGCCGGGTGCGCTCGCCCAGCCACAGCAGATGACCGCTGCCGGCGTACCGGCGGCCGCTGCGGGGATCCGTTCGGGTCAGTGCCTCCTCGTAGTCGAGCAACAGACCCTCGTGGCTGGTGTACAGGTCGACCCTGCGGCTACCGGACAGGTCCATGTTGCAGGCCTGGACGAAGCGCAGCGCCCGATCGATGTCGTCGGCGAGGCGCTCGTAGCGTTGGCCGACGGGCGAGCGAGCGACGAAGTCCTGGTTCCAGGCGTGCACCTGACGCAGGTCGGCGTACCCGCCGGTCAGGAAGGCCCGGATGATCGCGAGAGTCGCCGCCGACGCCTGGTACATCTCGTGCAGGCGGCGCGGGTCGGGCCTGCGGGCCTCGGCGGTGAACCCGATGCCGTTGACCGCGTCGCCACGGTAGGCCGGCAGGGTCACGCCGTCGCGGGTCTCCGTCGGCGTCGACCGTGGTTTGGCGAACTGCCCGGCCATCCGCCCGACCTTGACGACCGGCAGTGAGCCGGCGTATGTGAGGACCACCGCCATTTGGAGCAGGGTTTCCAGCTTTCGGCGGATTGCCAGCGACGAGGTGCCTACGAACGTCTCGGCGCAGTCACCACCCTGGAGCAGGAATGCCTCACCCCGGGCGACCTGCGCCAGCCGGGTCGTCAACTCGTCACACTCCTGCGGTGACACCAGGGTTGACGCGGTACTGAGCTGGCCGACCACCCGGTCCAGCAGGTCCCGGTCCGGCCAGTCCGGTGCCTGGGCGACCGGTCGGCCGCGCCAATGATCGGCCGCCCGGGTGGTGGTGGCGGTAGGGGCGTGGTGCACAGGAGCGAGCAGAGCGCTGGTCATGGCAGCCTTCCGCATCGGCAGAGCATGGTCTGGTGAGACGGGTCATGGACCGGCCAGGCTGAGCGTAGGCCCGGCGGACCCAGCCCCGTCAAACCCGTAGGGGCCACTTGAGTGGCCCGGCAAGAACGTCCGCGTACCTCCGCGGCCTGGGAATTCGCCACCACGACGGACACCGCGAGGGCGAAGTGGACCGGTACACGGACCGGCGAATGGTCTGGGGTCCCCCGGTGCCACCTGCTTGGCTGGCAGCGGCGAAGGGGGATGTGATGCCGACGAATGAGGCTGCCCGGACAGATCGCGACGCCGTGACGTCGCAGGGCCTGCTTGAGCACCCGAGGATGCGGGTCGCGGTACGTTCGACGGAGTTGGCCTCGCGCGATCCGTTGGAGCTCTACGCCTCCCTTGCCGCCAGCCTCGGCAGTCACCAGGTGTTCCTGCTGGAGAACCTCTCCGGGTCGGAGCCACAACGACAGGGTTCGGTGGTCGGCTGGGGGCGTCTCGCGCAGATACGGCTACACCCGGAACACCTGGAGTTCGACGGGGTGACCGGCATCGTGGAAGCGCTGCGGCGGTTGGCCGCCGGACTCGGGTTGCGCACCGACGGGCCCGACCGGTGGAGGTTCGACCGGTCGGAAAGCGTCTGGGAGCTGCTGCGCCACACCCAACGCCTCTTCGACGTGGTGACCGACGAGCCGCCGCACGCGTACGCCTTCGGTTTCCTCCTCACCGCCGGCTACGGCGCCGCCTGGCACATGGAGGACCTGCCTCCCCGGCCCGAGGGCGACGTCCCGGATCTGACGCTGACCCTGTTCCAGCAGTCGGTCTGGTTCGATGCCCGCACCGGCCGGGTCCGGCACCTGCGCGGCGACAACCCGTGCTTCCCCGCCCTCCCGGACGTACCACCGGTTCCGGAGTCGGCCGGGCTGTCGGTGGCGGTGCCGGCGGCGCCGCCCCCCGACGAGGTCAGCGACAACGTCGACCGGGAGACGTTCCTCGGCTGGGTGCGACGCTGCCTGGAGCACATCCACGTCGGTGACATCTACCAGATCCAGATCGGCCACCGGATCGACGTGCGTACGTCGCTGACCCCACTCGAGGTGTACCGGCGGCTGCGGTGGCGCAATCCCTCGCCGCACATGTACCTCCTGCCGCACGCCGACTCCACCCTGATCGGTGCCAGCCCGGAGCTGCTGTTCCGCACCGAGGGGGACCTGCTGGTGATGCGGCCGATCGCCGGCACCACCCGCCGCGACCCAGACGGGCAGGGGAACGACGAACGCGTGCGGGCGCTGCTCGCCAGCACGAAGGAACGGGCAGAGCACATCATGCTGGTCGACCTGTGTCGCAACGACGTCAGTCGTGTCGCCCGACCGCGCAGCCTGGCCGTCGACCGGCTGATGGCGGTGGAGGCCTTCTCCCACGTCTTCCACCTGGTGTCGACCGTCTCGGCCCGGATGGATCCGGCCACGGACCTCTGGGCGGCGCTGCGGGCGACCTTTCCCGCGGGCACGATGACCGGTGCGCCGAAACTGCGGGCCATGGAGATCATCAGCGAGATCGAGCGGGACGATCGGGGCAGCTACGCGGGCGCGGTCGGTCTGGTCGACGCGCGCGGCTGGAGCGAGCTGGCGCTCTGCATCCGCACCGTCCGCTTCGACGGCAGCCGGTACTCGACCCAGAGTTCGGCCGGGATCGTGGCCCAGTCCGACCCCGAGGGCGAATGGGCCGAGACCCTGCACAAGATGTCCGCCGCCTACTGGGCCCTGACCGGAGAGGAACTGAAGCCGTGAAGGTGCTTCTCATCGACGCCTACGACAGCTTCGTGCACATCATCCAGCAATACCTGCGGGATCTCGGCGTGCACGCCGAGACCGTACGGTCGAAGACGCTGTCGGAGGCCGACCTGCTCGCCTGGGGGCCGGACGCGGTGGTTCTCGGGCCCGGCCCCGGACACCCGGCCGACTCGGGTCACGTGGAACTGGTACGGCTCTTCGCCGACCGGGTGCCAGTGCTCGGGGTGTGCCTCGGTCACCAGGCCATCGGGATGGCCTTCGGCGCGGAGGTGCGGGTCTCCGGCCGGCCGATGCACGGTCGCACCAGCGTCGTCCGGCACGACGGGCGCGGCGTCTTCACCGGCCTGGCGCCGGACATGGTCGCCACCCGTTACCACTCGCTGGTGGTCGGCGAGCCGCTGCCAGCGGTGCTGGAGGCGACCGCTCACTCCACCGACGACGGGTTCGTCATGGGTTTGCGGCACCGGCATTTTCCGGTCGAGGGCATCCAGTTCCACCCGGAGAGCATCACCACCGTCGACGGCATGCGCCTGCTGGAGAACTTCCTGACTGCCTCGGTGGCGGCGGTCTGAGCGATCCGGCCGGCCCGTCAGGCGCTGTGGCGCAGGCAGGGCCGGCCGGACAGCTCCGCGGCCGTCTCCCCCACAAGCCGGATCGCCTCGAACAACCCCGACCTGGGCAGAGCGGCGTACCCGACTACCAGAGCCGCGGTCGGCGAGGGCTCCGCCGTGGCGCAGGACCGGCCGCCGGCGACCAGCACCGAGCGTCGGGCCGCGCCGTTCACCAACGCGGCCTCGTCGATGTGCGCGGGCAGTCTCAGGTACGCGTACAGCCCGGCCGCCGACCCGCTCATGCGGGCCTCGGGCAGGTGACGGCCGACGGCCTGGGTGAGCGCTTCGCGTCGGGCCCGGCAGCGGGCCCGCATACGTCGGGCGTGGCGGTCCAGTAGCCCGCTGCGGATGAACTCGGCGAAGGCCAACTGGGTCAGGCTGTCGCCGGCGAACTCACGTTCCGAGCCGACCCGGTCGAGGACGGACGACAGGGTGGGCGGGACGCACAGCCAGCCCACCCGCAGCCCCGGGCCAAGGATCGTGCTGGCCGTGCCGGCGTAGATGACCCGGTCGGGCGACTCGCGTTGCAGGGCCAGGGGCCGGGGCCGGGGTTCCATCCACAGATCACCGTCATGGTCCAGCTCGATGATCCACGCGCCGGTGTCGTGTGCCCAGCGCAGCAACTGGTCCCGGCGATCCCGGGTCATCGTGACCCCGGTCGGGAACTGGTGGGCGGGCGTCGTCAGCACCGCCCGCACCCCGCTGCGGGCGAGCGCCCGCACGTTGATCCCGCTGGCGTCGACGGGCACCGGGTACAGTCGCTGGCCGAACCGGGCGGCGATGTCCCGGTGCCGAGGGTGACCCGGGTCCTCCACGCCGAGCTGGTCGATCCCGATGCGGCGCAGCGAGATGCTCAACAGTCGCAGCGCCGCCGAGAAGCCCGCGGTGACAAGTGTCTGCCCGGGGCAGGCACGGACCCCGACGACCCGGCCCAGATAGCCCGCGAGTTCCGTGCGCAGTGCCGGGACGCCGAAGGGGGGCGGCCGGTCCAGGTCGGGCAGGCGGACCGACCGGATCGCCCGGTCGTACGCGGCCAGCCAGTCGCGGTGCGGGAAATGGACCGCGTTGCTCGCATCCGGCCGGAGGTCGAACCGGACGAGCTGCGCCGCGGCATGCTCCACCGGCTCGGGCCGGGCCGATACCGGCGTGATGTGCCGGGCGACGCGGGTGCCCGAGCCCCGTACCGCCTCCAGGTAGCCCTCGGCTATCAGCCGGTCGTACGCCTCCACCACGACACTGCGGGAAACCTCCAGGTCGGCGGCGAGTTGCCGGCTGGACGGCAGTCGGGTGGCCGGCCGCAGCGACCCGGCGGTGATCTCACGCTGGATGGCGTCGTGGATCTGCGCGGTCAACGGGGTGCCGGAGCTTCGGTCGACGTGGATGAACAGCCGCCAGGTCATCACACCACTCCCTCGACGCGCGAAGTGGACCGGCCGTTCGACGTCGGGGTGGTCTGGCACGGCGCGACCTCCGATCCGACAGTGGGCAGGAGGATCTGAGAGGGGAAGCGATGACCGAGACCGATCGGCGCTGGGCCGTGCTGTTGAGCGCCCTGCTGCGGCGTGAGGATCTGACCGCGACCGACACCGAGTGGGCGATGGACGAAGTCATGCGGGGTGCGGTCGGGCCGGCCCGGCTGGCCGCCTTCCTCGTGGCGTTGCGCGCCAAGGGTGAGACCGCCGCCGAGGTCGAGGGGCTGCTGCGGGCGATGTACGCGCACGCGGTGCCGGTGACCGTCGCGGGCCCGACCGTCGACATCGTCGGCACCGGCGGGGATGGCGCCCAGACCGTGAACATATCCACGATGGCGTCGATCGTCGTCGCCGGCGCCGGGCTCCGGGTGGTCAAGCACGGCAACCGGTCGGTGTCGTCGTCGAGCGGCTCCGCCGATGTCCTGGAACACCTCGGGGTGCCCCTGCCGCTCTCGGCCGCCGACGTGGCCACCCTGGTCGATCAGGTGGGCATCGGGTTCTGTTTCGCGCCCGTGTTCCATCCGGCGATGCGGCACGCCGCCCCCGTCCGCCGGGAGCTGGGAGTCCCCACCGTGTTCAATCTGCTCGGGCCCCTGTCCAATCCGGCCCGCCCGTCCGCCCACGCAGTCGGCGTCGCCGACGTGCGGGCCGCCCCACTGGTCGCCCGGGTGTTGGCCGGTGGCGGCGCAAGCGCACTGGTGTTCCGTGGCGACGACGGGCTGGACGAATTGACCGTGACCACGACGTCCCGGGTCTGGTCGGTGCAGGACCGGACGGTGCGCGAGGAGGTCTTCGATCCTCGCGAGATCGGTATCGGCTACTCCCCGTTGGCGGCGCTGCGCACCACCGGGCCACAGGACAGCGCGCGGGTCGTGGGCGAGGTGCTGGCCGGTGCGGCCGGCCCGGTACGCGATGCGGTGCTCCTCGCGGCGGCGGCCGGGATCGCGGCGGCCCGACCGACCGACGAGTCGGTCACCGCCCGGCTGGCGACCGGTGTACGGCTCGCCGCGGAGGCCATCGACTCCGGTGCCGCCCGTCGGCTGCTCGATCGCTGGCGGGAGGTCGGCGGTGCGCTGGCCAGGAGCGCCGTGCGGGCTCCGGACGGCACCGTCGCCGCGCTGTAGGTAAGCCGGGCGGGACGGGTTCCGGAAGGGGCCGGCGGCCGGACGGGCAGAGCCGAGCTGCCGGCACGGTCGGATGCCGACCCCGACCGGGTACAGCGGCAGGACCGACCGCCGGGCGTCGGCGGTCGGTCCTGCCAGCAGGTCAAGCGGGCACACGAGCATCCCGGATACTGTCGGCCAGCAGCGCGGCGAAGCCACGGACCGCGTCGAGCCGGGCGGCCTGGTCCTTGTTGTCGATCAGCTGGCGGACGAAACCGGCGCCCACGATCACGCCGTCGGCGTAGGCGGCGATTCGGGCCGCCTGCTCCCCGGTGGACACCCCCAGCCCGACGCAGACGGGTAGGTCGCTGACCGCTCGCACCCGGCCGACGAGCCGTTGCGCCGCCTCCGCCTTGGCGCCGCCGGTGCCGGTGACACCCATCAACGCCGCCGCGTAGACGAAGCCCCGGCTGGCCGTTGCCGTCCGGCTGAGCCGCTCGGTGGTCGAGGACTGGGCGACCAGGTAGATCCGGTCGAGCTGGTGGGCGTCGCTTGCCGCGGTCCAGCCGCTACGGTCCGCCTCCTCGGGAATGAGATCCGGGATGATCAGCCCGCAGCCGCCGGCGGCGGCCAGTTCCTCGGAGAACCGGTCGACGCCGTAGCGCTCGACCGGGTTCCAGTAGGTCATGCAGACCGCGGCCGCTCCGGCGGCGGTGATCGCCTCGACGGCCTCGAAGACATGCGGCGTGACAGTTCCGTTAGCCAGTGCGACATCCACGGCATGTTGGATGACCGGCCCGTCCATGACCGGGTCGCTGTAGGGCAGACCGACCTCGATCACGTCGACGCCCGCGGCGACCATCGCCTCCATGGCCGCTATCGAGTCGGCGACGGTGGGAAACCCGACCGGTAGATAGCCGATCAGCGCTCCCCGCCCGGCCGCCCGTGCGCTACGCAGGACACGGCTCAGCCTGGTCTCCGACGTGTCTGCGTCACCCACGATCGTCCCCTTCCAGCCCCAGGTGCTCGATGGCGGTGTGCATGTCCTTGTCCCCTCGTCCGGAGAGGCAGACGACGATCACCGGTTGGGCGTCGTTCGGACCGGTGGGCAGCGTGGGCGCTATCCGGAGCGCCCCGGCCAGCGCGTGCGCCGACTCGATCGCCGGGATGATGCCCTCGGTACGGCTCAGCCGCGCGAAGGCCCGCATCGCCTCGTCGTCGTCCACCGGCTCATACCGCACCCGGCCGGTGTCGTGCAGCCAGGCGTGTTCCGGGCCGACCGCCGGGTAGTCCAGCCCCGCGGAGATGGAGTGGCTCTCCCTGGTCTGTCCGTACCGGTCCTGGAGCAGGTAGGTGCGAGCGCCGTGCAGCACGCCCACCGAGCCTCCGGTGATCGAGGCCGCGTGCCGGTCGGTCGTCACGCCGCGACCTCCGGCCTCGAAGCCGTACAGGCGCACCCGGCTGTCGGGCACAAACGCGTGGAACGCGCCGATCGCGTTCGAGCCACCACCGACGCACGCCGCCACGGCCGTCGGTGGGGCCAGACCGAGGGCGGCCACCTGGGCGCGAGCTTCCAGCCCGATCACCCGGTGGAAGTCGCGGACCAGTGCCGGGAACGGGTGCGGGCCCGCCGCCGTGCCGAGGACGTAGTGGGTGGTGTCCACGTTGGTCACCCAGTCCCGGATGGCCTCGTTCAGGGCATCCTTGAGCGTACGGCTACCCACCGACACCGGAACGACCTGCGCGCCGAGCACCCGCATCCGGGCGACGTTGAGCGCCTGCCGGCGGATGTCCTCCTCGCCCATGTAGACGACGCACTCGAGGCCGAACAGTGCCGCCGCGGTGGCGGTCGCGACGCCGTGCTGGCCGGCACCGGTCTCGGCGATCACCCGGCTCTTGCCCATTTGGCGGGTCAGCAGCGCCTGGCCCAACACGTTGTTGATCTTGTGCGAGCCGGTGTGATTGAGATCCTCGCGCTTGAGCAGGATCCGCGCGCCGACGCCCTCGGCGAACCGGGGCGCCTCGGTCAGCGGACTCGGCCGCCCCGCGAAGCCGGTCAACAGCGCTGCGAACTCGGCGTGGAACTCCGGATCCTTACGGGCCTGGTGATACGCCTCGGCCACCTCGGCCAGCGCCCCCATCAGCGCCTCCGGCATGAACTGCCCACCGAACCGGCCGAAGTGGCCGTCCCCGCCGTCGGACAGGTCAGCGCCGTCGAGCGCCTCGGCCACCAGCGCCACGTACGCCTGCGGCGGCGCCGCCCACGGCGGGGTCATCGGGCCACTCCCGCCGGACGCTGGCCCGCCGCCACCAGAGCGGCGACCGACCCGCGTGGATCCGCGCTGGTCACCAGCGTCTCACCGACCAGCACGGCCGCCGCACCAGCTTCTCGGTAGGCACTGACATCGGCCGGAACCCGCACCCCCGACTCGGCGACCCGGACCACGTCGTCGGGCACCAGGGCGGCCATCGTCGCGAACACGCCCCGGTCGACCCGCAGTGTGTTGAGGTCCCGAGCGTTGATGCCGACCACCCGCGCGCCGGCGTCGACCGCCCGGCGCACCTCTTCGGCGTCGTGCGCCTCGACGAGGGTGGTCATGCCCAGCTCGGTCGCCTGCCGCAGCAGCGACTCCAACTCGGCCTGGCCGAGCGCGGCGACGATCAACAGCACCAGGTCGGCCCCGTGGGCTCGAGCCTCCCAGAGCTGGTAGGGCGAGACGATGAAGTCCTTGCGGAGCACCGGCACCCGCACCGCGGCACGGACCGCGCTCAGGTCCGCCAGGGAACCACCGAACCGGCGCGGTTCGGTGAGTACGCTCACCGCGGCGGCGCCCCCGGCCACGTACGCCTCGGCGAGCCCGGCCGGGTCCTCGATCGCGGCCAGCGGGCCCCTGGCCGGGCTGCGCCGCTTGATCTCGGCGATCACCCGTACCGCGTCGCCGCGCAGCGCGGCCACCACGTCCAGCGGCGGGGCGGCAGTGGCTGCCGCCGCCTGGAGGTCGGCCAGTTCGACGAGCGCCTCCCGTTCCGCCAGATCAGCGCGCACCCCGCGGACGATCTCCTGCAACACGCTCATCGGGACACCTCCTTCATCGGGCCGGCTCCACCGAGAGCTGGTGGTGGAACAGTCGCAACGGGTCCCACTGACTCTTGACCCGCCGCAACCGCTTGTAGTTCTCCCCGTAGTACAGCTCCTGCCACGAGGTACCCGAGCTGTTCCACGCCGGATCGCGCAGGTCGACGTCCGGATAGTTGATGTACGCCCCTGCGGTGCTGCCGTCGCGTACCGGCACACCTCCGGTGCTGGCGTAGACGCCCCGGTAGAACTCGCGCAGGAAGCGGAGGTGGGTCGCATCCTCTGCCTCGTTGTCCCACTCGCTCACGTACAGCAGTATCAGCGCGGCGTCGCGGTGCGAACTCGCGGTGGCGGACCCGGTTACGGCGCTGACCTGACCACCGTAGGGAGCGATCAGCACCCCGCTGCCGGGATGCGTGTAGTCGGTGGAGACCAGCGCGCGGTGGATGGCCGCCGCCTGGGCCTCGGTGAACGCGCTCCGGTGCAGCGCCGACTTTCCCTTGATCCGGCGTCCGACCGGCCGGTCGGCGAAACCGGACCACTGGGTTCCGAGCAGCCAGGGCAGCCGGCGCCGGACGGTGCTCTGCATGGGCACGCCCACCCCGTCCCCGATCGCCTCCAGGAACTCGTCGAGCAGCCCGTCAGCGTCCGGAGCCTGCCCGGACACCTGGGTGTTGAGCACTACAGCGCCACCGGAGCGGTGGAACGTGATCAGATGGCTGTAGAGGTGGTTCTCCACCCGGCCCGGCCGGTTACGCGCCGCGTACCAGCGGCTGTAGTTGAGCAGCAGCCGGGTGAACGCCGCCCGGTCCATCGCCTCCCACGGCCAGATCACGGTGTTGACCAGCAGCTCGGCCGGTGGCCGGGGCAGCAGCCGGCGGGGATCCGAGGTGTCCGCGCCGGGTGAACGGAACCAGTACCGCGTCACCACGCCGAAGTTGCCGCCGCCACCGCCGGTGTGTGCCCACCACAACTCCCGGTTCGGGTCGTCGGCCTCGCGGGTGGCGAGCACCGCCCGTGCCGACCCGGACCGGTCGGCCACCACCACCTCGACCGCGTAGAGGTGATCGACGGTGAGCCCGAACAGGCGGCTGAGCGGACCGTAACCGCCGCCGGCGATGTGCCCACCGACGCCCACGCTCGGGCACGAGCCGGCCGGCAACGCCACGCCCCAACCGGTGAACAGCCGGCGGTTGACCTCCTCCAACCGGGCACCCGCGCCCACCACGAAGGCCCGCCGGGCCGGGTCGAAGCCGATCTGGTCGAGCCCCGCCAGGTCCAGCAGGACCTCGACGGCGGGATCACTGACAAAGTTCTCGAAGCAGTGGCCGCCGCTGCGGACCGACAGGCGCCGTCCCGAACGCGCGGCCTGCTGGACCGCCCGTACGACGTCGGCGGTCGAGGTGGCCACCACCACCTGCCCGGGTCGGCCCACCCACCGCTGGTTGACACCGCGCACCAGGTCGGCGTACTGCGGGTCGCCGGGCCGTACGGTCAGTAGCGCGTCACCGGCCACCGACCCCGGCCTGGCCGCCGGTGCGGGTGCGGCGCCGACGAGCGCCGCGGTCACCACACCACCCAGCACCGCCGAACCACCCAGCACTCCTCGACGAGTCACTTCCATCTGAGTCACCTTTCTTCCGCGATCTGTCGCAACGCCGCCAGCAGGCGGTCACGTTCGTGCACACCGTCGAGCCGGATCCGGCCATCGACGACGATCAGGGGGACGGCGGCGGTCTCCCGCCGGGCTTGCCGGACCAGCTCCCGGACCTCGTCCACGCCGACGCCGGCATCGAGGAAGCTGGCCACCCGCTGCGGCGCCATCCCCGCCCGACCGGCCCGTTCCACGAGCACCTCGGGGTCGGAGACGTCGACGGCATCGACGAAGTACCCCGCGAAGAGCAGTTCCTCGAGCCGCCCCTGGACCTCTTCGCCGTACTCCCGCCCGGCGAACCAGAGCAGTCGGTGCGCGGCCAGGGTGTTGACCGCGTAGCCGGACTCGTTCGCGAAGGCGATACCCATGCCGCGCCCGTACGCGGTGACCTCGCTGCTCATCCGGGTCGCCTTTGCCGCGCCGTACTTCCCGGCCAGCCAGGTGAGCATCGGCATCGGCGTGGCGGGATGTTCGCCGTCGATCTGGTACGGATGCCGCACGACCCGCACCGTGGGATCGCCGAACTCCCGCACAGCCGCATCGAGGTGCCGCTTGGTGACATAGCACCAGGGGCAGGAGACGTCGAGATAACTGTCGACTCTCACGGCCGTACTCCCCGGGCGGCGACCGGCACGTCGTAGGACGGCCGGTCGTTGACCGTGGCAACGTCGAACCCGCCCAGGCGGGCGTACCGCTGGGAGATCTCGGCCAACTCGGTGGCCGGGATCACGTCGTGCACGTCGACGAAGCCGTCCGGGGCCCGCTGAGCCGCCAGGCTGATGACGAGCTCCGGCCCGAGCTGCCGGTTGCGCTCCTGAAGGTCCGTGGTGACCGGTCGACGCAGGCGCTCGTACTCGCTCAGGGCGGTGACCGGGTCGGCGTGCAGCGCCAGGCAGTGCGCCAGCACTCGCGCGTCCACGATGGACTGGGTCGCACCGTTGGAACCCATCGGGTACATGGCGTGCGCGGCGTCGCCGAGCAACGTGACCGGCCCGAAGCTCCACCGGGGTAGTGGATCTCGGTCCACCATGGGATAGAGGAACGCCTCCCCGCCGGCCCGGACCAGCTCCGGCACGTCCAGCCAGTCGAAGCGGAGGTCGGCGAAGTCGGCCAGGAAGGAATCCGGTTCGACCACCCGGTTCCAGTCGGCACGGGCCGGTCTGTCCTGCTCGGCAGCGGGTCGGGCCAGCGCCCAGTTCATCAGGACCGGCTGCCCGGAGCCAGCCGCTCGGGACATCGGGTACACCACGGCCCGGCGGCGTTCGTCCCCCGCGATGATCATCGTCTTCCCGTTGAGGATGGGCGTCCGCCAGGCCGACCCCCGCCACACGAGCAGTCCGTTCCACGGCGGCTCGCCCTCGCCGGGGTAGAGCGCCGCGCGTACCGCCGAGTTGATGCCGTCCGCACCGACCATGACGTCAGCCTCGAACTCGCTGACGCCGCCAGGGCCGGGCTGCCCCACCACGGTCCGCACCGAACCGTCTGGCCGGATGTCGAAGTCCCGTACCCGCGCGTCGGTGACGACCGTCGCGTCACCGAGACGTCGACGTACCTCCTCGAGCAACACCATCTGCAACCGACCCCGGTGGATCGACAGCTGCGGCCAGCGGTAGCCGGCGGATCGCCCGCGCGGCTCGTTCCAGATCAACGAACCGAACCGGTTGTAGTAGGACAGTTCCCCGGTGCAGACCGCGACCGCCGTCAGGTCGTCCAACAAACCCAGCTCGGCGAGTTCGCGCACCGCGTTGGGCAGGATGTTCAGACCGACCCCGAGAGGTCGGATCTCCGGGGCCGCCTCGAGCACCCGGACGTCACGGATCCCCGCCGCGTGCAGGCTCAGCGCCAGGGTGAGCCCGCCAATGCCGGCACCGGCGACCAGGACCCTCACAGGGCCACCCCGCCCTGCCAGCGCTGCCGGGGAATCGTGCCCTCCGGTCGAACCCTGTGCGACTCGGTCGGCGGGTCGGACCGCCGGGCCTGGACCAGGCCGGCGTTCTGCCGGGTCAGATCAATGATCTGCCGGAGCAGTTCGACGCTGGCGCCGCCGCTGCCGACCGGATAGAGCCGCAGGTCGGCCTGGTACGCCTGACGGGCGATGCCGAGGTGGCGACCCCGGAACACCACCACCGTACGCAACACCCGGGCCAGCGCCTCCGCGCCGCGGCGTAGCACCAGGGAGTCGTTGCCGGTCGCCGCGCCGTCGACCCCGCCGAAGGCGTCGACGAGGCGACTCACCACCGACCTCCGCTCGGTCCACCGGGTGTAGTAGCTCCGCCAGCGCGGCAGGCTGAAGGGGACCGAGTGGCGGATGAACTCGCTGTAATCGGGCTCGCTGCGGTCCGCCGCCCAGATGACCTGGTCGACGAGCCAGAGTGGCACCTGCGCGGCGGCCGGGCCGAGCAGTTCCCGGCCCGAGACGATGATCTCCTCGAAGTACGGGCGGAGCACCCGGGCGAAGAAGACCGGGCTGACGTGTCGCAGCACGAGGTCGATCGAGTCCACCATCGCCGTGAGCCGGAGGTTCAACTCGTCCAGCAGCGGCGCGAACTCCGGGTCCGTCGGCGCGGTGTCGGCCAGGACGTCGCAGGTGTTGAGGCCGGTACGCAGACTGGGAAAGACCATCCGCACCGACTCCTGGAGGAACCCCTCCTGCGGGTCGCCGGTGTACATCCGCTGGCGGTGCCCCAGCGGGTTCCAGGTGGTGTAGTGGTGCACGGTGTCGCGGGGCACCATGTCGGTGCGCCGGCCCAGTTCCTCCAGCACCGCTGTGGCTTCCGGCACGACCGACAGCGGCTCGACGCCGTGCCGCTTGAGGGAGCCCAGGAACATGCCGAGGTCGCGCATCGCCGCGAGGCACTCGTCCACCGAGTATGTGGCGACCTCGTCCAGGCCGGGTATCAGGGCGCGCAGGGCACCGGCTATCGCTGGCACGTCGGCCTGCGCGTTCATGGCGCGGAGGCGGAAGCAGGCCGGGTCGGCGTTGAGGGGGTCGAGGAGCCGGACGTTCTCGATCCGGGCCAGGCTGGACAGGTCTGTGATCGTTGCGTTTGGCATTGCTCACTTCCTGGTGCGAGAGGGGACGGTGAGTGGGTGGTGGCGGGAGGGCGCGCGTCATGGCGGCACGACGTGCGCGCAGGTAGCGGGAAGACGACGAGGTGGTCCGGGTGCGGCGGTGACGGCAGCGCTGCCGCCGATCAGGTGCCGACCGCGGTTCTTGGGCTCGGCGGCCCCACCCAGTCCAGCCAGTGCCGGGTGGTCTGCCAGGGCCGGAGCGGCAACGGCACCAGCCGGCCCGATGGCCCGATGTCGTGCGGGGTCAGCACGGTCTCCGGCGGTTCGCCCGACAGCACCGCGCGAAGTTCCCGGATCATGTCGTCGTGGGAACTGCCACGCACGACCACCCGGTGCGGGTAGCGCCGCCGCCGGACGTTGGTGCTGTAGCAGATGTCCCGCAGGTCGAGCGCCGCGCCCGCGCCGTCGGGCGCCAGGAAAGCCAGATAGCTGTGGATCAGCTCGGTCAGCCCGGCCGGTGAGCGGGCGGTGAGCACCAGCGGATAGTGGTCCCGGCCCGCCTCGGGCACTCCGGACGACCGGCCGGTCCCGGCTCCACCCGGGTCCGGGACCACCGACGCCTGGGCGAGCACCAGGTGGACGTTGGTGCCGGTCATGCTCTGCCCGTTGACGGCCACGATCGCCGGTCGACCACGGTCGGGCAGCGGGGTCGCGACCTCGGGCACGACCAGCGGTACCCGAGCCCAGTCGACGTCCGCCCGGGGGCGGGTGCAGTGCAGGCTGGGTGGTACGAGCTGGTGCTCCAGGCAGAGCACCGCCTTGACGAGGCCAGTCAGGGCGGCGGCGGCCTCGGTGTGGCCGAGGTTCGTCTTGACGGACCCCACCAGGCAAGGCCGTCCGGCGGGCCGCCCCTCGGCGAGCACCTCGGTCATCGCGGCGAGTTCGGCCGCGTCGATGCGGGTCCCGGTCCCGTGCGCCTCGACGTAGTCGACATCCCCCGGGGAGACGCCGGCGGTGGCGTACGCCGACCTCATGGCCATGGCCTGACCGGTCACCGAGGGCGCGGTCAGCTCGGGCTTGGCACGACCGTCGTTGCTCACCGCGCTGCCCAGCAGCACGGCGCGTACCCGATCACCGTCGGCGAGGGCGGCGGACAGCGGCTTGAGGACCACCACCACGACACCGTCGCTACGGACGAACCCGTCCGCGGATCGGTCGCCGAACTTGCACCGCCCGTCGGCGGCCAGCACCCCCGCCTGCCCGAACAGCACCGCTGGCGTGGGCGCCAGCACCAGGTTGATCCCGGCGACGACAGCCATCGTGCTCTCGCCCGACCGTAGGCTCTGCGCCGCGAGGTGGACCGCCGCACCCGAGGACGCCTGGGCGGCGTCGACGGTCACACTGGGTCCGCGCAGGTCGAAGGTGTACGAGAGCCGGCCGGCCGCCATGCCGCGCTGCTGGCCGCCGAGGGCGGAGAGCAACCCGAGGCGGTCCGGTCGCGTGCTCTGGAGATCCCAGTAGTCAGCCTGGCTCTGGCCCACGAACACCGCCGTCCGGCTGCCCGCGAGGTGTTCGGGCAGTTGTCCGGCGTCCTCCAGCGCCTCCCACGCGGTCATCAGCAACAGCCGTTGCTGCGGGTCAAGGCTGGCGGCCGCGTCGTCGTCGATGCCGAAGAACTCGGCGTCGAACTCGGCGACGCCGTCCACGAAGCCACCCCAGCGACTGGTCGTCATGCCTGGGGGCGGGGGAAACGGTGCGACGTAGTCGTCGACCGAGAACCGGTCCGGCGGGACCTCCGTGATCAGGTCCCGACCGTCAACCAGGTGTTGCCAGAGCTGCGCCGGGCCGTGCGCGCCGGGGAGGCGGCACCCTGCGCCGATCACCGCGATCGGCTCCCCCGCCTGTCGTCGTGCTGACCACATGTGTCGAGCTCCTTGCCGCGAAGGTCGTGCGGTGGACCCGCCGCGCCGTTGCGAGCGGTGGCCGTCACCCCCGGAGCCCGGCCGGCCGACTGCTGTGTCGGCTGGCCAGGTTGCCCGGGGGTGACCGCCCTCAGGGAAGTTCCACCTGCTCCTCTTAGGCGAACTGCTGCCACGGCCGCGCCACGACCCATTCGGCGATCGGCGTCGGCGTCACGTTCAGAACCTTCGGCAGCGTCGCCGGGTCCAGGTCGAACAGGTCACGACCGGCATCCTGACCAACCCAGCGGTAGATGCCGGCGACGCCGGTGGCCGCCTCGGCGCCCAACGCGAAGGCCAGCCCTTCCTGGAAGGCGTCGACCTCCAGCGGCAGGTAGTTGATCTGTCGGCCGAGCGCGGTGGAGAAGATCGCGGCCAGTTCGGGGCCGGTCACGACGTCGCCGCCGCCGAACTGCACAGACCTGCCGACCAGGTCCGGACGGTCCAGTGCCGCCACCATCGCCGCCGCCAGGTCGTCGTGGGACAGCCAGGCCACCCGCCGGTCCGCGGGCAAGGGGTACGCCAGCACGTTCTGGTTGGCCAACGCCCCACCCACCCCGGGGTTGAAGAGGTTTTCCAGGTACACCGGGGGGCACAGCACGACCGTAGGCACGCCGCTGTCCACCAGGATCTCCGCGGTGATCCGTCGGGTCTCGTACGCCGGGTACGGCGTCGTGTCGTTCGGGATGCAGGTGTTGGTGTTGTAAACGAGCTGCTGCACGCCGGCCTGCCGGGCGGCGTCCGCGATGTTGCGGGCGTAGTCGGCGACCGTCGGTGTGTCGTACACCAGGGGCAGGGTCACCGCGGCGTGGGTGACGCCCGCGAACGCCTCGCGCACGGCGGCCGGGTCGGCCAGGTCGCCGGCGACCAGGCTGACCCCCGAGTCGGCCGGCTCGGCGCCGCGACGAGCGAAACCGCGCACCGGATGGCCCCGTTCGGCGAGGGTCCGGACGACCGCGCCACCCTGGCCACCGGTCGCGCCGAACACCAGATACTGCCTGCCCTGCTCTGTCATTGCTCAGTTCCTTCGCGTGCGTGGGAGGAGCGCCCCGCCCCGGGGGCACGGCGCTTGGTGCAGGACCCGTCGTGCCAGGTCCTCGTTTCCGGCCGGGACCGCTCGGGTCACGACCGGGTGCGCGGACCGCGGGCGTTCCGGGTCCGCTCGGCCGGTGGAGTCCGAATGGTGCCGGGCTCCGCCGCATCCGGCACGGGATCGGCCGCCGGCCTACCGTCCGGAGACCGTCGCCGAGCCGACGGGCGCCGGCCGGGCCCGACGTAGCCGGACGGCCGCCGCGGCCGCGATCAGTGAGACCACCGCGCCCACCAGGAACGCTGCCTGGAAGCCGGCGGTGGTTGCCGCCGCGTCCAGGCGGGCCGGGTTGTCACCGGTCACCTGGTTGGTCCGGGCGGCGGCCACACCGGCCATGACCGCAAGACCGACGACCGCACCGATCTGCTGACTCGTGTTGATCAGCCCGGAGGCGAGCCCGACCTCGTTGTCGGTCGCCTCCGCGGTCGCCGCGACATTCGTCGTCACACTCACCAGTGGCAACCCGATGCCGATGAGGACGGTCGGCCCGAGTACCTCGGAGACGAAGTCCCCCTCGGCGGAGAGCCGGGACAGCCAGAGCATCCCCACACCGACCAGGACGAAGCCAACCGTCATCACGACCTCGAGGCCGAGCCGGGCGATCAGCCGCTCGGCCATCGCGGCCACCACGATCACCACCAGCGACATCGGCAACAGACCGAGCCCGCCACCCAGGGGCGAGTAGCCGAGCACGTCCTGGAGATAGATGCTGACGAAGAAGAACGTCGGGAACAGCACGAGCTGTGCCAGCCCGCCGAGGATGTTCGCGGTGCGGAGTCGACGCCGCCGGAAGATGCCCAACGGCACCAACGGGTGGCTGCTGCGCCGCTCGATGAACACGAACGCCACCAGGCACAGCGCCGCCACACCGGCCGCGCCGACGGTTCGACCGGCGAGCCAACCGATGTCTCCGGTGGACACCAACGCGTACGCCAGCAGCCCCAGGCCGGCGGTGACGGTCACGGCGCCGATCGCGTCGAAGGCCCGGCGGTCTGCGGATTCGCGTACCTTGGGCACCACCCGGAGGGCGACGACGGCAAGCACGGCACCGGCGACGACGTTCATGAGGAACGTCGAGCGCCAGCCGAACGAGTCGGTCAGCAACCCACCGAGGACCGTGCCGACGGCACCTCCGGCACCCGCCATCGCGGCGAAGATGCCGAGGGCCCGATGCCGTTCCGGACCCTCCGGGAAGATGCTCAGCACCAGCGCCAGCGCGGCGGCGGCGGCCAGCGCGGCGGCCAGACCCTGAATCGCCCGACCGGCGATCAGCCAGCCGGCCGAGTTCGCGACCGTGCCCACCGCCGAGCCGAGGACGAGGACGACCAGACCGATCACGAAGACCCGGCGGCGGCCGATATGGTCGGCGCTGCGTCCGCCGAGGAGCAGGAGCCCGCCGAAGGTGATCAGGTAGGCGTTGGCCACCCAGGAGAGCCCGGTGGGCGAAATGTGCAGGTCCTCGCCGATCGAGGGCACCGCCACGTTGATGATCGCGGTGTCGAGGATCAGGAGGAACTGGGTGCAGGCCAGCACCGCCAGCGCCCGCCACCGGTGGGGTGCCCCGGAGGCCTCGGTGGCGGTGGCACCGGGCGGGGAGACGTCCGGACTGGTCATGAGGCGCCGTACATCGAGTTGTCCAGTTCGTAGCCGTCCAGGCAGGACTGGGTGAGCCGTTCGCACAGGTCCGGGCGGCCGTCGCGCACCACCGCCGGCAGGTAGACGTGCGGGGCACCGTGGTAAAAACGCTCGTACTGCTCGTGCCGAGAGGCGAACTCCGAGCCCAGCGCGTCCCAGGCGAGCTTGAGCAGCTTGATCCGCGCCTTTGCCGAGTGGCCGGGTGAGCGCACGTACTTGGCGAGCACCGGCCCCAGCTCGGGGTGCAGCAGGTCGTAGCCGGAGGCGGGGAGCTGGATCAGGCCGCCGCCGGCGAGCAGCTTGACCTCGGCCACCGCCTTCGGGTAGATGTCACCGGCCATCGCTCGATGCGCGGATGCGATCTCCGGGTTGATCATGACGCCCTCGCCGCCCTGGACGGGGACGAACTCCGTCTCGGCCGCGATCAACATCGAACGCGCGATGTTCACCCAGGTCATCAGGCGGCCGATCTGCATCTGCACCGGGGGCAGACCGTAGGTGTTGTTCGCCTTGGCGATGAGGATCGCCAGGCCGGTGAGGAACTCCAGCTTGGTCCAGAAGCGGGTGGCCGACTGGTGGACGAAGTTGTTGTACGCCGGCGTCGCCCACCACTGGCCCAGGCTGGCGTCCACGTCGCGATAGACCAGCACCCGCTCCCACGGCACGAAGACGTCGTCGCAGACGAGCAGCGAGTCGTTCTCGTCGAACCGGGAGGAGAGCGGGTTGTCGAAGACGCTCCGGGCACCGGCCTCGTACGAGGCGCGCGAGACGAACTTCAGCCCCGAGGTGTCGAGGGGGAGGGAGAAGCTCAGCGCGTACTCCACGTCCTGCGGGGCCAAGGGCTCGATCGTGCCCACCACCACCTCGTCGCCGAAGGCGGCGGCTGTGCCGATCATCTTCGCGCCGCGTACCACGATGCCGCCGTCGGTTTCCCTCACCACACGCAGGTAGAGATCGTCTTCCTCCTGCTCGGACGCGGCCCTGGTTCGGTCGATCTGCGGGTTGGTGATGGTGAACGCCTGGTAGAGATCACCAGTAGACATCCGCCGATGGTGGGCGGCGACATTGTCCCGACCGTCGAACCCGCTGCCCGCGAAGACCTCCGGCAGGGCGGCGAACCCGGCGAGGCCGGACGCCATGTAGTCGGGCGAACGACCGAGGAATCCGAAGGTCGCCTCGGACCAGATCTTGTGTGCCTTGCGCCGAGCGACCAGATCCTCGTAGTCGCGGGCGATGTGGAACGCCCGGTGGATGCGGTCGCCCGACGGGGACTCGACAGTCAACACCGGGGCGAACTCGGCCTGGTGTGTCAGGTCGTAGAGGTGGGCGATGGACCGAGCGGTGTTGCGGAACGCGCGGTGTCGGGTCAGGTCCTTGACCGGTTCGCCGTCCAGCCAGATCTCTCGGCCGTCGCGCAACGCATCGAGATACTGCTCACCGGTTCGCGTCATGTCTCAATCTCCTCGATCACGGGGTTAGGCAGGTGGTTGGTGGTGGGTGGACCTGTCAGGTGTCCGGAACGCTCAGGACCCGGCCGGCTGCTGGGCGGGGCGAGCGGAGTGCGGTCGGCGTCGGACCGAGTAGGAGGAGGCCGCGTTGGCCGCCGCCACGTCGAAGCCGCCCAACTCCGCATAGCGTCGAGAGATCTCAGCCAGCTCCCGGTCGAGGTCGCGCGCCGACGGACCGGGACGGATGACCGATCTGGCCCGGTCCGCCATGGCGACCACCACCTCCGGGCCCAGGGCCCGGTTGCAGTTCTGGAGCAGCGTCATCCGCTCACGCCGGTCCCGTTCGTAGGCCACGAAGGCGGTGCTGATGTTCGGTTCGACGGCCACGGCGCTGGCCAGGGCACGAGCGTCGATGATCGCCTGGGTGGTGCCGTTGGACCCCATCGGGCACATCGCGTGGGCGGCGTCACCGACGAGCGTCACCGGTCCGAAGGTCCAGCGGGGCAGCGGATCGCGATCGACCATGGCCTGTTCGAAGGGGGCGGCGGCGGCGATGAGGGCACCGACATCGAGCGAGTCGAAGACCCAGCCGTCGAGCGCGGCCAGCAGCTTCGCAGGATCCACCACCCGGTCCCACCCCGCCCGGTCGACCACCTCACCCGGCACGAAGGTGCGGGAGACCGCCCAGTTGGTGTCGACCAGGCCGGCGGCGTCCGGGAGTGGCGCAATCGGATAGGCGACCACCTTCCACGTGCTGTCGCCTCCGACGAACATCGACCGACCGTCGGCGAACGGCGGAATCTTGGTGATGCCGCGCCACACCACCTGCCGCTGCCACACCGGCGGTCCCTCGTCGGGGAAGAGCACCCGGCGGACGCCGGACCGGATGCCATCCGCTCCGATCAGGGCGTCGACCTCGGTGGTGGTGCTGGTGTCGCCGGTGCGATGGGCGAGGGTGACCCGCACCCGACCGGTGGGCAGCCGACAGAAGTCGGTGACCCGCGCGTCAGCGCGTACACACCCCCGGCCGAGTCGTTCCTCGGCGGCGGCGAGCAACACCATCTGCAGGTGCCCCCGGTGCACGGAGAGCTGCGGCCATCGGTGACCGGCCGCGCGGCCCCGCGGCTCACGCCAGATCACGTCACCGTGCCGGCTGAAGTAGACCAGCTCGGTGGTCGGGACGGCGGCCGCGCCCACCGCCGCGTCGAGGCCGAGGTCCGCGAGTTCCCTGACGGCGTTGGGCAGGAGGTTGATCCCGGCACCGAGGGGCCGGATCTCCGGGGCCGCGTCGACCAGCCGGATCTCGTCGAGACCGGCCGCGTGCAGGCTCAGGGCCGTGGTCAAGCCGGCGATGCCCGCCCCGGCGATGAGTATCCGCATCGACGCTCCCTCCCTGCTCGTTCCATGCCGGATCGCCGGCCGGCGATGCGTCCATCAACGCGGGTGACACCGACCGCCGTGGTCAACGGCGGGAGCGGAGTGCAGCCCGCGAAGTTCGACGCGACACCAGGAAGGCCCCCGTGCATGAAGCTCGTCTTGCGATACGCAACCACGTATACCGATCGTCTCGACCGAACGACCTGCTTCCCCCGGAAGTTTCACGGAAGAGTTAGCTACGATCAATTAAGAACCCTCCGCTCTGATTTAAGGATCGTCCATGAATGACCTTGACGTACTGGCTGAGCTGCTCAAACCGATACGTCTGATCAGCGTTTTCCACAGCCGCTGGGTCGTGCGGGGACCATGGAATGTCCAGGGTGACGACGATCGCTGCGCGGTGCTTCACTACGTCCTACGAAACAGTTGTTACGTCAAGCTTAGGGACCGACCACCCATTCTGCTGCGCCGGGGCGACCTGGCGATCTTTCCCTACGGCACAGCGCACACATTGGGCGACGGATCACCGGGACCGACTCACCCGTTACGCCAGTTGCTCCCCGAGCGCCGCCTCGGTGAGTCGGCGATTGTACGGATTGGCGAGGAGGGTGCTCTCACCGAGTTGATGTGTGCCAGCCTCAACTACGACCCCGGCGGCGAACCCCCGCTGTACCGGTCGCTCCCGCCGGTCTTCGTGCTGGGCAAACCCGAGCTCGACGAGGAGCCACTCCTGCTCCGAACGTTGGAGTCGCTGGTTCCAGAGACCGAGCGGCGCGAGCCGGGCAGCCCGCTGGTGACTCTGCGAGCTTTTGAGATGGTATTCGTGCTCGCCCTCCGCGTGGCACTGCAGAATCTGACAGTCGACTCGCCGGCCCTGCGCGCACTGGCCCATTCCGGCGTAAGCCGTGCCCTATCCGCCATTTACGGCGAGTTCCGGCAGCCGTGGACGCTGGACCTGCTGGCACAGCGCGCCGGCATGTCGAGGTCGAGTTTCGCCAAGACGTTTAGGGATCTCGTCGGTGAGGGACCGGCGCTACATCTCACCCGACGCCGGATGCAGGAGGCGGTGCAACTGCTGGCGTACACCAAAACCCCACTCAGTTCAATACCCGAGATGGTGGGATACCGGAGTTCGGTAGGATTCCATCTCGCCTTTCGGAAGATTTTGAATGACACACCGGGCCGGTACCGGGCACACCACGGATTGGCCGGCGGCCCGCCGTGCAACGATGATTCGTGAGGCACCGGGGCCCCCGGGGCCTGTCGCGGACAGGCGACGGTCACACCCTGGGCCACGGGGGCGCGAGCGCCCGCGTCCGCGTCCGCGAACAGCCGCGCCCTCCGGCCGGCCCGCCCGTCGGTGAGAGCACCAACCACCCACGCACACGAAAGGCCCCGACCCAGCGCATCCCACCGGGTCGGGGCCTTGATCGTTGGTGCGCCGCCAGGGACTCGAACCCCGAACCCGCGGATTAAGAGTCCGCTGCTCTGCCAGTTGAGCTAGCGGCGCTCGCCGGCAACGGGATGAGACGTTAACACCGCCGCGGACGGGCGTTTCCATGACCCCACGTCCGCCGGCCGGCCGGCCCCGCGACCTTCGGCCGACACAGGACGGGCACCGAAATTTTCGGTGAACCAGAACGGGCCAGGCTTGCAGCACGAGGCCGGCTTCCTGGCTGCTCACCGCGCATTGACATTGACGGATATCCATGCAGCACTTACCGTCACCAAATACATACCGAAAGTTTACCGAAAATGCCTGGTGATCAGGAGGAACCCTAGCGATGTCGCAGCTGGTCCTGTTCGCGATCGACAGCTCAGGGCCGGTCCTCCGGGGGACCGGCCCTGAGTCGTGCCGAACCAGCCCATCGCGAGGACCGACCAGCCCGGGCCGGGACGACGATCGTCCCGGCCCGGGCTCCGGTCACCTGATGGAGAAGTCGGCGAGCCGCTGCGGCGAGTCGAACACCAGGTACACGTCATGGGTGCCGGCCGCGCGGGCCAACTCGGCGCTGACGCTGACGTACCGGTAGTCGTCGCCGGTGCTGGGCACGGTGGCCGTGCCGAGCAGCCGACCGGTGGGCGAGCCCAGCCGCACCTGGATGGTGCCGACGTCCGCGCCGGCCCTGGCGACCCTCGCGGTGAAGGTGTGGGCTCCCGGACGCAGGGCCGAACCGGCGAACGAGATCCACTGGCCCGCCGCGGTGGCACCGACGGCCGTACCCTGGGCCTTCGTCTCGTCGACAAGCCGGACCCCGGCGTACCTGTCGAAGTTCTCCGCCCGGGTGGTCCGGGACAGGTCCCGGGCCGGAACCGTCTCACCGCGCACCCGCACCGCGGTCCGGGCCCGGATGTCCTCGGCCGACGCGCCCACCATCAGGTCGTGGGTGGACGACTCGACCACCCACCGGCTGCGGGTCACATCCCAGTGCGCCAGGTCGGCGACGGGCACCCGCAACGTCACGGTCCGGGTCTGCCCGGGTGCGAGGTGCACCCGCTGGAACGCCTTGAGCGCACGGTTCGGGGTCTTGACCCGCGAGGTGCGCTGGTGGGTGTAGAGCTGGACCACCTCGGCCCCGGCCCGGCTGCCGGTGTTCGTCACGTCGACACTGACCGTGATGGTGCCGTCGGCCGCGACCGGCCGGTCGCCGGTGCGCGCCTGGCCGTACCGGAACCGGGAGTACGACAGCCCGTGGCCGAACGGGTAGAGCGGTTTCGCGGTGCTGTACAGGTAGGTCTGCCCGGACGAGATGATGTCGTACTCCAGCAGGTCCGGCGGCAGTTGCCCGTCCGATCGGTACCAGGTCTGGGTGAGCCGGCCGGACGGGTTGCGGTCGCCGAACAGGACGTCGGCCACCGCGTGCCCGGTCTCGGCGCCCGCGTGGGTGGTCCACACGATCGCCGGGACGTGCTCCTGCTCCCAGGTCGTGGTGACCGGGTAACTGGTCTGGAGCACCAACACGGTACGCGGGTTGGCTCTGACCACGGCCTTGACCAGCGCCTCCTGGCCGGCGCTGAGGGCCGTGGAGGTGCGGTCGTGCGCCTCGCGTCCGTTGATGAACGGGTTGCTGCCCACGACCAGCACGGCGGTGTCGGCCGCCTTGGCCGCCGCCACGGCCCGGTCGATTCCGCTGCTGATCACCTCGCGGCTGAAGTGGGTCGCGGCGGCCGGGGTGGACGCGCCGAGCTTGAGCGCACCGTCGTCGCCGACCGTCACATACTTCTCGGGGGCGAACCAGCTCTCCTTGGTCTCGTAGCCGACGTAGCGCAGCACCACGCTGCCGTCGTCCTGTGGCTCCAGCTTGAACTGCTGCTGGACGTACCAACCGTTCGGCTGCGCGTCGCGGGTGACGAACGGCCCCCAGTTGTAGCCGAGGTAGCGGCCGTTGGCGGCGTTGCGCAACGTCACCACATCCTGACCCCAGTCCACCACGTCGAACTGGGCTTCGGGCGTCGCCGTGGTGCCGGTGGCGGCGACCGGGTCGGCGTCGGTGGTGCCGGTGGCCGTGACGTACCGGCCGGTGGCCGGGTCCTTCAGGGCGATCCGGTCGGCCCCGTCGAGCGCGTTGACGCTCGCGGAGTTGCCCAGCCGCTCGCGGATCCCGTCGAACGCCGTCACCTCGTACGGCAGGTCGCCGCCGTACCAGTCGGTGTAGAGGGTGTCGGCGAGCGGACCGAGCACGGCCATCTTGCGGGTCCGGGCCGGGTCCAGCGGAAGAGCCTGTCGGGAGTTCTTCAGCAGCACCATCGCCTCACCGGCGGCCTGCCGGGCGAGCCGCTGGTGTTCCGGGCTGTTGATGACGTCCGGGGTGATGCCGCCGTGGCGGCCGCCGCCCGGGTCGAACTCACCCAGCCGGAACCGCACGTTCAGGATCTCCCGGATCCGGGCGTCGATGTCCGCCTCGGTCAGCAGACCGGTCGCCAGCGCCTGCTTGATGGCCGTCACCGTCGGTTGGGCGTTGGTGTCGTCGGTGATGAAGCTGTTGAGGCCGGCCTTGACGATCGCGGCGTTCGCCTCGGCCTGGGTGGCGTAGTAGCCCTGGGAGGCGACGAGATTGTTCGGCGCCCAGGCGTCGGTGACGTTCATCAGCGGCTGGTCGGTCCAGCCGCGCACCACCGTGGCCAGGTCCGGATCCACGGTTGCGGGCCGCCCGTTGATCAGGTTGTACGCGGCCATCACCCCGGTCGCCGCGTCGGCGGCGAGGGCCGGCTTGAACGCGGCTCGCTCGTACTCGTTGAGCACCCGGGCCGGCACGTTCGACGAGGTGACGTCGCGCCGGATCTCGTTGTTGTAGGCCAGGTAGTGCTTCAGGGTCGGTGCGCTCTTCAGGTGGTCGGGGTCGCCGCCGGTCATGCCCGAGCCGTACGCGGTGGAGATCGCGGCGGTGAGCATCGGGTCCTCGGAGTAGCCCTCCTCGTTGCGGCCCCAGCGAGGGTCGCGCAGCAGGTTGACCACCGGCGCCCAGAGGTTGAGACCCCACACCCGGGGGTTCTGCGCGTGGTAGCCGCGCGCCTCGTCGCCGACGGCGGAGCCGACCCGGTTGATCAGGTCGGTGTCCCAGGTGCTCGCCATGCCCACCGGCTGGGGAAAGGACGTGCCGCGGGCCTTGACGACAGCGCCGTTGTTGTCGATGTCGGTCGACCAGGCCACCCCGTGCAGGGCCTCGGTGCCGGTCTTGAACAGGCCGATGCCCAGCCGGGGAACGGCCGGCTGGTACTGGTGCAGCCACGAGATCTTCTCGTCCAGGGTGAGCCGCCCGAGCAGGTCGTCGACCCGGGCGTTCACCGGCAGGTGCGGATCTCGGAACGGGTAGGTGGGCTCGGCGAGGGCGGTGCCGGGAACGGCCGGTAGTGCCAGTAGGACGAGCGCGAGCACGGCGATTCCGCGCCGAAGGCGCTTGTACCCCATTTGCTTCTCCTCATGTCGTACGACAGACGCCCGATGGGCGCCCCGACCGGCGTGGCCAGGCTCGACACCCGGCTGACGGGCCTGAACGACGAATCGTCGAAGCGCTTCGACGACCCGGCCGCACCACCACGGCCATGATTGTTGTGATCCGCGCAACTATAGATGTCGGCCAATGACCGGGCAATACCCCGGCCGGTCCACCCGGTGCACTGCCCCGAGCCCCCACGGGTCTCGGCGAGGCAGCCATTCCTCGGCCGGGGCCGCCGCGGCACACTGCGACGGGCACGGACGAATCGACGGTGCTGTTACGATCGCCGCGGTGTGCGTGACCCGATCAGCCATGAGATCCGGTGGAATCCATGCCCTCTGACGGACCGGATCCGTACACGCTCCTCGGCGTGACACGCGATTCGTCGGTCGCGGAGATTCGGGAGCGTTACCTCGTTCTCGTGCAGATCTGGCATCCGGACCGGCATCAGTCGAGCCCGGAGAGTGTCCGCGCCGAAGTGACCCGGCAGATGCAGCGGATCAACGCGGCGTACAAACACCTGACCGACACCCACGAGCGCGAGGCCCGTGCACACCAGGCCCGCGAGCGACAGGACCACGAACGCCAGGCCCGCGAACGACAGGACCGTGCACGACAGGACCGTGCGCGACAGGACCGCGAAGCCCGCGACCGCGAAGCCCGGGAACGGCAGGACCCCGAGCGTCTGCGCAGGGAACGTCAGGATCGTGAACGCGAGACCCGCGAACGCGAGCACCCGAGGGCACGGTGGACGCACCCTCGATGCGACGGCACGAGTCAGCAGCAGGGTTCCCCATGGGGCACGGATTCGAGCGTTCATCCCGTGGCGATCACCCTGCGGCGCGGCGAAATCGGCTACACCCTTCGCGCCTACTTCGACGACCAGCGAACCGAGGCGGCCTTCCCCGGCGCCCAGGGTCACCTCCTCCTGTTCAGATCCGTCGCTTCGATGCGCACGTATCTGGCCCGGGTCGAGGCACATGAGTTGTCGGGCGTTCCGGGCTGGGAGAGCATTCTGGACCGGATCGGTGACGCGGCCTTCGAGCCCGACGACGAACACTTCTACGAGTTCGACCTCATCCTGCACAGCCTGCGCTTCCCACCCATGCAGTGGGTGCCCGCACTGTTCGTCGCCCACCGGGACGTCGTCGGCGAGATCGCGGAGGCGTTCCGCCTCGACGACGTGCTGAATCTGCTGGCCGCGGGTTCGCCCCTGGATCAGCTCGACAATCTGTTCCGGGTCGCGGACCGGCCGCTGGCCGGGTGGGCCGCCCGCCGCCACCTCGCGTCTCAGCCAGGAGCGCAGGTCAGCACGGTGTGGCGAAGGGCGGTCCGCGAGGTCGAGGAACACGTCCGCTGGCTACGGTGAGTCGCGCCGGGCCGTTCCACCGGCCGGGGCCGCGGGACGGGCTACGGGACGATCGGGAGCACGTCCTCGTCCCGTCCCGTCTGGGGCAGCCCGGAGGCCGCGGCGATGGCCTCGACGGCGGCCTCCAACGTGGTGGTCTCCGGTAGGACGAGTTCGTCCGGCCAGCCCAGGACGTCGTGCGCCGCGTACCAGCCGCTCATCTGCTCGGCGGTGAACTCGCCCGCCTGTGGCCGGGTGCGATGCCGACGCAGGGTTTCGGGTAGGGACACGTCGAGATAGCAGAACAGCGACCGCCCCCGGTGCCCGTCCCGCAGGCCCGTCAACATCCTCCGGTAGCGGCTGGCGTGCATGATGCCCTCCACCACCACGTGGTAGCCGTGGTCGAGCGCGAACCGGACGGTCTGCCCGATCAGCGCCGGTGCCGCGCCGCCGGGTTTGTCCCGCTCACGCAGCACAATGCGCCGCAGGTAGTCCTGCTCGACAAGCGCACAACCCCGGCCGTGCCGACGCCGCAACTCCCTCGCGATGCTGCTCTTACCCGAGCCGGAGTTGCCGCGAACGCAGACGAGGATCGTCGCCGGGCTGCCGGTCGGTACGGCTTCGGCGACCACATCGCCCCCTCGCAGCAAGTCGTCGCGTTTCGTCGCGCCGGCGACGGCCGGCACCGTGCGGCCCGGAAGCCGAGACTAACCCCGGACGAAAAGCTGATTGACGTCCGCGGTGCGTCAATTACTTTGAGCGCATGGTTCGATATCATTCGCGGACCAGAGCCGAATCAGGCGTTTCGCTCCGCCCCGCCGAAGCTATGACGGCAGACTCGGCCCTGCAAGCTGGGAAGTGTTTGCGAATGTTTGGGACTGTGCGAGATTCACCCGACCTGCCCTAACCCAGCATCCGGGCCGATGTCAGCGACGCCTCGGCAGAAGCCCGGATCGCCTGTACGGTAAGGGTTCGCGCACGAGCAGTCAGGCATGCCCGGCCTTGGCGGCTCCCTTGAGCTCAAGATTTCAGCAAGCCTCGCGACTCCTCGTTGCCGCATCCCGGTGCAGCTCCGAGAGTTGGTCACAGAAGCGCATGTTGACACCGCCGGGCGAGGCCAGCGGGTGCGCCTGGTCGACAATTCGGGGAAGATCAGCAGATGGAGCCCGACCTTTACGGTAGTCCACCGGCACCTGAAGGCACGGCCACACCAATGGAGTTCGTCGGCGCACTGCGACAGTTGCGCCTCTGGTCCGGGCTGACCTACCGACAACTGGCGGCCAAAGCCGCCGCATCCGGGGATGCGCTACCGTTCGGCACGATCGCCTCCGTGCTGAGCCGGACCAGTCTGCCGAGGCGGGAATTCGTGGTGACATTCACGCGGGCCTGCGGCCTGGACGAAGCGTCGACCGCCCGTTGGGTGCGGGAACGCAACGCGCTGGCGGTCAACGCCACGCACGTGGTTGGCGGCGGGGCCCGTGACGAGGGGGCCGACCTGCCGACCGCCGAGCCGGCCTGGCCGTCACCGGCCATGCTTCCACCGGACATCGCCGACTTCACCGGGCGCGCCGCCGAGGTCGCGACGCTGACCCACCGGTTGACCGACGAGCGCAACGACGGCCGCGCACCCGCCGCCCTGCCGGTGACCACCATCGCCGGGATGGGCGGGGTGGGCAAGACCGCACTCGCGACGCACGTCGCGCACCTGGTCCGGGCCGCGTACCCGGATGGTCAGCTCTGGGCCAACCTGACGAACGCCGATGCCAGCCCGGTGGACCCGGCCGAGGTGCTGGCCCGGTTCCTGCGGGCGCTCGGCATGCCGTACCGCGCCATCCCGGCCTGCCCGGCGGAACGCGCCGAGGCGTACCGGACCCGGACGGCCAACCGCAGGGTCCTGGTGGTGTTGGACAACGCGGTCTCCGAGGGGCAGGTCCGGTCCCTCCTGCCCGGGGCCGCCCCGTGTGCCGTACTGATCACCAGTCGTGCGCGAATGACCGCGATCGAGGGCTCCAGGCGGATCGACCTGGACGTCCTCTCCGCCACCGAGGCGGTCGAGTTCCTGGCCCGGCTCGCCGACGACGAACGGGTGGTGGGCGAGCCCACGGCAGCCGCCGACCTGGTGAAGCTGTGCGGATACCTGCCCCTCGCGGTGCGCATCGCGGGGGCCCGACTGGCCGCGCGGCCAACCTGGCAGCTCGCGCACCTCGTCGAGCAACTCGACGACGAACAGCGGCGCCTGGACTGGCTGGTCACGGGCGATCTGACGGTACGCGCCTCGCTGGCCATCAGCTACCGCGGGCTGGCACCGGAGGCGCAGCGGCTGTTTCGGCTGCTCGGCCTCTTCGACGTACCGGACTTTTCCGCGACCCTGGCCGCCGCGGTGCTCAACTGCCCCCCGGAGCGTTCGATCGAGCACACCGAGGCGCTTGTCGACGCCCAACTCCTGGTCGTGGACGGGCTCGACGCCGCCGGGCAGACCCGATACCGGTTCCACGACCTGACCAGGCTCTTCGCCGCCAGGTGCGCCGAGTTGGAGGTCGAGCCCGACGAGCGGGCGCAGGCGGTGCAGCGCGGGCTGGGCGGCTGGCTCGCACTGGCACGGCGGATGGCCAGGTGGATCCCGGGTCCCTGCTACGCGCCGATCAGTGGCCGGGCACCGCACACCGCACTCGACTGGGCAGACGACTACGCCGAGCGCGTCGCCGCCGCGGACTGGTTCGACGCCGAATGCGCCGCCCTGCAGGCCGGGGTTCGCCAGGCGTGCCGGCTCGGCCTGGACGACCTGGCGTTCGACCTGGCCGGCTGTCTGGAGAAATACTTCGACCTGCGCGGCAGGTACACCGAGTGGACAAGCCTCAACACCGAGGCGATGGCGGTCTGCCGCAACGCCGGCAACCGGTTGGGCGAGGCGGTCATGCTGCGCGGTCTGCTCGACGTGACCACCTGGATCACCGACGACCGCGACGGTGACGCGATGGCCCGCTCCAGCATCCAGGCCCGCAGTCTCCTGGAGATGTTCACCGCCCTCGGGCACGACGCGGGCGCGTCCGACGCCGCCGTCATGTACTCGTGGGCACTGAGCGCCGGCGGCGCCTACCCCGAGGCGACAGCGATGGCGACCCGCGCGCTGAGCCTCGCCGAACGGTCGGACCACCTCGGCGGTCAGGCGCGGAGCAACCTCGCGCTGGCCATGGCCTACTACGAGCAGCAGCACGTCGACCTCGCGATCGGTCATGCCCTCGCCTCGCTGGAGAACGCGCGCGCGTTGGGCAACATGCGCTGGGTCGCCACCGGCCTGCAGTACCTGGGGATCGCGTACCGGCAGCTCGGTGACCACGAGACCAGCGAGCGGATGCTCAACGAGTCGCTGGCCATCTCCCGTGCGCACCGCGATCACTACCCGGAGGTGCTGACCGTTCTCGCACTGGCCCGCCTCTACCTCGAACGCGGCGACGGCACCGCCCGGGAGACGGCCGAGACCGCTCTGACGCTCAGTCGCCGCTACCACATGAGGCACCATCTCGCCGAGGCGTACGCGGTCCTCGGCGAGATCGAGCTGCGCGACGGCAGGCCGGCCCACGCGATCCGTCACCTGGAGGCATCCGTCGCCATCTGGCGGACCCGGGGATGGCACTCGTTCCAGGCGGCTTCGCTGACGACCCTCGGAAAGGCGTACCTGCACGTCGACGCGTACGCCGCCCACCGGGCGTTCGTCGACGCGCAGGCGCTCTACGCCCAACTCGGCAACACCGACAAGGTTGCCGAACTGGGCCTGCTGGCCGACAGCGCGACGGACCCCGCCGAGCACCGCGAACCGCAGCCGCGCCCGAGCTGACCGGGCGGCGGCCAGACGCCGGGTCGATCCCCCGGAAAACCGCCGCTGACCTGCCGAATCAGCGCCGCTTCAGCGCCGTTTCAGGCTGCTCAATACGTTCGCGCCATGACAATCAAACGTTTCTCGCGGGCGAGACGCGGGGCGGCTGTCGCGACGGTGGTCGCCGTCGCGGCGGCCGGCGTGCTGTCCGGCGTACCCGCGTCGGCCGATCCCGTTCCCGTCCCCATCCCTCAGGCGACGCTCACCGACCGGGCCTTCGGACAGGTCGCCGAGATCCACATCCAGGGTGCCGATCGGATCAGGACCGCCGTGTTGTCGGCCGAGTTCGTCCAGTGGCACCGGCTGCACCCGAACGCCACTGCCGCACAGGCACAGACCCAACTCACCGCCCGCAAGCAGCTGCTCGACAGCTCACTTACCGCGTTCGACCTGCTGGTGCCCGAGCAGGATCTGCTGCTCAAGTCCGTCGACATCCTGCTCGGCGCCCCCGGCGGCGACACCCGGACCTCGCCGGAGGTGACCGGCCTGGTCGGAGCCGTGATCGGCAAATCGGTCGAACCGTGGGACACCCGCGAGGAGCTGGCGTCCGGCGCGTTGCGCACCGCCCAGTGGCTGCGCGGCCGGGACGACGCGCTCGCCACCGTCTGGTCCGCGGTCCGGCAGGCGGGCGCGGGCAGCGTGCCGGTGGCCACCGCCTGGAACGCCGTGCTCGGTGCGCCGTTCGGCGTGGACGTGACAAGTACCTACGAGGAGCTCACGGCGGATCCCGGGCTCTCCCGTGTGGACCTCGACGCGATCCTGGCGCTCCAGGGCGACTCGGTGGCGTACGTCGCGGCGGCCAAGCAGCAACTCGCCACCCTGCACGCGCAGCTGCTCGGCCTGAGCCTGGAGGTCCGTCTCGAAATCGGCGAGAACAACCGCAAGTGTCCGCCGGAGGGGCCACCGAGTGCCGGGTGCACCGCCGCGGCGAAGAAGGCCGCCGAGGACCGGGACAAGGAACGACAGCAGACGATCTCCGACATCAAGGCCGGCGTGGGCATGGTCTCCACCATCATCGGCTTCGCCGACCCCGATGCCGGCAAGAAGTCCAAGGTGATCGGCGAGGCGGTCCTCACCACCATCAGCGCGATCTCCAAGTACGCGGCGGCGATCACCGGCCGCGGCCTGGCCGGCTCGATCTTCAGCACCGCGACGCTGGCGATGACCGGCAACGTCTTCGGAGCCGTGATGTCGATCGTCGGGCTCTTCGGCAGCAGCGGACCCTCGCTCGACCAGCAGATCCTCGCCCAGGTCAACGCGTTGCGCGACGAGGTGCGGGCCCTCGGCAACGAGATGCGGGCCAGCTTCGCGCGGGTCGAGGCCCAGATCAACACGGTGTACGCGAACATGATGGCCCAGTTCGACAAACTGAACGCGGCGATCGCCGGCAACACCGCGCAGATCACCCTCGTGCAGCAGCAGGTCGCCCAGCTCGGTCTGCGCCTGGAGGACATCGCCGCCACCGTGCTGACCGCGATCGGCGACGCCACCCTGCACGACGCCCGCTCCGACATCAACCAGTACGTCGGCTACCTGGAGAACTTCGGCCAGCCGATCCCGACGTACGGCGAGTTCGTGGGTCCGGAGAACGAGTTCCACCTGGCCTCCACCCAGCTGGCCAGCGGCGCGGCCTTCGTGGTGCCCAAGACCGACGCCGACAACCCGGCACTCGATCCCACAAACGTGCTGAACAGCTTCGGTGAGGCCCGGTCGATCAACTATCTGGCGCGGATAGCCGCCGGCCGCGACCCGTCGATCGTCGAACCGGCGACGCCGGTCGGCAACCCGACGGTGTGGAACCTCGGCGCGCAGGCGTACGCCATGTTGATGCTGCAGAATCCGACGTACGCCGCCCAGGTCAGCGCCAGCCGCGCGGCGCAGATCGAGGCGGAGGGCACGCGCACCGCCGACCTCGCCGCCAGCTTCGGCCGGCCGGTCGACGGCAACGCCAACAGCCTGATCACCGGGCTGGTCAACGAGTACGTCGGCGCCACCAACGAGTTGTCGACAGCACTGGCCGCCGTCCGGACCAACGAGACCCAGGTCCGCTGGGAGCCGGACGCCAACGGCGTACAGGTGCGGACGCCCAAGAACTACGACCTGTTCTGGGACACGGACAAGACGCTCGCGGCGGCACCGGCGAAGGCCGACGAGGCGACGGTGCCGGCCTGTAGCGGCACCAGGCAGATCGACCGCCCCAGCAACGTTCGCTACGACCTGATGTCGAACGTGGTGCGGGCACTCCACTACGCGTACACGCCACATGCCGGCGAGCCGCCGGCCGGGGTACGGGAGTTGCCCGAGGTCGGCTACTGCTACGCGCCGAGCTGGGTATACACGCGCACGACCGGCTACGGCACCGGGGTGATCCGCCACTACGGCAAGCTGCGGTTGCAGATCCACAGCCGGTTCCGGCTGAATCCCACCGCGGCGTGGCAGAACTCGCGGACCGCCGACTACACCTGGCCCGACGAGCAGGTCTACCAGGTCGACTGCGAGGTGTTCAACTGCGACAGCGAGACCACACCCGAGCAGGGCCTGACCCAGAAGTGGCCGTCCGGGCGGTACGCCTTCGCGAGCGGCGCGACAGCCACGAACAACACCGCGCTGGACGCCACGCTGACCCCGACCCTGCGCGGCTTTCTCCAGGCCCGGCAGAAGGCCATGTACGACCGGGTTCGGGAGCTGAGCACCCAGGTGAGCGGGCAGGTGCCCGCCGCGCTGAAGAAGATGAACACGACGGCGCGGCTGCTCCAGGCGTACACCCGGTTGGGTCTGCCCAACGCCCTGGACTCGGACGACGTGTTGTCCGCGAACCTGTTCGGGCAGTACCAGATTCCGGTGAACATGCCGACGGATGCCAAGGTGAGCAACGCCTACGCCAGGGCGGGCGACACCTACGCGGCGTGCGGAAGCCCGCCGTGCGCGCTCGACCCCGACCGCCCGCTGCGCGAGCAGGTCAGCCTCAAGCTGCCCTGCGAGCCCGCCGTCAACGCCTCGAACCTGCCCGGTGACCCGCTCGGCGACTGCCTGGTCACCAGCGCGCGCTCCCGCGCGGCGGCGCTCATGCAGCGGTACGAGGTGTGGGCGGACCAGATGACCGCCGGGCTGCACCGCGAACGGGTGCCCTGGATGAACGACACCATCATGGGGCTGCGCATCACCACACGCCTGACCCACGCCAACTGAACCGGCGCGGTGCCGGTGCCTGCGGGCGCCGGCACCGCGCCGGTTCGTCGTCAGTGCCTTCGAGGGCAATTCCGCGGCGCAATTGCACACCGCCCCATTTCGCGGAAAGTCGACCGGAGCATGTGGACAGTTCTTGGTACACTACCTCGGCCTACCCCCAAGGAGAGACACTGAAGTGAAGAGATTATCAACTGTCGCGTCCGTGTGCGCCCTCTCAATAGGAATCGCTATCGCCTCGGCAGTTCCGGCCTACGCTGCCACGGACAGGAGCGGGGCGGAACGGCTGAACATCCCGAACAGCAGCGCGTGCAGGGCGGGTCGTACGGTCCTGGAAGGAATGGTGGCGGGGCCAGGCGGCCAGCTTTACATTATTTTCTCGAAGGGAAGCGCCGGGGAGCCGGTGCTGTCCCGATGGTTGCGCGACGGCTCGACCTGGGACGGCGCCAGCTGGACCTGTGCCGGGGCACCAACCCCCATGCCCCAGCTCGGCCACGGTAACGACCTCGCCTACAACGCGAACTACCTGGGCCAGGGCCCGGCCCTGATCGCTACCCAGGGAAGCCAATCGGCATTTCCCAGCGACGATGTGACGATCGTGCACCTGAACGCCAACGGATCTGTTGGCGCAACTGAGGTGGTCGATCTGCCGATCGGCAACATCAGTGGCCTCTGCTACAGCGCGACGGCGGCCGGCGGCGCCGGCAAATATGCCGCCCGCCGACTGGGCAGTCTGTGGACCCACCCCGGCGCCGGTTCGCTCACGAGTGGATGGACGCTCGTGAAGAGCAACCTGACCAGTCACGATAATCGTTCCGACCAGGGCATCGACTGCTCGGAGAACTACATCTGGAACAGCAAGTCGATCAATGACTCAACGCCCGATACCGGGTGGAACTGGATCTACCAGTACAACTGGTCCGGGGGCGACGTGGAGAGCGACATCGGCATTCCGGGTAACAACCTGACCGACGAGATCGAAGACATCACCCACGTCGGGAGCGAGTTCTTCGTCGCCGTCAACCGAAACGGCGGAAGCGCCGACTCCGTGAAGGTGCTCACCGAGTAGCCGCTGGTCCTGCGTCCTGGTGGTGCTGCCCGGTCGTGGGCGTTGACGGGGTTCGTCGACGGCTGCCGCCGGGCGCGGGCGGGTCACCCGTGAACCCTGTGACCCGCCCCGGACCGCAGAGACCCGGACATGGGTGTAACGAGCAAGGCCCTGGCCAGCATCTTGCTGGCCAGGGCCTTGGTTTGGTGCGCCGCCAGGGACTCGAACCCCGAACCCGCGGATTAAGAGTCCGCTGCTCTGCCAGTTGAGCTAGCGGCGCTCGTTCGGCAACGGAGAAAACATTAGCACCCCCGGAAGTCGGGCTCCAATCCGGTTACCGGGCTCCCCCCTTCGGTCGAGCTTTGCGGGCAAAAACCACCAAACCGGCCAGCTCGCTCAACTCGGGGGCGTGGGTTGCGGCGGTGATGCGGCACGATGTCCGCCAGGTACGCGAGAACAGAGGTGGGGATGACACGGTTCACGCGAGCCGGGGCGGTGGTGGGCGCTCTGACCCTGGCGGCGTCGCTGGCACTAACCGGGTGCGGCGACAAGCAGAAGGAGCCGACATTCGTCGGCGGGACGCCGGCGGCAGACGCGGGCGCCGCAGCGGGCTCGTCCGCGCCCTCGACAGCGGCCACGCCCAGCGCGCCGAGCGGGCCGACGCTCGCGCTGAGCCCAGCCGACGGCGCGAACAACCGGCCGGTGAGCACGGAGATCAGCGCCAAGCTCCCGGACGGCGGCAAGGTTTCCGCGGTCACCCTGACCGCGGCCGGCGGGGGCGCGGTGGAGGGCAAGCTGCGCAGCGACGGTTCCGCCTGGGTGCCGTCCGCCCCGCTGAAGTTCGGCACCCGATACACCGCAACGGTGACGGCGAGCGCGGCCGACGGCACGAGCAGCCAGGGCACCAGCAACTTCACCACGATGGCCAAGCCGAAGTCGACGATCGGGTCCGGCCTGTACCTCTTCGACGACAAGAGCTACGGCGTCGCCATGCCGGTGGTCACCGAGTTCCACCCGGGCATCCCGAAGAAGGACCGGGCCGCGGTGCAGAAGCGGATGTTCGTCCGTACCGACCCGCCGCAGCCGGGGGCCTGGCACTGGGTCGACAACGGTACGCAGGCGTACTACCGGGCACCCGAGTACTGGAAGCCCGGCACGACCATCTCGGTGCGGATCGCGCTGGCCGGGGTGCCACTGAGCAACGGCAAGTACGGCGACATGGACCGCAAGGCCACCGCCAAGATCGGTCGGTCGTTGGTGATGAAGGTCGACAACGCCAACAAGAAGATGACGGTGTACGAGGACGGGGCGCTGGTGCGCACCATTCCGGTGAGCCTGGGCAAGAAGAGCACGCCGTCGTCCAGCGGCACGATGGTCGTGATGGAGAAGAAGGAAGCCACGGTCTTCGACACCCGCGACGACCCGGACCCGGCCAACCGCTACGTCACCGACATCCAGTACGCCCAGCGGATCACCTGGGGTGGCGAGTACATCCACGCCGCACCCTGGTCGGAGCACGTGCAGGGGCGCCAGAACGTCTCGCACGGCTGCGTGAACGTGTCGACGGCCAACGCCCGGTGGCTGTTCGAGAAGACGCGGATCGGTGACCCGATCACGGTTAAGGGCACCGAGCGCAAGATCAGCGCCGGCAACGGCTGGACGGCGTGGAGTGTGAGCTGGTCGGAGTTCATCAAGGGCAGCGCGCTGCCCGTGCCCAGTGGCGGTGCCGGCCCGGCGCTCTGAGCCCTGTCGGCCCTCTCGCGCCGGCCCTGCCGATGGCCGGGCCGGCGCGTATCCTTGCACTCCGGCGAGGCGACGATGCCGCGGCGACCCCAGCGCCCCCGCACGGAGACGAGCCACACTCACGAAACGCCGGATAGTAGCAAGAATCCGGCAGGAAAATCGGCGTGTTTCGGTTCACCCTCGGCAACCGGGGCCGGCTCTGGCGCGTCAGTAGGAGACGATGGGGCAGCGACCACGACTGTGAGGGAATCATGCGAGCTAGCCAGGATCAGCTGATCAGGCGCCGTGGGCGACGTCGCGTGTTCGCGGCGGGTTTCCTCGCCGTGGCGCTGGCCTTCACCGCCGCCTGCACCGACGGCGACGGCGGCAAGCCGTCCTCGTGGCACGGCGGCAGCGAGAGCCCGGCACCGAAGGCCGCGGCCACGATCAGCGAGCCGGCGGCCGACGCCAAGGACGTGCCGGCCTCGACCGGCATCACCTTCACCACGAAGGACGCCGTGAAGACCGCCGTCGAACTCAAGGACGCGGCCGGCAAGGCGGTCGAGGGCGCGCTCGCCGCGGATGGCAAGACGTGGCTGCCGACCGGCACGCTGGAGTACGGCACGAGCTACACGGCGACCGTGACCGCCACCGGCGACGATGATCGTCCGGCCACCGCGACCAGCACCTTCACCACCATGGCCAAGCCGGACAACCAGGTCCGGGTGAGCAGCTTCCTCGGCGACAACCAGGTGGTCGGGGTCGGCATGCCGCTGATCGTGAAGTTCAGCCGGGACATCCCGGAGGACTACCGCGACGACGTGCAGCGCCGGATGACGGTGACCTCGACGCCGGCCCAGGAGGGCATCTGGCACTGGGTCAGCCCCACCGAGATCCGCTACCGGCCGAAGGTGTTCTGGAAGACCGGGAGCAAGGTCTCCTACCGGGTGCGGGCCGGCGGCCTGCCGATGGGTGAGGGTTGGTACGGCAGTGCCGACCTCTCCGTGGACATCAAGATCGGCCCTTCGGTGATCATGACGGTGGACAACAAGACCAAGCGGATGACGGTGACCCGCAACGGCGCGGTGATCAAGACCATCCCGGTCAGCCTGGGCAAGAAGAGCACCCCGTCGTCCAGCGGCACCATGGTCGTGATCGAGAAGCTGCGCAAGACGGTCTTCGACACGTTCGAGGAGCTGGGCCCGGAGGAGGGCTACCGCACCAAGATTGACTTCGCGCAGCGTCTCACCTGGGGCGGCGAGTTCATCCACGCGGCACCCTGGTCCGAGGGCCAGCAGGGCAGCGTGAACGTCTCGCACGGTTGCGTGAACGTGTCGATGGCCAACGGCAACTGGCTGTTCAACAACACGCAGGTCGGCGATCCGATCACGGTCAAGGGCACCGAAACCAAGCTGAAGAACGGCAACGGCTGGACCGACTGGAACATGAGCTGGGACGAGTACGTCAAGGGCAGCGCCCTCCCGTACGAGCCGCCCGCCGATCCGGACACCGCCCCGACCCCGGACGGCGCCGGCACCCCGTCCCCCACGCCGACCGCCTGAGCCCCACGAGGAAGCCCTCTCCGATGGAGGGGGCTTCCTCGTTGAGCCCCTTAAAACGACTCAGGCCCCCTCCGAAGAGGGGGCCTGAGCAGCACAACCAACTGGGTGACTGATGGGAATTGAACCCACGACAACCGGGACCACAACCCGGTGCTCTGCCAACTGAGCTACAGCCACCATGCCGCCGTCGCCCGGTCGATCGCCCCGGGCGGGGTGCGGACCAATAATAGCCACACCGCCGCGCACCACGTCTAGCGGGTTCCCTGCGCGCCCCGAAGACGGCCGCCCACCCTCAGAGGTCGGCGGCGATCGCCTTGGCGGTCTCCACGTCCGGGCCGGGCAGCGGGACGAAGACGGTGCGCCGGTAGTACTCCAACTCCCGGATGCTCTCCCGGATGTCGGCGAGGGCGCGGTGCGCGAGGCCCTTCTGCGGCTGGCCGAAGTACACCCGGGGGTACCAGCGACGGCAGAGTTCCTTGATCGACGAGACGTCGATCATGCGGTAGTGCAGGTGCGCGTCGAGGCGCGGCATGTCCCGGGCGATGAAGCCCCGGTCGGTGGCGATCGAGTTGCCGCACAGTGGCGCCGTCCGCGGGTCCTTGACGAAGGTGCGGACGTACTCCAGGACCAGGTCCTCCGCCTCGGCGAGGGTGACCGGCGAACGACGGACCTCGTCGGTGAGGCCGGACTTGGCGTGCATCGTCCGCACGACCTCCGGCATCCCCTCCAGCGCCGTCTCGTCGGCGTGGATCACCACGTCGACCCCGTCACCCAGCACGTTGAGGTCTGGATCGGTGACCAGTGCCGCAACCTCGATCAGTTTGTCCCTGCCGAGGTCCAACCCGGTCATCTCACAGTCGATCCAGACGAGGAGATCAGCCACCGGGACAGCCTACGCGCAGCCCATGGGACGTGGCTGCGCGCTCTCGGCGGGCCAGCCCGCTAGGGTTTCGGGGTGCCAGCAGAACCCGTCGCACCGCCCGCCGTCACCGACGACGATCCCGGCGGCCGTACGGTCCGTCGCCTGGTCGCGGTGGTGGCCGTCATCGCCGTGCTGCCGGCGCTCTACCTGCGGGGTCTGAACCACAAGTTCCTCGACCTCAAGATCTACATGTCGGCGGTGGACTGGTGGCGCGCGGGCCACCCGCTCTACGACTACGTCCAGCCCGACCGGGTGCAGGGCGAGTTGTACTTCACCTACCCGCCGTTCAGCGCGCTGCTGCTGTGGCCGTTCGGCCTGTTGCGGCTCGGTGCCACCGTGACGATCTTCACGGTGCTCACCGTGCTGGCCGTGGTGCTGACCACCCGCTGGCTGGTGCTGCCGGTCATCGCCCGCCACGACCTGCCGCGGACGTTCACCCTGACCCTCGCCGTCCTGCTGGTGCTGGCCGTGGAGAGCACCCGCGAGACGATCACCTTCGGGCAGATCAACATGCTGCTGGTGGTGCTGATCCTGGCCGACCTCCTGTTCGCCGTACCGCAGGCGCGGCGCTGGGCCGGGATCGGCGTGGGGCTGGCGACGGCGCTCAAGCTCTTCCCCGGCATCTTCATCGTGTACCTGCTGGCCACCAGGCGGTGGCGGGCCGCCGCGGTGGCGAGCGCGACCGCGGCGGCGGCGACCCTACTCGCGGCGGCGATCGCCCCGAGCGACTCGTGGCGGTTCTGGACGCACGAGCTGTGGACCACCGACCGGGTCGGGCGCACCGACATCGTCGGCAACCAGTCGCTGTTCGGCCTGCTCAGCCGGTTCACCGCACCGGAGAAGCCGGACCGGCTGCTCTGGCTGCTGGTGGTCGCCGCGGTGGCCGGCTACGGGCTGTGGCGGGCCGCCCGCGCGGCGCGGGCCGGTGACCTGCTGACGGGCCTGACGTTGACCGGGCTGGTCGGTTCCCTGGCCAGCCCGATCACCTGGACCCACCACATCTACTGGTTCGTGCCGGCGGTGGTGCTGCTCGCCGACGCGGCGTTGAGCGCCGACCGCCCGGACGAGGTACGCCGGCGTCGGTGGCTGGCCGGGCTGGCGCTGGGCATCACCCCCGTGATCGTCTACGGCGTGGTGACCTTCCAGGACTGGGGCTCGGCAGCGGTCCGCACCAGGGACCCGGTGGACTTCGTGGTGCAGAACACGTACGTGCTGATCAGCCTGCTGCTGCTGGCGACGCTGCCGGTGCGGTCGGGCCGTCGCCGGCCCGTCGAGCATCCGCACCCTGCGGAAAAATCGCGCCAAATGGACGGATCTCCCCAATAGCCGCCACTAGCGCTAATCTGGTCTCATACCTCAAGCGTCGCTCGGGTAGCACCGATCCCCCGGTGAGGGTGGCCCTCCGCGTCGGCAGCGCGGAGGGCCACCCGCCGTTTCGTCGACCGCCACCGGCCGGGCCGCCCCACCGGTCGGCGGCCAGGCGAGACTCAGCGTCGCCGCCGGTGGTCGAGGTGCTTGGACCGGCTCCTCCCGGTCGTCGAGGGTGGCCGACCGGGCCGCGCCGGTCGGCGACCGACGCCGCTCCCCCGCACCCGAGCCGACCATGGTGAGCTGCCGTACGGCCGGAAACGGCGAGGTTGCCCGGGCGTCCTCGGGCCCCAGGCCACTCAGCGAGGTGACCCCGAGCCGACCGGCGAGCATCGGCACCTGATCCGGCTCGACCACGAAGATCACCTCGCGCGGCCGTAGCGGTCGCAGCAGGAGCAGCAGAGCGCACACCACCAGCAGGACGCCGGCGGCCAGCAGACTCCCGGTGGCCGGGCCGGTCCACCCCGCCCGCAACTCGGCCCGCAGCTCCAGGGACAGGTCGGCGCGGCCGTCGGGGCGCATCAGCACCAGGCTCATGGGCTCACCAGCGAGGTCGTCCGCACTCCACTGGAGCGAACCGATGCCCTCGCGTACCCAGGACGGCCGACCCGGCGAGTCGACCGGCACCACGGCGGGCGGATCGAGCGGGCCGCCCGCAACGGCACCGGCCGGGTCCAGCCGGACCGGCAGCGGGCCCTGGGCCAGCGCCACCCGGCGGACCACGCCGTGCGGCACCGACTCCAGCCAGGTCCGCACCTCGGCGGCGGGCGCGAGCCCCACGAAGGCCGGGCCATCCGAGGTGCGGGCGTCCAGACGCAGTCGGGTCTGCCCGGTACGCGCGAACGGCACCTCCTGGCGCAGCAGGTGGTCGAGGTCGGTGACCACCACCGCGTGACCGGGCGTGCGGACCGTCTCGAAGCGGGCGGCGAAGGCCCCATCGGGTTCGACGTGTCGGGTCACCAACCACAACGCGCCACCGGCGATCAGCGCCGGAATCCCCACGACCAACAGCAGCACACCGACGATCGCCCGCACGACACGCATTCGCGACGTCTCCCTCCGTAGCCAGATACTCGGCCGACCTTACCGACGTAGGCGCCGTGATCAGGGGATATCCACGGCACGGCCAGGTCCGACTGCGGAAGGCGCGCTGGCCCGCCGGATGCTCTCCGGCGGGCCAGCGGGCGGGACGGGTCAGGACTTGACGACCGGCTCCCGACGGGTCCGGGAGAACGCCAGACCGCCCAGCACCAGACCAGCCAGACCGGCGACGAGACCGGCCACACCGAGGCCGACCGCGAGCCCGTTGCCCTCGTCGTCATCGTCGTCGTCGGGCGACGCCACGACTGCGGCGCTCGGCGTGGCCGCACTCGCCGGAGCACCGGCGGCGGTCAGGGCGAGCACCGGTGCCGGGTGCTCCGGCTCCTCGCCGCCCGCCGCCGGCGGGTCGATCCAGCGCGAGATCTCGCCGTCCGAGTACGTCTGCAGGACCTTGAAGACCATCGAGTCGACCTTCGGCAGCGGCCCCATCGAGACTCCGAACTCCTGGAACTGGCCGGGCTTCACGGCCGCGTCGCCGGTGGCCGTCCAAGTGATCTTGGAAATCGCCTCGGTGAGCTGGCTGCCGTGCACCTCGATCGGCGGGTCCACCTTGCGCTTCTCGGTCGCCACCGTCCAGCCGGGCACCGGCATGGTCGACACCGAGCCGACCGGGGCGTTCTCCGGAAGCGTCACCTCCAGCTTGGTGGTCGAGGCGCTGTCGCTCTCGTTGGGCACCCGGAACGCCACCCGGGCGTACCCGCCCTGGGCTGCTTCCTTCGGGTTGACCGTGACGTGCGCGGACGCCGGCCCGGCGAAGCCGAGCACAGCGGTGGCGGCGGCGGTGAACGCCAGGGCGGCAGCGGCGCCTGCGGTACGCCGGAATCGGATCATGGGTTTTGCGAACCTCTCTAACGGATGGGCACGGTGGCGGTCACCGTGTCCTGGTCGATGTCTGTCGTTCGAGCGGTGATCTTGATTTGCCAGTCGCCGGCGGCCGGCAGGCTGATGTCGCCGTAGGCGTGGCTGTCCGTCAACGGCAGCAACGGGACGTCGATCGGTTCGATCCCGGCCGAGGGCAGCGCGGCGGTCGCCTTCCACTCCACCACCGGCAGCGGCTGGTCGTCCTTGCCGTAGGCGTACAGGTGCACCGAGTTGTTGCCCCGCTCGGCCGGGCTCACCTCGACCTGCATGGAGAAGAGCGGGCTGGACAGCCTGGTGCTGAAGAGGCCGGCCTCGGTGCTGGACGGCCCGGCCACCGCGGTGCGGGCGGGCGTGGTCTGCACGAGCGTGGCGGACAGGCCCAGCACCACCACGGTGACGGCCAACTCCACCCAGACCGCCCGGCGTACCGGTGCCGGGCGCTGCGCGGCGATGCGCCGACGCACCAACTGCCGGGAGTACGCGGCCACGGCGATCACCAGCGCGAACAGCGCGATCTTGGCCAGCAGCAACCGCCCGTACGTGGTGTCGAACAGTGCCTTCGGCGTGGCCACCTCGATCAGCGCCTGGACGGTGCCGGCCAGCAGCAGCGCCGAGACGGCGAGCGCGGCCCAGCGCGACCAGATGGGCAGGATCGCGCCCAACTCCCGTTCGTCGGCCTGGCGCAGCAGGAACCCGGCGAGCATCAGCAGACCACCCAGCCAGACCGCCATGCTGCCCAGGTGGACCGCGTCGACCACCACGGAGACCGCCGGTGCCGGCGAGGCCGCCGGGTGCCCGGCCAGCGGCCAGGTCAGCAGGGCGACGCCACCGAGCACGGCCAGGATGATCGCGTCGGCCCGACCGGCCGGCCGGGCCAACAGCGGCCGGAGCAGGAAGGCGGAGGCCGCCAACAGGCCGAGTCGGACCAGGTGGGCGGCACCGAAGGCGCTGCCGAACACGCTGCCGAACCCCTCGCCGGTCACCTCGAAGAGACCGCCGCCGGCCGTGTACGGCACCTGCAACCACAGCTCGGCGAGGGTGGCGACGGCCACCAGGCCGAGGCCGATCCAGGCCAGCCGGGCCGGGCCCCGGCGCGGGAGCCGTCGCGGCCACAGCGCGGCGAGCACCAGCGCGGGCCCGACCAGCAGCACCAGGCCGGCGTAGCCGAGGAAGCGAGCCACCTTCACCGCCGTGCCCACCACCGGGTTGGCGCGGCTGTCCGTGCCGGAGTCGACGGGTGGCGTCGAGGGCGCGCCGACCGAGTAGGTGAACGCCCCGGACACCGGGTGGCTGTCGGCGGAGATCACCCGGAAGCTGACCAGGTAGGTGCCGCGCCCACCGGCCGGGTCCACCGGGATGCTCACGGCCCCGCCGTCGAAGGACGGCTCACCCCGGTCGGCGCGGGAGCCGTCCGGCGCGATGACCCTGATCTTGCCGGGAACCTTGCGGACCGACTCACTGAACCGGAGGGTCACCTCGGACGGCGCGCTCGACACCACCGCGGCGGCTGCTGGACTGCTGCTCTCCAGCACCGCGTGGGCGCTGGCCGGGGTGGCTGGCGCGATCAACAGGGCGACGACGGTGACCAGAAGGCCGGCGGCGGCAGCCAGCCGGGCAATCCAGCGGCGGGGGGCGACAATCATGCCAGCCATGGTCGCCGACCGGTGTGGAGATCGGCGACCCGAGTCGGGCAAAGGGCTCAACTCTGCTCAGCCGCCCGTGCCGCGCGGGAGGGATCGCGTGTCATGCGAAGGTAGTCGGCTCCGGTGGCGAAAAAGTTCCCGGCGTGGCGCAGACCATCCAAGGGCCGAAGGACCCTGGCGCTCCGTCGGGTGCCGCGTAACGTGGTCTGTCGTGATCCCCGTCCCGCGTGACACCGGTAACGCCGACCCGGCAGAGCCGGCCGGTGACGTCGCCCGGGACCCGGCGACCGAGTGGGCGCTGAGCGCGCGCGACGGTGATCCGCGGGCCCAGGCGGCGTTCGTCCGGCTGACCCAGATCGAGGTCTGGCGGTTCGCCGCAGCCCTGGTCGACCCGGACAGCGCCGACGACCTGACCCAGGAGACGTACCTGCGGGCGTTTCGGGCCCTGCCCGCGTTCGAGGGTCGCTCCAGCGCCCGCACCTGGCTGCTCGGCATCGCCCGGCGGGCCTGCGCCGACCACCTGCGCACGGTGATCCGTCGCCGCCGGCTCGACGAGCGGCTGGCCGCGAACGCGTACACCGACCACCCGCACCCGGACCCGGCCGGCCAGTTCGGCGCCGCGGACCTGGTCCGCCGGCTCAGCGCCGAGCGGCGCGCCGCGTTCGTGCTCACCCAACTGCTCGGCCTGTCGTACGCCGAGGCGGCCGCCGTGGAAGGGGTGCCGGTGGGCACCATCCGTTCCCGGGTCGCTCGGGCCCGCGACGAGCTGGTCGAGGCGGTCGGCGACGCCCTGGCCGGCTGAGCGGGGAACTTCCGGTGGAGACGGGACGACAAATGAGCGTGACTGCACCTCCCAACAGGTTCGGCCGTTGGCCTGTCGTCCGACCCTGGCTCGGCACGGCGGCACGGCTCGGCCTCGCCGCCGTCTGGCTCGTCGCCGGCGCGTCGAAGGTCGGCGATCTCGCCGCCTCCGGGCGAGCCGTCAACGCGTACCAGGTGCTGCCGTACGACGTGGCGACGGTGCTCGGCGCGGCCCTGCCCTTCGTCGAGTTGGCGCTGGGCGTGCTGTTGCTGCTCGGGCTGGCCACCCGGCTCGTCGCCGGGGTGTCGGCCGCGCTGCTGGTGGTCTTCGTCGCGGGGATCGCCTCGGCCTGGGCACGCGGGCTGGCCATCGACTGCGGCTGCTTCGGCAGCGGCGGGCAGCTGGCCGAGGGGCAGGCACCCAGTTACCTCCCGGAGATCCTCCGGGACCTGGGATTCTTGGTACTGGCCGGATTTCTGCTGGTCTGGCCACGTACGCCGGTATCGGTGGACGGGTGGTTGTCCGGCGAACCCGCTGTGGAGGACGAGGATGAGTAGTCGCAAGGGGCAGCGGGACGCCGCCCGGGTGGTCCGCGAGCAGCTCGCCCGCGAGCGGCGGCGTCGCCGCACGATCTGGGTCTCCGCCGCGGCGGTCGTCGTCCTGGTCATCGCCGGTGTCGTCGGCTGGGTCGTCTGGTCCAACCAGCGCTCCGACACGTTCACCACCCCGCCCGGGGCCAACGCGGCCGGCACCGGCATCGTCACCGGCGGCGGGCCGGTCACCGTCGACGTCTACGAGGACTTCATCTGCCCGGCCTGCCACCAGTTCGAGCAGACCAGCGGGGCGACCCTGGAGCAGTTGGTGGCCGACAACAAGGCGAAGGTGGTCTACCACCCGGTCGCGTACCTCAACCGCTTCTCCACCACCGACTACTCCACCCGCTCGTCGGCCGCCTCCGGCTGCGCCGCCGCCGGCGGCAAGTTCCGGGAGTACGCCAAGGCGCTGTTCGCGAAGCAGCCACCGGAGGGCAGCGCCGGGCTCAGCAACGACGAGCTGATCGACATCGGCGCCGGCGTGGGGCTCGACCGGGGTTCGTTCGGCGGCTGCGTCAAGGACGGCACGTACCGCACGTGGACCGATCACGTCACCGACGAGGCCAGCCGGAGCAAGGTCACCGGCACGCCGACCATCATGGTCAACGGCCAGCCCCTGGAGAACCCCACCCCGGACGCCCTCAACGCGGCCGTGGCGGCGGCCGGCAAGTGATCCGTACCCTGCTGGCTCGGGCCGGCCTGGTCGCCACCGCGACCTTCGCGGCGACAGTGCTCACCGCGGCGCCCGCCGCCGCCCACGGCGCGGACGCCCCGGACGGCACCGACTACCGCACCCGGGCCACCGGGGTCACACCGCAGCGGCCAGGGCTGGAGGTACGCGTCGTCGAGGCGGGCGCCCGACTGGAGCTGACCAACGACACCGGCCGCGCCATCGAGGTCATCGGCTACTCCGGCGAGCCGTACCTGCGGGTCGGCCCGGACGGGGTCTTCGAGAACAGCCGCTCCCCGGCCACGTACCTGAACCGCACCATCGCCGGGGACACCGCGCTCCCGGCCGAGGCCGACCCGGCGGCCCCGCCGACCTGGCGGCGGATCGCCGACGGGAGCACCGCGCGCTGGCACGACCAGCGCGCGCTGTGGCAGGAGTCGGCACCACCCGCGCAGGTACGCGCCGCACCGGACCGGGAGCACCGGGTCCGGGACTGGACGATCCCCCTGCGGGACGGCGCCGACCCGGTGACGATCGGCGGGACACTGGACTGGGTGCCGCCGCCGGACGCGTACACCTGGTGGGCGGTGACCATCGTGGGGCTGCTCGCGGTGGGCGCGCTCGGCCTGGTCGCCGCGGCCGCCCCGGCCGGCGCCCGCGCGTTGTCCGCGCTGGGTGCCCTGCTGGTCGTCGGCGGCGCGCTGGCCGTCGGATACCCGGTGGGGCGGGAGTTGGACGCGGGTGCCCACGGAGTGGGCGGGGTGCTGGTCGGGCTGCTGTCCGGGCAGATCTGGTCGCTGCTCACCGGCCTGGGTGCGATCGCCGCCGGCTGGTACGCACTGGCACGTCGCCCGGCCGCCGACTTCGTGGTGACGCTGGCCGGGGCCTGCGTGGCACTGTTCGCCGGGGTGGGCAACGCGGCCGTGTTCGCCCGTTCCATCGCCCCGGTCCCCTGGCCACCCGAGCTGGCCCGGGTGATGGTCGCGCTGGTGCTGATCACCGGCACCGGAGCAACAGCAGCAGGAGTCCTCCGCCTACACGCCGCCCCCAAAACCCCAGCCCCAACCGGCCCCCACCCCACCGGCCCCCGTTGATCATGAGGTTATTGCCCCCGACACGCCGGGAGAAGGGCAATAACCTCATGATCAACGAGGGTGGGGGTGGGGGGGTGGGTGGGTCGGGTTAGGGGTTTGGGGTGAAACCTTGGGGGAGTTCCAGGCGGTGTTGGGTTAGCAGGGGGGTGTTGTTCAGCAGGGTGTTGGTGGGGGCGTCGGCTACGATCCGGCCGCCGTCGAGGATCACCGATCGTTCGCACAGCTCCGCCGCGTACGGCAGATCGTGCGTGACCATCAGCAGCGTCACCGGCAGGCCGCGCAGGATCTCGGCCAGCTCCCGACGGGCCGCTGGGTCCAGGTTCGAGGACGGCTCGTCGAGCACCAGGATCTCCGGGTGCATGGCCAGCACGGTGGCCACCGCCACCCGGCGGCGCTGCCCGAAGGAGAGGTGCTGCGGGGCCCGGTCGCGGTGCGCACCCATCCCCACCGCGTCGAGCGCCTCGTCCACCCGGGCGGCCAACTCGGCACCGCGCAGACCCAGGTTCGCCGGCCCGAACGCCACGTCCTCCGCCACCGTGGGCAGGAACAGCTGGTCGTCCGGGTCCTGGAAGACGATGCCCACCCGGCGGCGCACCTCGGCCAGGGTGGCCCGATCCGGCGTCACGGTCAGCCCGCCGACGCTCACGGTGCCCTCGGTCGGGGTGAGGATGCCGTTGAGGTGCAGCACCAGCGTGGTCTTGCCGGCGCCGTTGGGCCCGAACAACGCCACCCGGTCGCCACGCGGCACGGTCAGGTCCACCCCGTGCAGGGCGACGTGCCCATCCGGGTACGCGTAGCGAACGCCCCGAACGTCCAGCGAGAGAGCGGTCTGCACGACACCGATCATGACAGCACGACGGCGGTGGCGGCGATGGAGGCCGCCAACACCGGCACAGTCGCCGCGACCAGCCACTGACCGGCGCTCGCGGCACCGTCGCCCTGCCACACGGCGGGCATCCGCCCGGTGTAGCCCCGCGACAGCATCGCCAGGTAGACCCGCTCGCCGCGCTCGAAGGCACGCAGAAACAACGCCCCGATCCCGGCGGCGAAGCCGCGTAGCTGCCACAGGAAGCGCGGATCGTCACCCCGGGAGATCCGGGCCACTCGCATCCGCCGTGCCTCACCCACCAGCACGTCGAGGTAGCGCAGCATGAACGTGGCGATCTGGGTCAGCACCTGCGGGCAGTGCAGCCGGTCCAACCCCACGATCAAGTCCCGGGTGGTGGTCGTCGCGGCGAGCAGCAGCGAGGCGAGCACACCCAGGGTGCCCTTGGCCAGGATGTTCCACGCGCCGTGCAGCCCGTCCTCGGACAGGCGCAGGCCCAGCACCTCGACCCGGTCGCCGGCACCGAGGAACGGCAGCGCCACGGCGAACAGCACGAACGGCAGCTCGATCAGCGCCCGGCCGAGCAGCCACCGCGGCCCCACCCGGGCCAGCGCCGCCACCGCCGCCACCAGCACGGCGTACGCGCCGAAGGCCCAGAACGCCTCGCGTGGGGTGGCCACCACGGCGAGGGTGAAGACCACCATCGCCACGATCTTGACCTCGGGCGGGAGCCGGTGCACCGGCGAGTCCGCCTCGCGGTACAGCACGTGCCCGTGACCGGCACCCATTCCGCGTACTCCCTGCTCAGCTGACGCGCGACGTCGCCGCGTCGTCCTCGGCGGGCGTCGTGGCGTCGCCGCCGGTCGGCGTAGCGCCGGTCGGCGTGGCGCCGGTCGGCGTGGCGTCGCCGCCGGTCGGCGTGGTGCCCCGGCGGCGCAGCAGCCAGAAACCGCCGGCGCCGATCGCGAAGGTGACGAGCACGCCGAGCACCCCGGAGAGGCCGGTGGAGACGAAGCTGTTCCGCACGCCGCGCACGCCGTAGTCGGCGAGCGGGCTGTCGGCGAACTCGTGGTCTCGGGCCTGTTGGGCCGGGCAACTGCCGCCGACGATGTTGTCCTCGGCGTCGACCGTGCAGCCCTTGAGTAGGGACGAGTCCAGCCCGTCCGGGTGCGACGAGGCGTAGTTGCTCACCACTCCGGCGAGCAGCAGGGCGACCAGCAGGCCAGCGGCCAGGAAGGCCCAGGAGCGGTTCTTCATCGGACACCTCCGGCGACCGGGACAGCGGGGGCGGCGGGTGCGCGCAGCGAGCGCAGCGCGTACACCAGGTCGGGTCGCACCTTCGCGACGGTGAGCACGGTGGTCGCGGTGATCAGGCCCTCGCCGATGCCGATCAGCAGGTGGACGCCGGCCATCGTGCCGGCCAGGCCGGTCAGGTTGCTCCCCAGGTCGGTGGTGCCACCCAGCCAGTACTCCAGGACGAAGCCCTGCGACGCGACCACCACGCTGAGCGTCGCGGCCACGAACGCGGTCACGGCCAGACCGGCCGGCGTACGGGGCAGCACCCGCAGCAACAGCGCGATCAGCAGGTATGCCGCGGCGGTGCCGAGCAGCGCCATGTTCGTGATGTTGAGGCCGAGCATCGCCACGCCGCCGTCACCGAAGATCAGTGCCTGCACGACCAGCACCACTGACACGCAGAGCGCGCCGACCCACGGGCCGACAAGCATGGCGGCGAGCGCGCCGCCGAGCAGGTGGCCACTCACCCCGGCCGTGAAGATCGGAAAGTTGAGCATCTGGACGGCGAAGATGAACGCGGCCACCAGGCCCGCCATCGGTGCCAGCCGGTCGTCCAGGTCACGCCGGCCGCGCAGGACGCAGAAGGTGAGCGCGGCAAGAGCGAGCGCAGCGAAGATCGCTGCCACCGGACCGTCGATGATCCCGTTCGAGATGTGCATCGCCAGTGTTTCCACGCGACCTCCCACACGTCAGCGGGCCCGACCGGACCAGCGTGCGTCAGCCTATTTCCCAACACTCGTTGTTGCCAGACTCTGGCAACAACGCGAGGTGTTGATCACCTTTCCGGCCGACCAAACCCTGCGGCGGTCCGCCGCCCAGGTGATCGACCCGCCATCCTGCCCTCGCCGCCGGTGACAGCGCCCAACCGACCCAGGCCACGCCGCCAGCGACAGCAGGCGCCCGGTCGGGCGGCGGTATCGTCGGGCCATGACCACGCCCGACCGCCTCTCCCCCGGTGACCCCGCGCCCGAGTTCACCCTCGCCACCGACACCGGTGACCAACTCTCCCTCGCCGACCTGCGCGGTCGCAGGGTGATCCTGTACGCCTACCCGGCGGCGATGACCCCCGGCTGCACCAAGCAGGCCTGCGACTTCCGCGACTCGCTCGCCGCACTCCAGGCAGCCGGGTACGAGGTCGTCGGCATCTCCCCGGACAAGCCGGAGAAGCTGGCGAAGTTCCGCGAGCGCGACGCGATCACCTTCCCGCTGGTGTCCGACCCGGACCGGGCGGTGCTGACCGCCTACGGCGCGTACGGCGAGAAGCAGTTGTACGGCAAGACCGTCACCGGCGTGATCCGCTCGACGTTCGTGATCGACGCCGACGGCAAGGTCGAGCGAGCGCTCTACAACGTCAAGGCCACCGGGCACGTCGCGAAGCTCCGCCGCGACCTCGGCCTGGACTGAGGCGGAGAGCCCCGGCGCGGCCTTGGACCAGCCGCCGGGAGGCCGGGCTCGACATCGCCGAAGCCGGACGTTCTAGACTCAGCGGGTTGGCGGGAGTGGCGTAACGGCAGCCGCGATAGGTTTAGGTCCTATTGTCCGAAAGGGCGTAGGGGTTCGAGTCCCCTCTCCCGCACAGATCAACGAGCACCACAGGCCACCGAGCACCACGCGCCCCGACTGCGGTTGTCGGGCGCGTCACTGTCGAGGGTCGCGGGCCTGGTCGGCAGGTCAGGATGGCGAGCGTGAGTCTGCGCTTCGTCCTCGACCCCGACCTGACCCCGCGGCTGCGCGCCGAGATCGTCGCGCTCTGGGCGGACGCCAGCAACGCTGGCGGCGCGGTCGGCTTCGTCCCGCCGGTGACCGTCGCCGACGTCCACGTGCTCGCCGACCCGACCTTCGCCGGCATCACCGACGGACCGGACCGCCTGCTTGTCGGATACTCCGGCGACCGATTGGTGGCCCTGCTGGTCTTCAGTGACAACCGTTTCCCGCTCAAGGCGCACTGGTGTGTGTTGAAGCGGGTGATGGTCCACCCGGACGCCCAGGGCACCGGGTACGGCTCGGCGCTGATGGTCGAGGCCGCTCGGCTGGGCAGGCGGTTCGGCCACGAGGCGCTGCACGTGACGGTGCGCGACGGGTTGGGGCTGGACACGTTCTACGCTCGCCTCGGCTACCGGGAGATCGGCCGGTTGCCGGGCGCGTTGCGGGTGGCGCCCGGTGACGACCGGGACGAGATCCTGATGTGGCTCGACCTGACGCCTGTCGACTGAGCGGTCACCCGCGCACCAGACTGAGCGGTCAGCCCGCGCACCAGACTGAGCGGTCAGCCCGCGCACCAGCGGGCGTTCGCCGCGACCGGCGGGGTGCTCGGCGTGCCGGTGGCCGGCGCGCTCGCCTTCGCCACCTCGGCCGGTCGGCGGGCCGGCGTCGGCGTACCGGCGGGTCGGTTGCCGGGCGGCCGGGCCGACGCGGCCGGGCGCGGGGTGGCCGCCGCGCCGACACTTCCGTACATGCGGACCGCGCTGTTCTGCACCTGGGCGGGTGCCATCCGGATGCCGCCGACGGTGGCGCGGTTTCCGTACACGTCGCTGACGCGGATGGTGAACGGTCCGGCCCCGGCGCCGGGGGGGATCAGCCAGTAGTTGTAGTCCTGCCGGGCGGCCGGGCGCCACGGATCGCTGTCCCGCTGCCGGACCTCGACCGACCGCAGCGGGTTGCCGTGGTTGCCGACGCGGACGGCGAACCAGAACTGCGACGCGCCCTCCTTGATCCGAAAGGTGAGCGGGCCGGGCAGCGGTGGGTTGACCACCGCGCGGTAGGTGACCGGGACGAGACCCTGGACCGGCTCGGCGATCCGGGCGAACGCCTCGCGGGACAGATCGAGGTGCCCGGGCGCACACTCCGGGCACTGGTCCATGATCAGCACTCGGACGGTGCCCTTCGGGCCGGTCACGTCGAGGAAGCCACCGCAGGCGGCGCCGGCGGAGTATTCGGTCGGGCCGAGCGCGACGTAGAGGCGGTTGGCCGGGGCAGCGGGGTTCGAGCAGTTGCCGCCAGCGCCGTTCGAGTCGTAGAAGGTGGCCTTGCCGCTGTGGGTGGCGGTGCCGGTGGGCGGTGCGGCGGCGAGCGTCCGGCCGGCGGCACAGGCCGGGGCGGAGCCCGACCGCAGGGTCAGGGTGAGCCCCAGTGCCGCCGCGACAACTGTGACGCCGGTGGCGACCAGCCAGGGCGTCGAGCGCGACGACGACCGGGGCCGGACCTCGGGAGCCCGGTCCAGGTCGATGTCGATGTCGACAACGCTTGCGTCCGTCACGACGGCGATGCTGCCGGAACCGGGCGCGAGGCGACAAGCCGGCTAAGCCAAAGCTAAGACAGCGTCGACGGACGGTGATCGGCGCGTTCCCGATCGAGGGTCGCGGTGACCGGTCAGGGCGCGAGGACGAGCGCGGCCCCCACGGCCAGCGGTCCACTGTCGAGCGGTACCAGGTTCAGTCCGAAGAGGATCTTCCGCTGGACGTTGCGGTGGCGGCCGAGGGTGCGCAGCGGTTCCTTCGTGCGTACCCCGGTTTCCTGGTCGGTCGTGGTCACCACGCAGCGGGCGCACGGCCCGGCGGCGCGAAACCGCAGGTCACCGATGCGCAGCGATCGACCCACCCAGTCGTCCTCGGCCCAGGCCGGTGCCCCGTCGACGACCAGGTTGGGTCGGAACCGGGTCATCGGCAGCGGTTCCTCCGCCGCCTCGGCCAGCCATTCGTTGAGGACGTCGAGGGAGGCGGTGTTCGTCAGCAGCAGCGGGTAGGCGTCGGCGAAGCTGACCTCGTCGCCGGTGTCGTGGTCGCGGTCCTCGACGGCCAGGTGGCGGGTCGGCCGGGCCAGCCAGACCAGCCGGACCGGTCGGCCGAGCAGCGCACCGAGCCAGTCGTCGGCCGCTCGACCGGCCGGCAGAGCCGGGACCGGGATGGTGCGGTGGCGGAAGGTGCGCACCGCGACCGGATCGCCGGCGGTCGGCTCGGGCACGTCGAGGTCGGGCCGCCCGGCGGCGCGCAGCGTCAGACCCCCGGGGCGAACGCTGGCGTGCAGGCCGACCAGCCGGGTGGTGTCCCGCTGGGTGACGCCGACGCCGTCGGCGTCGACGACCATCCAGCGCCGGTCGCCGGCCAGACCCCACGGCCGCACGAACGCGCCGTCGTGGTCGAGCCGGTGACAACCCTTGACCGGGTACGTGTGGATCGACGTCAGTCGCACCTGGCTACCACCCTCCGCCGCTGCCGTCGCCCGGGTGCCAGTGGCCGCCGACCGGGGCGAACGGCGTGCCGGCGAGGGCTCTGCGTGGTTGGATGGCGTCCACCGCTGCTTCATAGCGGGTTCGGGCCAACGATCGTCGGAGAAGTTTCGGTCGGGTCGCGGATCCGATGACCCGGACGGGGGTACATGCCTGTAACCCGGAATCAGTAGCATCGCGGCATGCAGTATCGCCAAGAGTACGCGGAGCCCGAGACCCAGTTCATCGCGCCGCAGCAACCATCGGAGCCGACCAAGAAGGCGCGGCGGAAGCGTCCCCGGTGGCAAAAGGTCGCTTTGATCACCTTCGTGGTCCTGGCGTTGCTCGGCGGTAGCGGCATGATCGCCGGAGGTTTGTACTTCCGTTCCATCAACTCCGGCATCGAGCGCGTCGACGCCTTCGACGGTGTGCCGGAGGCCGACCGTCCGCAGGTTGGTGAGAACGCCCAGGGCGCCATGAACATCATGATCCTCGGCAGCGACTCCCGCGATCCGGGCAACGAGTCCGGCTCCCGCACCGACACCATCATCGTGGCCCACCTGCCGAAGGACCGGTCCAGCGCCCAGCTCATCTCGATCCCCCGGGACACCTGGGTCAGCGTGCCGAAGTCCTCGAGCGGCCGGGGTGGCAAGGACGCGAAGATCAACGCGTCGTTCGCGTGGGGTGGCGTGCCGCTGCTGGTGCAGACGGTGGAGAAGTTCACCGGCGTGCGGATCGACCACGTGACGATCGTCGACTTCAGCGGCTTCAAGGAGATCGTGGACGCGCTCGGCGGCATCACCGTGGACGTGGAGAAGGGCTTCACCACGCTGTACGCGCTCAACGGCAGCCGGACGTTCAAGGCCGGACGGCAGAAGATGGACGGGGCGGCCGCGCTGGACTACGCACGCGAACGGCACGCCTTCGCCGACGGCGACTTCGCCCGGATCAGGCACCAGCAGCAGGTGATCAAGGCGATCCTGGACAAGGCGGCGTCCGGCGGGACGCTCGCCAACCCGGCCAAGCTCAACTCCTTCGTCAAGGCGACGGCGGACGCGGTCGCCGTGGACAAGAAGTTGAACCTGATTGATCTCGCCTCCGAGATGCGTGACCTGCGCAGCGGCAACCTGACGTTCCTCACCTGCCCGGTGAAGGGCACCGGCACGATGGGCACCGAGAGCGTCGTGCTCGCCGACAAGGACAAGGCAGCCAAGGTCTTCGACGCGGTCCGCAACGACAACGTTCCGGGAATCCTCTCCGCCGCAAAGTAGGAGGAGGAACTGACTTGCCGGCTATGGTGACTCGACCCGGTCGATCGTAGAGTTCGGTCGCCCTTACGGTCGGGATGCGTGACCGAGGGCATTCACGGGGAGGTCCACTAGTGCCAGGCCAGCCGGCGACCAGCCATTCGTCCACGCCGCCGCCAGTCGGCGGGGACGAGACTGACATGCCGGGCGACGGGGCCCGTCTGTACGGCGGCGCCCCACCCGTGCCCCAGACCAGGGAGCCGCGGATTCGGGCGCAGGCGAAGGTCGAGACGCCCGGCCTGGGCACCACGGCCGTCCTGCCGTACGCGCGGTCCCGCACCTCGTCACGGACCCGGTGGCTGCGAGCCTGGATGATGATCGCGCCCGTCGACGCCGTCGCGCTCATCGCTCCGCTGGTGCTGACCCAGAGCTACTGGCGCGGGACGATGGCCAACGCGGCCCTGACCGTGGCCCTCTTCGCGGCCGGCGGCCTCTACCGGCCGCGCCGGCACGTGAGCATCCTCGACGAGCTGCCGAGCCTCTGCGGGCGCCTGCTGGCCGCCGCCTCGGTGGTGGCCATCATCGCGGCCGAACGTCACGCCTCGGTGGCGTACGTCGGCGGGTTCATGCGCGGCGTCGCGCTGTCGGCGGGGCTCGTGATCCTCGGGCGTGCGGCCAGCAGGTCGTTCACCGTCCTGTCCCGCAAGCGTCGCTGGGCGGAGCACAACGCGCTCGTCGTCGGCGGCGGCCCGATCGGCCTCGAAATCGCCAGGCTGCTGCGCCGCTACCCGCAGTACGGCCTGCGGTACGCCGGCTGTGTCGACGTCGCGTCGCGCCAGGGTAACGGTGCGCTGCCGCTGAGCGGGTCGATGTCGGACCTCGAACACCTCGTCCGGTTGACGGAGTGCGAAGTCCTGATCATCGCCGACCCGGACTGCGACGAGACCACGCTCATGGAAACCCTGTTGCAGCCGCGCAGCTCCCGCTGCGATCTCTGGGCCGTGCCGCGTCTGTGGGGCTCACGCTCCCACAGCGGTTACCCCGACCACATCGGCGCGTTCCCGATCGTCAAGATCGGTGACATCACGCTGACCGGCCCGCGGTGGGCCATCAAGCGCGCGTCGGACATGCTGTTCGCCGGGGTCGCGCTCCTGCTGTTGAGCCCGGTGCTGCTGCTCTGCGCGCTCGCCACGTTCATCGACGGTGGCAAGGGCATCTTCTTCTACCAGGAGCGGATCGGCCGGTACGGCAAGCCGTTCAACGTCATCAAGTTCCGCTCGATGCGTCCCGTGAACGAGCAGGAGTCCCAGACCAACTGGTCCATCGCCCACGACAACCGGGTCGGCCCGATCGGCCGGTTCATGCGCCGGACGTCGCTGGACGAGCTGCCCCAGTTGTGGAACATCCTGCGTGGCGACATGAGCGTGGTCGGGCCGCGGCCGGAACGGCCGTACTTCGTGGAGAAGTTCTCGGCGGAATACCCGGACTACGCGGCACGCCACCGGGTTCCCGTTGGGCTCACCGGGCTCGCGCAGGTCAGCGGCCTGCGCGGGGACACCCCGATCTCCGACCGGGCCCGGTTCGACAACTACTACATCGAGAACTGGTCGCTGTGGTTGGACGTCAAGGTGGTGCTCCGCACCGTCTCGGAGGTCTTCCGCGCCGGAGGCCGCTGACCGAAGACACAACCGCCGCGGGTGGTGGCGCCGACGATCTCGACACGTCGGCACCACCACCCGCGGCGTTGTCAGCTCAGGCGGTTGTCAGCTCATGCGGTGGGTGTGGTCTTGAGAGGTTCCCACCAGGTGCGGTTGTCGCGGTACCAGGTGACGGTGTCGGCGAGGCCGGCGTCGAGGGTGATGCTGGGGGTGTAGCCGAGTTCCTGGTG